>NZ_JAUQWH010000280.1 GCF_030757795.1 Actinoplanes oryzae
GATACGCCGGCCGGAGCCGAGCAGTTGCATCGCGGGCAGGGGCAGGACCGCGTCCATGGCGTGCGGCATGCCGATCAGCGACACCGTGCCCTCGGGCCGGGTCATGTGGAACGCCTGGAGCATCAGCGCGGGCACGCCGACGACCTCGAAGGCGTGGTCGGCGCCGCGGCCGCCGGTCAGGTCCTTGACCTGGGCGACCGGGTCGCCGTCGCCGGGGTCGAGGGCGTGGGTGGCGCCGACCGCGAGGCTGCCGTCGCGGCGCCCGGCGCTGAGGTCGATTGCGATGATGGTGGACGCGCCGGCGATGCGGGCGCCCTGGATCACGGCTTGTCCGACCCCGCCGCAACCGATGACGGCCACGCTGTCTCCCGGGCGTACGCCGGCGGTGTGCAGGGCTGCGCCCAAGCCGGTCATCACGCCGCAGCCGAGCAGCGCCAGCTGCTCGTCGGGCAGGCTCGTCTCGACCGCGACCACGGTCGACTCGTCGACGACCATGGCCTCGGCGAACGAGCCGCAGCCGCACAGGGCCACCGCCTGACGCCCGTCGCTCAGATCGAGGCGGGGCCGGAACCGCAGGGGGCCGCGTTCGCAGTGGTTGGACATGGCGTTGGTGCACCACCAGCAGGTGCCGCAGGCTGGGGTGACCGAGGCGAGCACCCGGTCGCCGGGCTTGACTCGGCGGACCTCCGGGCCGACCTCCTCGACGGTGCCGCAGGCTTCGTGGCCGGGCACGAGCGGGTCGGTGCGGCCGGTGTTGCGCATGGCGGTGACGTCGGTGTGGCAGATGCCGCTGGCGGCGACGCGGACCAGCACGTCGCGCGGGCCGATCTTCGGCACCGGCACGTCCTCAAGGACCAGGGGAGTGCCGGGCTCGTACGCGACCGCGGCCCTCATCGCGCACCCCCGGCGAGCGACGCCGGTACGCTGATGGTGCGGGTTTCGAGGTAACCCTGCAGGCCCTCGACGCCGAGTTCGCGGCCGATGCCGGACTCGCGGAAGCCGCCGAACGGGGTCAGCGGCATCGGCGGGAAGTTGCGGTTGACGGTCACCGAGCCGGTGCGCAGGCGCCGGGCGACGGCCAGCCCGCGGGCGTCGTCGGCGGTGAAGACGCTGCCGGCCAGGCCGTAGGGGCTGTCGTTGGCGATGGTTACGCCCTCGTCGTCGCCGTCGTAGGGGACCAGGCAGACGACCGGCCCGAAGATCTCCTCCCGGACCACCCGCATCTGGTTGGTGGCGTCGCCGACGACGGTCGGTTCGACATACCAGCCTTTGCTGAGGTGGGCGGGGCGGCTGCCGCCGGCGACGATGCGGGCGCCTTCCTCGGTGGCGAGGCGCAGGTAGCCCTCGACCCGGTCTCGCTGGCGCTCGGCGACCAGCGGGCCAACCACCGTCGTCGTCTCGTGCGGGTCGCCGACGGGCACAGCCGCGATTGCCGCGGCGGCGGCGTCGAGGGCCTCGGCGTAGCGCGGGCGGGGGATCAGCAGGCGGCTCTGCATGCCGCAGACCTGCCCGGAGTTGTGCATGCCTTGGTGGACCAACGCGGTGACCGTGGTGGCAACGTCGGCGTCGTCGAGGATCAGCGCGGCCGACTTACCGCCCAGTTCCAGCGAGACCCGCTTGATCTGCTCGCCGCACAGGCTCATGATGCGCTTGCCGGCGGCGGTGGAACCGGTGAAGGCGACCTTGTCGGTGCCCGGGTGGGTGACCAGGTGTTCGCCGACGTCCCGGCCGCCGGGTACGAGGTTGAAGACCCCGGCCGGTACGCCCGCCTCGTGCAGGGCCTCGGCGAGGATGTAGTTGCTCAGCGGGGACTCCAGCGGCGGCTTGAGCACCACGGTGCAGCCCGCGGCAAGGGCGGGCGCGACCTTCCAGGTGGCCAGGGTGACCGGAGCGTTCCACGGCACGATCGCGGCGACGACCCCCACGGGTACGCCGGTGACCAGCGCGCCAAGGCCAGCGTGCAGGACCGGCCGCTCGAACTCGTAGCCGCGGGCGAGGTCGGCGTAGTAGTCGAAGACCGGTGCCACCAGCGACATCTGCTGGGGTGCCTGGCTGATCGCGATGCCCATCTCGTCGACGAGCACCGCGGCCACGTCGGGGGTGCGTTGGCGCAGCAGTTCGGCGGCCCGGGCGAGGATGTCGGCGCGCTCGGCCGGTGACATCCGTGGCCAGGGACCCTCGTCGAAAGCCTGGCGGGCGGCGGCCACAGCGCGGTCCATGTCGGCGTTGGTGGCCTCGGGGACCTCGCCGACGACTTCCTCGCTGGACGGTGAGACAACCTGGTGGACACCGGCCGACGTGGGCTTCGCCCACTCGCCGCCGATGGAGAACTCGGAGCGGTACATCATGGCGGCTTCTCCTCTCACCAGGCCACGGGCAACGAGTAGGCGCCGTAGACGAAGCCGTCGTGCTTGAACGGGATCTCGTCCAGCGTCGCGGCCAGCCGCAGGGTGGGCACGCGGCGCAGGATGGTCTGGTACGCGATCTGCAGCTCCAGGCGGGCGAGGGGCTGGCCGAGGCACTGGTGGATGCCGTAGCCGAAGGAGGCCTGCTGGCGGGCGTCGCGGGTCAGGTCGAGACGGTCGGGGTCGGGGAACGCCTCGGGATCGCGGTTGGCGGTCTCGTTGACCACGATGATCGGCTCGCCGGCCCGGATGGTCTGCCCGGCGACCTCGATGTCCTCCAGCGCCACCCGGCGCAGCCCGCCGTGGGTGATGGTGAGGAAGCGCAGCAGTTCCTCGGCCGCCGCGGCGATCAGCTTGGGGTCGTCGGTATCGCGCAGCCGGGCGGCCTGCTCGGGGTGCTCCAACAGGGCGAGGGTGCCCAGAGCGACCATGTTGGCGGTGGTCTCGTGCCCGGCGAAGAGCATCAGCACGGCCATGTTGGCCGCACCCTTGCGGGTCAGTTCGCCGTTCCCGATCCGCTCGACGAGCCCGGAGAGCAGGGCCTCGTCCGGATTCTTGATCTTTTCCCCGATCAGCCCGTCCAGGTAGTCGGCGAGCCGGCCGTGGGCCGCGCCGCGGTCTTCGGCGCTGGTGTCACGGTTGATCAGCAGCTTGCTGTTGCTCTGGAAAAATTCATGATCATCGTACGGGACGCCGAGCAGCGCGGAGATGGCCAGCGACGGCAGCGGCAGCGCATACGCCTCGACGAAGTCGGTGGGGTTCGGCCCGGCGAGCAGGTCGTCGACGAGGTCATCGGCGATCTTCTGAACCGCCGGGCGCAGGGCGGTCATCCGCTTGATGGTGAACGCGGAGGTGACCATGCGGCGCAGGCGGTTGTGTTCCGGGTCGTCCATCATGATGAAGCCGGTGTTGGATCCGGGCTCCGGCGGCCGGGCGATCTGGGCTTTCACGGCGTGCCCCTCGGCCTCCGACAGCGCCGGGGTGCCCCGGGCCGGGTCGGCGCTCACGGCCGGGTGGCCGAGGACCTGGCGATGGGCGGCGTGGCCGGTGACCAGCCAGGGGGTACTGCCATCCCACAGCCGTACCCGGGTCACGGGACCTTCCTGCTGGCGGGCACGCATGGCCGGAGCCGGGTCCAGCGGACATCGGGCATCACGGGCGATGTCGTACGCGGGGATCTGGGTGTCGGTCATCAAACCTCCCATGTGGTGTTCTCGGCCGCCACCCCGAGCAGGTGGCACACCGAGCTGGTGAGCAGATCGAGCGGATCGTCCGCGGGCATGGCTACGCCGGCGGCGAGCCAGGCGGTGAGAAACGACTCGGTTTGCAGGACTGCCATCAGTGCTCGTTGACGGGACTCGGCCGCCGTCCTCCCGCGCCACCGGCCGCGAACGGCGGTGAGCATCGCCGCGTAGCGCTCGTGCTCCTCGACGTAGCGATCGCGGGCGGCGGCCGCGGCGCGGTCGGTCTTGGACAGGGCCACCGCGCCCTCGACATGGATGACGCGCAGGGTACGGGCGATGGGCTGCCAGGCCCGTGCGGTCTCCTCGAGCCAGGAGCGGATGCCGGCGGCGCTCCAGCCGGGTAGAGCGCCGAGGGCGGCGAAGACCTCACCCATGGCCTCGTACACCTGGGTGGCGAGGGCCTGGATGATGTCGTTCTTGCCGGGGAAGTGGGCGTAGACGGTGACCCGGGCGACGCCGGCCGCCCGGGCGATGTCGTCCATCGTCGCGTCCACGAACGACTTGTCCGCGAAGACGGTAACCGCCGCGTCGAGCAGCCGGTCGCGGGTCAGCTGCTTCTGTCTCGCCCGCAGGCTGCCCGGCGGATCGACACTGGTCGCTCCCGGGCCGCTCATGGGCCGACCGTACACATCATATGTTGTCTTTACAAGATGTAAGGGCAAATCCTCTGCTGCATCGGATGCTTATGTAAACCCGACTGATGTGATCGCCTTATCTTGCGTTCTGGATAGGTAAGCGATACACATGTCAGTGTGAATCGTGTCGTCCGTGAGGGCTACCGGCAGATCGTCGACGACGGGTTACATCAGGCGACGGCGCTGCTGGGGCGGCACCTGAGCGATCGTGACGGCCCCGGCCTCACCACGATGTCGAATCTGGTTCGGCTGGAGCAGGAAGGTCCGGCCCGCGTCACAACGCTGGCCGCCGGTGCTGGAGTGAGCCAGCCTGCCATGACCGAACTCGTGCAACGGCTGGCCAAACAAGGCTGGGTCGAACGGGTGCCGGACCCCGGGGACGGCCGGGCGACGCTGGTGGCAATCACTCCGAATGGCCGGGCGGTGCTCGATCAGCGGCGCGCGGCGCACCAGCAACGGCTCGGCAAGCTGCTGGCAACGCTGTCCGATGAGGATGCAGCCGCGCTGGAGTTGGCCATGCACGTCGCCCTGCCGATCCTGGGCCGGCTGATTCGCACCAGTGCACGGCCGCAGGACGAGTGGCAGCCGCCTGCCTGACCGTGGGTGCGGCGAAGAGGGCGGCCGACGATGACGACGCAAGCGGCGAGTGACTCCGGCGCCCCGCGCCCGGCGCGACCACGTTGGCACGGATCCCCTGCGGTCCGTGGAAGAAGGCGACGCTACGGGTGTACCCGACGACGGCGTGTTTGGAAGCGGTGTAGGCGGCGGCCGCTGACGGGCGGAGGGCCGCCTCGGAGGCCACATTCACGATCGATCCGCGCCCGGCCTCGATCATGGCGGGCAGCACTTCCCGGGTCAGTCGCATGGTGGCCGTGAGGTTGACGGCCAGGACTCGGTCCCAGAGATCGTCGTCCACCTCCGATGGCGGCACGAAGCCATCCATGATCCCGGCGACATTGGCCAGCCCGTCCACCGGCCGGCCGGCCGCCGCGACGATCGCGGAGACCGACGCGGGGTCGGTGATGTCGGCGGGCACTGCCGTGACCTTCGCCGGGCCGCAATCGTCGAGCAACGTCTCCAGGCGGGTGCGGTCCAGATCGACCGCGACCACGTGGCCGCCCTCGGCGGCGATCCGGACCGCGGTGGCGCGTCCGATGCCCGAACCCGCACCGGTCACGATCACCGTGCGGCCGATGAAGCGGCCGGAGCCACTAGCTGTATCCATCTTTGCCCTTTCTAGAGTCCGGGTCTGACTCGTCGCGTTCGCAGGCCGGTCCGAGCAGGTGGCACAGGGAGTCGGTGAGCAGGATGAGGGGGTCGTCCTCGTCCATCGGCACGCCGGCGATCAGCCAGGCCGACAGGAAAGCCTCTGTCTGCAGGACAGCCATCCGGGCACGCTGAGCCGCCTCGGCGGGTGCCACCTGCCGCCAGCGTGCCTGGTTCTCCAGCAGCGCGACGGTGTAGCTCTGCTGCGCGCTGACGAACTGGTCCCGCGCGTCGGTGGAGTTACGGTTCACGGCCGAGGAGAGCGGTCGGACAACGCGCAGGATCGGCGCCACGTCCGACCATCGGTTGGCGGCCGTGTCCAGCCAGGCCCGGACCGTCGTCCGGTTCCAGCGGGGCAGCGCGGCCAGGTCGGCGAAAGCGGTCCCCAGCACGCCGTAGACGCGTTCGGCCAGCGCGTCGACGATCTCCGCCTTGCCGGGGAAGTGGGCGTAGACCGTCACTCGGGTGACGCCGGCCGCCCGGGCGATGTCCTCCATCGTCGTGTCGATGATGGATTTCTCGGAGAGCACACCGACCGCGGCGTCAAGCAGCCGATTGCGAGTCAGCTTCCGTTGCTCTTCGCGCAGGCTGGCACGAGGTTTCTCGGTCATCCCCCCAATATCTCCGATCATGCCCGCGGCCTTCTCTGGCCCCTCCGCACCTTGCACTTCACTATACAAAGTGTAAAAGTACCATACAACCTGTATATCGAGATGAGGGGCCCGAGATGGCTGAATACGAAAAGCCGTATATCGACGTCAGTGAGGAACGCACGGAACCCGTGCCACACCGGTACGTTCACGGCGGGTTCGAGGGGACGGCGGCCCGGTTCTCGTTCTACTTCCCGCCGGCCGAGCTCTACCAGCGGCGCTTCTTCCACAACACGTATCCGCTGACGATGACCGAGGATGTCGGCCCGTTCCCGATCGAGTTCGCCGTCGCGACCGGCAATGTGGCTTTC
>NZ_JAUQWH010000281.1 GCF_030757795.1 Actinoplanes oryzae
TCTATTCAGAGGGTATCCACAAGGTCGGCGTCGACCGCATCGTCGCCGAGGCCCAGGTGACGCGGGCGACGCTGTACCGGCACTTCCCCGGCAAGGAGGACCTCGTTCTGGCTTACCTTGAGCAGACCGATCGTTCGTTCCGCAGACGGACCGAACAAGCCGTGGCCGCCGGGCTGTCGGCCGACGAGACCATCCGGGCCCTCAGCCGGTCGATCGCCGCCGGCATCCAGTCTCCCGGCTTCCGGGGCTGCGCCTTCCTGAACGCCGTGGCCGAGTATCCCGACCCCGCCTCGCCGGTGCACCAGGCCACACTGGCCCACCGGCAATGGTTCCTGGAAACCATTACGGCCCTGCTGGCCCAGATCCGGGAGACGGGGGTGGAACAGGCCGCCCGGCACTTCGTCATGATCCGCGACGGCGCCATGGCCGCCGGCTGCCTGTTCGATCCGGCCCTGGTCAGTGAGACGTTCCTGCACGGGGTGGACAGGCTGCTGGACATCTCCGCCGAGCATGACCACCTCGGCCCGGCGGCCCGGTGAACGCCTGGCTCTCCCGCACATGGCGCAGGCACCACGAAACGGCGAAGTTCCTGACGGTCGGCGCCGTCTGCTTTCTCGCGACGGCCTGCGTCAACTACACCCTCAAACTGACCGTGCTGCACGAGAAACCGGTCACGGCCCTCGCGATCGCCAACATTCTGAGCACGATGTTGTCGTACGTCCTGAACCGCGAGTGGTCGTTCCGTCATCGCGGCGGCCGCGCGCCTCATCATGAAGCGGCATTGTTCTTCACCATCAGCGCCGCCGGCATCGCACTGACCCTTGTTCCGCTCGGCGTCTCCCGCTACGTGCTGATGCTGCGATCCCCGGAGGTCAGCCGGCCGGTCCAGGAGGCGGCCGACTTCCTCAGCGGCATTATCCTCGGCACGCTGATCGCCCTGTGCTTCCGCCTCTGGGCGTTCCGCCGGTTCGTCTTCCCGCACCAGCGGGAACGCCTCGAGCAGCCCACTCCCCCGGCACCGGCAGCGTCCCGATCGTCACGATCTTGAAGGAAAGAACGTTCGTTCTGCTAAAGTGAGCGCATGATCCGCATCCTCGTCGCCGGAGACCAGCCCCTCGTCCGCACCGGCATCCGCACGATCCTCGACCACGAGGCCGGCCTGGATGTGGTGGGTGAGGCCCCGGAGAGCGGCCCCGAGGTGATCGAGCAGAGCCGGACTCTGCGCCCGGACGTCGTACTCGTGGACGCTCAGACGCCGGCGGCCCCGACGCTTGACTCGATCCGCGAGCTGGTCTGCCGCGAACACCCCGGCGAGCAGGCACCGCGCGTGCTGGTCCTGGCGTCCTTCGACTGCGACGACCTGCTGTACGCGACGCTGCACGCCGGAGCGAGCGGCCTGCTGGTGAAGGACTGCGAGCCGGACGAGCTGGTCCGGGCCGTTCACGCGGTGGCCGGCCACGAGGCGCCACTGTCGCCGAGCATCGCCAAGCGGCTCATCACGAGCCTGATCACGAGCGGCAACCGTCCGGACCCCGCCGCACCGGGCGTCCTGGACGTGCTGACCTCCCGGGAACGGGAGGTGCTACGGCTGCTGGTCACCGGCCGCTCCAACGCCGAGATCGCTTCCTTCCTGTTCATCTCCGAGCAGACCGCCAAGACCCACGTACGCCGGGTGCTCAACAAGCTCAAGCTGCGCGACCGCGTCCACGCCGTCGTCTTCGGCTACGAGAACGGCGTGGTCGTCGCCGGCCGGCCTCCGTCCTGACAAGTGTCCCAGGGCGAGTGCCCGGGACGAGACAGGATCGAAGTGAACGCCGGGCCTGCGGCGTTCGTCGCATGACAAGTGATCGATTCGCAGAACAAGAGCCATTCGCTCCGACGATGGCGCCGCACGGCGGCCTCCGCGGCGGCGGCCGGGCTGCTGGCCACCACGGCCACGCCCGCCCAAGCGGCACCGCGGCACCCCGCACCGGCAAGGACCGGCCTGACCTCACTCGTCGGGTTGTCGGCCGAGCGGATCCTGCTCGCCGACAAGGTCGCGGCGGCGAAATTCGGCACCAGCACGCCGATCGAGGATCCCGTACGCGAGCAGCAGGTGCTGGATCAGGCGGCCGCACTGGCCGCGGAGGCAGGCGTCGACGCCGGGGACGCGGTCGAGTTCTTCCGGGCGCAGATCGAGGTGAGCAAGGTCGTCCAGCGCGGACTCCACGACCTGTGGACCAAGCACCCGGAGCTGGCCCCCACCGAGCGTCCCGACCTGGCCACCGAGGTCCGCCCGCAACTGGACCGCATCACCGTCTCTTTCATCGAGCAGCTCGCTGCCACCACGGATCTGCGCGGCCCGAACCTGCGGTGCTTCGTCTCCCTGCTCGGCGCCGAGGCCACGGCCGGCACCCGCTACCACCTCGATTCCCTGCACGAGCGGGCCCTGCGGGGCGCGGTGCAACCGATATGTGAGGCCTGACCGCCCCGGCACCCGGGCCCCGCTGAGACTGGTCCGGCGGGGCCTGGGGAGCGGGTGCGCTGCGGCCCCATGCCGCCGTGAGAATCATCACCGCAATTGCCCCAGTACGATTCTCGGCCCGAATCGCGTCGTCAATCGGTGGTCCCTGACGCGCGGCGCCTTGATAAGAGCCGCGGAACCGGCCACCGGAGGCGCATTGTCCGACGACGTTCACCGGACCCTTTCCGTTCACGCCATTGTGCCGTCCGCACGGGCCGTTAGCCATTTCCCGCGGGCCGTAGCAGAATGGATTTGTGCCCTCATCGAGGCACCTCGGAACACGTGAATCAGGAGCGCGGAAATGCCGACCATTCGCATCACCCAGACGACACTTGTCACGCCGGAGCAATTTGCCGCGGCGATCACCCATTTCGGGCCGGGGCGCTCGAAAATGTTCGACAACACCTCGGACGAATTCCTCCAGGTGCATGCGATCGGAGCCACCTCGGCCGACGTCACCGAGGGCAACAAGGGGGGCTGGGAGCGGCTGCACTACGACTGGTCGAACCCGCGCCGGATCACGATGACCACGACCGACTCCAACCTCTGGGGCGGCGCCTCGTCGCACGTCTACGAGCTCACCCCGCAAAGTGACGGCACGACCCGCCTGGACGCGACCATCGTCCGCGAGGGCAAGAACTTCGGGGGGCGCCTGGCCGGCCTGCTGGTCGGCACCGTGGGGAAGGGTGTGTTCGCCAAGTCGCTGCGCAACCTGGTCCAGGAGGTCGAAGTGCAGGCCGGCGTACGCGGCTGAGGCACCTCCGCATCAGCGCACAGCGAAAGCCCCCGCCGAATCAGCGGGGGCTTTCACCGGTCGGTGCGGAAGTGACGCCCGGGGGCCGGCGGTGGGTGGGCGGTCGCCGGCGTGCAGAGGCTTCGAAGTCCTTCACCGAGCCGTCTCCCGGTCAGTTGGCCTTGGCGGTGCGGCCGAGCCGGATCGCGGCGATGAGGAAGAAGATGGCACCGGGGATGGCGTAGGCGGCGGCCTGGTTCAGCATCGGGTCGTCGGCGCCGGCGCTGGCGATGAAGTTCCCGCCGGCCAGCACCGAGATGGCGCCACTGATGATCATCGGCCACTGACCGCCCATGGCCCGGCGGCGGATGCCGACAGCGAGCTGGATCGCGCCGGCCACGACCGCCCACGCGCCCCACACCCGCAGCATCGCCGGGATGCCCGAGGCCGCGCCGGCGCCCAGGCCGATGGCCGCGAGCAGGCTGACAACCATGTTCACGTACAGCAACGCCGGCGAGCCGGTCGACTTCGACGAGCGCATGTCGTAGATGGCGGCACCCACGTCGAACAGCGGGTAGAGCACGAACAGCGTCACCGACAGGGCGTTGACATCCTTGGCGGTGGCGATGGTCACGCCGGCCCAGACGATGGCGAAGGCGAACCGGATGAAGTACAGCCGCCGCAGCGCGGACGCGGTCTGCGAGAGGCCGGGGGATACAGCAACAGTGCTCACGGGAGACCCTTCATGGCAACAAGAAGATCGAACGTTCTGTCCTTAGCAGGATGCCGTCCGCATGGAGGCCTGTCAAGACGGAACGTTCTATTTACTTAGCTTCAAGTGGGGAGCGACGGTTGTCGCCCCGATCAGTGGAGCTGTTGAACTTGGCGAGGAGCCCGGTCAGGGTGCGGATGTCCACGTCCGCCCAGGCGCCGAGCCGGTCACGCAGGCGCCGGCCGCGCTCGGCCCGCGCCCGCGCGACACGGTGACGGCCCTCGTCGGTGAGAGCCACGACGTGAGCCCGGCCGTCCTCCGGCGACGGCAGCCGCTCGATCAGGCCGTGGGACTCCAGCGCCTGCAGCTGGCGCGACATCGTGCTCAGCACTACAGCGGCGTACTCGGCGAGCTCCGTCGTCCGGTGCGGGCCGTGCCGGTCGAGCCGGAGCAGCAGACCGTACTCCGCCGGCGTGAGCCCGGACGGCGCGTCGGCACCGGCCGCGGCCAGGAGGGCGCGATGCCGGCGGACCAGGACGGCTATCTCGTGCTCCAGGTCCGCGATGGCGTCGGTGTCAGTGATCATCGCGTACCGCGTTCGAGGTCCGCAGCGGAACTTCGCGGATGAACACCACGCACACCAGCGCGACCAGGGCGAGCGGTGCCGCGTACAGGAAGAGGTTGCCGGCGGCGTGCCCGAAAGCGCCCTCGACCACGGCCCTGATCGGTGCCGGCAGGTCGGCCGGGCGGGAGACCGACGAACCGCCCCCGGTGGCGGGGATGCCCAGCTGGGTCAGGCCGTCGGAGGTGTACCGGCTGACCTGCGAGGCCAGGACCGCTCCCAGGGCCGAGACGCCGATCGTGCCGCCCAGTGAGCGGAAGAACGCGACCGAGGAGCTGGCCGCACCGAGCTCGCGCGGGCTCACCTGGTTCTGCACGGCCAGGACCAGGTTCTGCAAGGTGGTGCCCAGCCCGAAGCCGAGCAGGGCCATGCCGATCGCCAGTTGCCAGTACGCGGTGTCGTCGCGGGTCAGGCCCAGCACCGCGAGGCCGACGCCGACCAGCAGCGAGCCCGCGACCAGGATCGGCTTCCAGCGGCCGGTGGCGCTGATGATCCGGCCCCCGATCGTGGAGGCCACGGCCAGGCTCAGGATCAGCGGCAGCGCGAGAACGCCGGCCTGTGCGGCCGACTTGCCCTCGGCGAGCTGGAAGAACTGGCTCAGGAACGTCGACCCGGCGTACAGCGCGATGCCGATGACGAGGCTGGCCACGATGGCCAGGTTGATGGTGCGGGAGCGGAACAGCCACAACGGCAGCACCGGGTCCTTGGCCCGCCGCTCGACGAGCACGAATGCGACGGCCAGCAGGACGGTGCCGCCGACCAGGGCCGCGGTCTGCCAGGAGAGCCAGGCGTACTTGTCGCCGGCGAACGTCACCCAGATCAGCAGCAGCGAGGCGGCCACCGTCAGCAGTGACGTCCCGGCCCAGTCGACGCGGACGGGCCGCTTGACCACGGGCAGTTTCAGGGTGCGCTGCAGCACGATCAGCGCCGCGATGGCGAACGGCACCCCGACGAAGAAGCACCAGCGCCAGCCGAGCCAGTCGGTGTCGACGATGAAGCCGCCGATCAGCGGCCCGGCGCTGGTCCCGACCGCGAGCACCGCGCCGAAATAACCGGAGTAGCGGCCGAGCTCCCGCGGCGGGATCATCGTCGCGATGATCACCTGGATCAGCGCGAGGAGGCCGCCGGCGCCGATGCCCTGCACCGCGCGGGCCGCGATGAGCAGACCCGCGTCGGTCGCGAGACCGGACAGCACCGACCCGGCGGTGAAGATGATCAGACCGAGCTGGATGAGCAGCTTCTTGCTGATCAGGTCGGCCAGTTTGCCCCAGACCGGGGCGGACACCGTCATGGTCAGCAGGGTCGCGATGATGACCCAGGTGTAGACGCTCTGCCCCGCGTGCAGGTCGGCCACGATGGTGGGCAGAGCGTTGGTGACGATCGTCGACGACAGGATCGCGACGAAGATGCCGAGGTAAAGGCCGGTCAGCGCTTCCCGGATCTGGGTCCGGGTCATCGGCGCGGCGCCGGGGCCGGCCGTGTCGTCGACGACGGTCATGGGTCCTCCCTGTTCCTGCTCTCGCGAGCTCAGCGGCCGTAGGTCTCCAGCAGGCGCAGCCACACCTCGCTGACCGTCGGGAACGCCGGCACCGCGTGCCAGAGCCGATCGATGGGCACCTCACCGGCCACCGCGATGGTCGCGGCATGAATCAGCTCGGCCACATCCAGCCCGACCAGGGTGAACCCGACGATCACCTTGCGGTCCTCATCGACCACCATCCGGGCCTGACCCTGATAACCCTCGGCGTGCAACACCGAGCCGGACACCGCGCCCAGGTCGTAGTCCACGACCCGGATGTTCAGCCCCGCCTTGTCCGCCGCCGCCGCGGTCAAC
>NZ_JAUQWH010000282.1 GCF_030757795.1 Actinoplanes oryzae
CTCAGGGGCGGGGCGTCAGGCGGGCGGGCCACAGGGATGGGGCGTCAGGCGGGGCGGGCCACAGGGGCGGGGGCGTCGGGCGGGCGGACCGCGGGGACGGGGGCCGGCGGCGGGACGGGGGCCGTGGTGGTGGGGAGGCGGACCGTGAAGGTGGCGCCCGCGCCGGGGCGGCATTCGGCGGCGATGGTGCCGCCGTGGCTGGTGACGACCTCGCGGAGCAGGGCCAAGCCCAGGCCGAAGCGGCGGTCGCCGGCCCCGGCCCCGCGGTGGAAGCGGTCGAAGAGGCGTTCGGCGTCGGCCGGGTCGAAGCCGGCGCCCGTGTCGGTGACCATGAGGTCGGCGCCGCGGCGGGAGGGGTGGAGGGTGACGTCGATTCTGCCGCCGGCGGGGGTGTGGGTGAGGGCGTTGGCGAGGAGTTCGCTGACGACGCGGCGCAGGGCCGAGGCGATGCCGGGGACGAGGACCGGCGCCCCGGGCGCGGTCAGGTGCACGTCGACACCCTTCTCCGCGGCGCGGTCGGTCTCGCCGGCCACGGCTTCGGCGGTGAGGCGGGCGAGGTCGACCGGTTCCGTGGGGTGGGTGTCGCGGGGGGTGGCGGCGAGGCGGGCGGAGAGGAGCAGTTCGTCGACGATCTCGCCGAGGCGGCGGGTGGTGGCGATCAGGCGGTCGTAGTCGCGCCGGTCGGCTTCGTTGCGGGCGCGGCGGGCGAGGATCTGGGCGCGGGTGTGGACCTGGGCGATGGGGGTGCGCAGTTCGTGGCTGGCGTCGGCGACGAAGCGGCGCTGGCGGCCCAGGGCCTCGGCGAGCGGGGCGACGGCGCGGCGGCCGACGAGGATGCCGGTGAGGACGGCGGCCAGGAAGCCGGCGAGGGCGGCGAGGAGGAACGCGGCGAGCAGGTGGCGGCGGTCGGCGAGCTGGAAGCGGGCGTCGAACACGGCCTGGACGACGGCGGTGCCGCGCGGCTGGGTGCGTACGTAATAGGTGGTGCCGTTGCGGGTCAGCTCGTCGGTGCGGACCGCGCCGGTGCGGGCCACCTCGTCGAGCGCGGATCGCAGCGGAAGGCCGGGTGGCGGGGTGTTGCGGCCGGCGTCGACCGTGCCCGCCTCGTACAGGATGATCCAGCTGCAGCCGGGCGGCCCGGCGATGGTGCCGTAGGCCGCGCCGTAGCTGAGCTCGCGCGCGATCTGCTCCTGCTGGCTGTGCAGGAGCGCGGTGTAGGAGATGCCGCCGCCGAGCGCGAGCAGCGCGCCGATCATGCCGCCGACCCACAGGGTGACCCGCAGCCGGGCCCGGCGCAGGACGGACTGTTCGAACGAGGAGGTCACAGCGTTCCCAGGCGGTAGCCGAGCCCGTGCACGGTGCGGATCACCGAGCGGCCGAGCTTGCGGCGCAGGTAGTAGACGTAGGTGTCGACGAGCGACGCCGCGGCCGCCTCGTCGAAGACCCGGGCGCGCAGCTCGGATCGGGAGTGGACGGTGTGCGGGCGGGCGGCGAGGACGTGCAGCAGCTCGAACTCGCGGGCCGACAGCGCGATCCGGGTGCCGTCGGGCAGGACGGCGTCGCGGGCGGACAGGTCGAGCAGGCCCGTCCCGAGCCGCAGCGCCTCGGTGGCGTCGGAGGTGCGGCGGCACAGGGCACGGATGCGGGCGCTGAGCTCGTCGAGGTCGAAGGGCTTGACCAGATAGTCGTCGGCGCCCGCGTCGAGGCCGGCGATCCGGTCGCCGACCGTGCCGAGGGCGGTGAGCAGCAGCGCCCGGGCGGGGACGGCCCGGGAGCGCAGCCGCAGCACCAGGTCGAGCCCGTCGAGGGCGGGCAGGAGCCGGTCGATGACCATCACGTCGTACGGCCGGGTGAGGCCCAGATGCAGCCCGCGCTGGCCGTCCGGGGCCTGGTCGACGACGTAGCCCTCGTCGGTCAGCGTCTCGGCGACCATGCCGCGCAGGTCGGAGTCATCCTCGACGAGGAGGAGGCGAGTCATGCCACGACCATGACATATAGATGGGGGTCTCTGTCGAGTGAAACTTGTCTCTTCAAATAATCTTGCTACGGGGTTCCGGTGGGCACGAGCGCGGGTGTAGAAACGATCACGCGTGCCTCGCGCCGCTCGATCCAGCTGAGCAGCGGCGTGGTCATGAGTGTCGTGATGAGAGCGACCAGCACCAGCACGGTGAAGAGCGACGGGTTCACGATGCCCGCCTCGAGGCCGACGTTGAGCGCGATGAGCTGCATGAGGCCGCGGGCGTTCATCAGGGCGCCGACCCGCAGCGCCACCTTGTTCGGCTCGCCGCGCAGCCGGGCGGCGGCCCAGCAGGCGCCGAACTTGCCGAGGATCGCCACGGCCACGCAGGCGGCGGCGAAGCCGAGCACGGCGGGGTTGCCGAGCAGGGCGAACTCGGTCCGCAGCCCGGAGTAGGTGAAGAACAGCGGCAGGAACACCGTCGAGGCGATCGGCGTCAGCGTGTCGACCACCTTGTCCGTACGCTCGGTGCGGGGCATGACCACGCCGACCGCGAACGCCCCGAAGACCGCGTAGAGGCCGATCTCGTCGGTGTACCAGGCGACGAGGAACAGCAGCGCCACCGTGCCGAGCAGCCGGGCGCTCTCGGACGGCAGGCGCATGACGGCCCCGGTCGCCCGCCGCCCGCCCAGCCACAGCACCAGTCCGAAAAGGATCGCACCACCCGCGGTGACGAACGCGGGGCCGGCCTCGCCCGAGGCGAACGCCAGCACGACGGCCAGCATGATCCACGCGACCATGTCGTCGATCGCACCGCTGGCCAGGGCGAGCGAGCCGTGCCGGGTGCCCGCGTGGCCGCGCTCGGTGATGATCCGGGCGAGCATCGGGAAGGCGGTGATCGCCAGGGCCACGCCGACGAAGGCCGCCGACACCCCGAGCGAGGTGCCCTCCGCCCGGATCGGGACGAAGCCCGCCATGCCCAGCACGAGCAGCACTCCAAGCAGCAGCGGCGCGGTGACGCCGGCCAGCGACACGGCCCCCGCCGTGCCCGCGAGCTTCGTGACCTTGTGGGAGGTGAAGGCGTACCCGGCCTGGAACATGAACAGGACCAGGCCCACCTGGCCCACCACGTACAGGATGGGCAGCAGTGGCGCGGAGAAGAGAGTCGCCTGCGCGCCCGGCCAGAGCAGGCCGAGCAGCGACGGGCCGAGCAGCACGCCGGCGAGCATCTCGCTCACCACGGCGGGCTGGCCCACCTTGCCGAGGAGCCAGGCGACGAGCCGGCAGAAGAGCAGGATGACCGCGACCGCGATGAAGAACCGCGGGGCGAGCTCGGTGGGGGTCACGCCTTAGCCTCCTCGAAGAAGTTGGTGCAGAGCTTCTGCCGCCGCGCGTCGACGACCATCCAGGTGCCACAGACGAGTTGCTTGACCGACCGCCCCACGTCGAAGACCTGGTCCCGTTGCCGCATGCCGGCGAGCCGGCTGCGGCTCGGACCGGGGAGACCATGCGGTGTGAGGTACGCGGGCCCCCGGCTGGGCAGGGACCGGGTGTGCGCCGCCGACGAGCTGACGGAGAACCGCCGCAGCACCTCACGCGTCGCGGCGCGCAGCTGGACGGGCGCCGACCCGCGCGCCGGGCACGCCCGGTTGGCCGTCACGCCGTACGGGATGAAATGGGCATCTTTCCGGCGCACCGTCAGCCAGCGGTCCGGATCGAAGGTGTCGTCCGCGGCCGGCCCGGTGCGCTGATAGGCGAGGTAGTTGAACAACAACACCGACCCCGCCGGAAGGACGACATCGCCCACGCTGATCGGCGCTGAGGTGATCCGATGCGCGATCCCGAACAGCGGATGCACCCGCAGCGTCTCGTCGATCAGCCGGTCGAGGGCCGAATCCGACAAGTCCGAAACATTCGAAGCGCACAACAGGATGTGCGCCATCGCTTCAGACATCTGCACGACGGCCGTGTTGAAGAAGGCGCCCTGCAGATACCAGGCGGTCTCCAGCGCGGTGAACGGCGGCGGAAGAACGACCGGGCACGTCCCCGCATCGATCCGGTCGAGCAGATAGCGCGTCAGCCGGTCGCGGCGGGACATGTGCCGCAGGCTCATCCCCTTCAGGGCGGTCACCACGTCGTTCGCATTGGCCACGATCAGGTCGCGCACGGCGGGTGGGCACGGTCCGCCGAACACCAGCTCGTACGACACCTCCGCCCAGACCGGCATCATCAGGTCCCGCAGCCGCACGTGGCTGATCCGGTCCGCCGGCAGCGCGTCGAGGGCCCGCCGGGTCGCCGCCGTCGCCAGCTCGTCCGAGCGCGCGTGCGGCACGGCCAGCACCTGCCGCGTCGTCCGGGCGACGGTCGTGTACCGCTCGCCGGGCTCGAGGTGCTCCTGGTGCATCTGCGGGCCGGGCGCCAGCCAGTACCAGAACAGGTCGGACAGTCCGGCGCCCCGGCTGCGCCCGTCGGCGGCCGGATCGCTGTAGACCCGCTCGAAGTCCTCGGCCCCGACCAGCGGGCCGGGCACGGGGATGCCCTCGGTGCCGTTGACCCGCTCGAAGATCCACTCGCGGAGGGCGACGACGGCCTTCACAGCGTCACCACCTGGTCCGGCGTCAGATCGGCCGGTCGCCGCGCGCCGGCCAGGGCCAGGGTGTGGTCCAGCTCGTCGGTGAGCCGCCGCAGAGCCGCCCGTACGCCCGCCGCCCCGCCCGCCGCGAGCCCGTCCACCACCGGCCGCCCGACCAGCACGGCCACCGCCCCGAGCGCCAGCGCGACGGCCACGTCGGCGCCCCGCCGCACACCCCCGTCCAGCAGCACCGGGATCCGCCCGTCCACCGCCGCCACGATCGGCGCCAGCGCGTCGAGCGTGGGGATCGCGCCGTCGAGCTGCCGGCCGCCGTGGTTGGACACGATCACGCCGGCGGCGCCGTGCTCGACGGCGAGCCGGGCGTCCGCGGGGTGCAGCACGCCCTTGAGCAGGATCGGCAGTCCCGTGACGCCGCGCAGCCAGGCGATCCGGTCCCAGCCGAGCCCGGCGTCCATGGCGATCGGGCGCACCCGGCCCGTGGCGTCGCGCATGTTCTCGCAGGCGAACCCGGGCGGCAGGTCGGTGAAGCCGTTGCGCAGGTCGCGCTCGCGCCGGCCGAACACCGGCGAGTCGACGGTCACCACGAGCGCGCGGCAGCCGGCCGTCTCGGCGCGCTTGATCACGTACGCCGTGAAGTCGAGATCGGGTTGCGGATAGAGCTGGAACCACAGCGGCCCGCCCGCCGCCGCGATCTCCTCGACCGGCTGGGTGGCGGCCATGCTGACCACCATCGCCGTGCCCGCGGCGGCGGCACCGCGGGCCGTGGCCGCCTCGCCGTCGGGGTGCGCGAGCCGGTGGAAGGCGGTCGGTGCCACCAGGACGGGCGCGCCCAGCGGGGTGCCGGCGACGGTGGTCCGCAGGTCCCGATCGCCGGTCTCCCGCAGCACGCGCGGCACGATCCACCGCCGTGCGAAGGCCCGCTCGTTGGCGGCCACGGTCCGTTCCGACCCCGCGCCGCCCGCGAAGAAGTCCTCGTGCACGGGGTTCACGTCAGCCCTCGGCCCCGGACAGGCAGCGGCCCACGAACTCCGCCAGCGGCCGCACGTGCGCCTCCGGCCGGTCCCACCTGTTCTCCAGGTTCTCGGCGACGTGATGGGTGCTGACCAGTTGCCCCTCGCGGTGGTAGCGGACGACCGGGTGCAGGTACGCCGCGTCGTGCGCCTGCCCCGGCACGTCCTGCGCCACGCGCGTCACCGTGATGTCGAACGGGTCGACCTGGTCGTGCTCGGGGCCGTACTCGAGGGTGACGACGAACGCCTGGTCGTAGTCGTGGTCGGCGGTGAACAGCCCGGCCGACGCGAAGTAGTCCACCGGCACCTCCTCGTGGTAGCGCGCCCCGGCGCCCGCCACGGTCACGACGTCGGCGAGGAAACCGAACTGCTGCCACAGGGCGGAGGTGCGGTTGACCCGCTCGATGACGGCCGCGGTCACGGCGGCCGGGGTTCCTTCGAGAGCGGTGAAGGGCCACGGCGACGCGTGATATCGGCGTTCCAGGACGCGGTGCAGGGCGCGGACCGCGTACCGGAAGCCGTGCACGAACCCGCTCGTCGACTTCTTGAAGTCGCGCTCCTGCGAGATCGTCCCGGCGAAGAACAGCCCCGGTACGTTCACCGACTCCCATTCCTCGGTCTGCGCCGGGAACCGGTCCCGGATGGCGAGCCGCGGCCGGGCCGAGTCGTCGAAGATGGAGTCGTCGAAGCGGAAGCCGGTGCACGCCAGCACCCGGTCGTAGTGCAGTTCCTTCACGACCTCGTTCGCGCGCGAGAAACTGAACGTGACCTTGTAGCCCGTCCCGTCGCGCTCGATGCTCTTGATCGTCCCGTCGAGGATC
>NZ_JAUQWH010000283.1 GCF_030757795.1 Actinoplanes oryzae
CTGGTGCGCGTCGGATACCCACGAGCTTTCCTTCGACGACGTACGGGTGCCGGCCGCGAACCTGCTCGGCGAGCGCGGCCGGGGGCTGGCACAGTTCCTGCGGATCTTGGACGAGGGGCGCGTCGCGATCGCGGCCCTCGCCACCGGGCTGGCGCAGGGCTGCGTGGACGAGTCCGTGCGCTACGCCCGGGAGCGTCCCGCGTTCGGCCGGCCCATCGCCGCGTACCAGTCGGTGCAGTTCATGATCGCCGACATGGAGTTGCGCGCCCGCACCGCCCGGCTGGCCTGGCACGACGCCGCGGCCCGGCTGAGCGCGGGGGAGGACTTCAAGCACGAGGCCGCCGTGGCGAAACTGCACGCCAGCCAGGCCGCGATGGAGAACGCGCGGTGGGCGACCCAGGTCCACGGCGGATACGGCTACATGAACGAGTCGGCGGTCGGCCGCTTCTACCGCGACGCGAAGATCCTGGAGATCGGCGAGGGGACGTCCGAGGTGCAGCGCATGATCATCGCGCGAGGCCTCGGGCTGTAGGGCCCGGAAGATCCTGGACTCCAGGGCAGGATTGGCGGCAAATCCGGCGGCCCAGGCGTCGGTTAGTCGACAATCCACCGTCCCCGCTCGGCATTCATCGTCATGTCTGCCTAGGTTCATGCTCATGACGTCCGATCACGGGGCGGACCAGGAAGGTCCGGGATTCGACGCCGTGCTGCGCAGCTACCGGCTGCGGGCGAAGCTGACGCAGGAGGAGCTGGCGGCACGGGCGGCGGTGGGGGTGCGTACGGTCCGTGATCTCGAACGGGGCCGGGCCTCGCGGCCGCAACGTTCCACAGTGGAGCTGCTGGCCGCGGCGCTCGGGCTGGCCGGGGCCGACCGGCTGGCCTTCCTCGCCGCGTCGCGCGGACGCCCCTCGAAGTCGGGGCCGGCCCCGCGCTATGTGCGGCTGCCTCCGGCGAACGACCTGATCGGCCGGGACGGCGACGTCGCCGAGCTGGTCACGCGCCTGTCGCAGCCGGTCGGCGAGACGCCGCGCGGCATCACGCTCGTCGGCCTGGCCGGGGTGGGCAAGACCAGCCTCGCCCTGAGCGTGGCGCACAAGCTGACCGACGCGCATCCGGGCGGAGTCGCGGGCATCGTCGTCACCGACGGCTCGACCGCCGGCGAGGTGCTCGGGGGAGTGGCCGCGGTCTTCGGCGTCGGCCGGCCCGAGGACCTCGTGTCGCGCATCGCCGGCCGCTCGACACTGCTGCTGATCGACGCCGTGGAGCGGGCGCCCGAGGCGGTGGCCGAAACCGTCGCGCGACTGCTCGCCCAGCACCCGAGCCTGCGCTTCCTGGCGACCGGCCGGCATCCCGTGGGCCTGCCGACCGAGCGGGTGTGGCCGGTCGCCCCGCTGGTCGCCCCGCCCGCGATGGCCGGGCCGACGCTCGCCGACGTGGCCGGCTACCCGGCGGCGGCGCTGTTCATGGACCGCCTCGTCCAGGTGCGCGGCGCGCCGATCGAGCCGGAGGAGGTCGAGCCGCTCGCCGCCCTGGTCAGACGGCTGGGCGGGCTGCCGATCGCGCTGGAGCTCGCGGCGGCGCGCGGGCGCCTGCTGACCGTCGCCGAGATCTACGACAGGTACGGCGACCGCGTCCTCGACCTCTCCGCACGACCGGCCGACGGCGGAGTGGTCTCCGTCCGGGACGCCGTCGCGGCCAGTTATCGCCTGCTGACCGTCGAGGAGCGGCACGCCCTGCACCGGCTCGCCACGTTCCGCAACCGGTGGTCGCTTGACCTCGCGGAGCAGATCGTCGACAGCCGCCCCGCCACCGACGTCGTCCACCTGCTCGACCGCTTCCTGGAGCTGGGCATGCTCAGCGCCCGCGGCGCCCGGGCCTTCCGGTTCCGGCTGCTCGACGTCGTAGGGGACTTCGCGCTCGAACAGGCGGCCGCCCAGGGCGACCTCCCGGCCGCCCGGCGCCGGCATGCGGAGGTGCTGGCCGACCTCGCCCTGGCCATCGCGCCCGACCTCAAGGGCGCCCGGCTGGCCGAGGCCGCGGCCCGGCTGGACGACGTGGCAGGCGACCTGGGCGCCGCGCTGACCTGGGCTGCCCGTGAGGATCCGCACACCGCGCTGCGGCTCGCGTCCTGCCTGCCGCGCTGGTGGCGGTTCCGCGGCCGGGACATCACGGGCCGGCAGTGGTTGCGCCGCCTGCTCGCGGACCCGCGGACGGCCGATGCCGACCCCGCCGTACGCGCCTGGGCCAAGGTCGGCCTCGCCCAGCTCGCGCTGCAACACGGCTCCGGCGCCGAGGAGATCGACTCCGCGCAGTCGGCGCTCGCGGAGTTCCGGGTGCTGGACGACGTGTCGGGACAGCTGACCGCCCACACGCAGCTGGCGGCGCTGTGGATGACGGCCCGGGTGTTCGACCGGGCGCGGGAGCACGGCGAGGCCGCGCTGGAGCTGGCGCGCGCCGCCGGCCGTACGCAGGACATGGCCATCGCCGAGAACAGCCTCACGTGGCACGAGGTCCGCCGCGGTGACCTCGCCGCCGCCCGCAAGCGGCTGGCGGAGGTCGACCGGCTGGCCAGCCGCTGCGGCGAGCACCGGATGCGGGCGATCGCCGTGGCCAACCTCGCCGAGGTCGAGCGGCTCGACGGCAACCTGGACGAGGCCGTACGCCTGGGGCGCGCCGCCATCGCCGAGCTCGAGGAGGTCGGCGACCCCGGGCACCGGCGGCGGGTCCTCGCCACGATCGGCAAGGCGCTGGCCGAGGCCGGCCGGGACAGCGAGGCCGCCGAGGTGCTGGCCGAGCTGCGGCCCGCGGACTCCGGCGCCGTGCCGGACGGGCCGGCCGCGATCGTGGACGCGGCGGTGGCGCTGCGCCGGGGCGAGGACAAAAGAGCTGCCGAGGGGTACGCGACCGCGGCGCGCGCGTACGAAGGTGGCTACGACGCTCGGGATGTCGTCGAGGCGCTGATCGGGCTGGCCCGGGCGACCGCGGATCCGGCGTCGCGGGCGCGCGTGCTGGCGCAGCTGGCGGACATGGTGCGGGCCGGCAACATCGCCCTGCTGCCGCGGGAACGTGCTGTGCTCGATGAGCTTGATTGATCGGCGCGGGCCTGGAGCGTGGACGGCCGACGCTTCGTGCCCCCCACAAACGTCGGCCGTCGACACGCCCCAGCGAGGCCTCGTCCTGCCGGTCACCACGAGAAGTCGTGCCCGGCGGGACAGGGCCCAGACGCAGCGAGGACGAAGGCTCCCCCGTTTGCCCCGCCCCGGCCTCGGCCGCGCCGCGTCCCCTGCGGAGATCACCCTAGCCCGGCTGCGCTGGTGATTTGTGGGTATAGGTGGTTTTCGACCCCGTCGCGAAACGGTTCTGCCGGTAGTTCTGCCGGTTGCTCACCCGCCCGTGTCACGCCTCGGGGCGCCGTCCTCACGCAGACCGACGCCGCCGCTCACGCACTGCCGTCAACGCGTGGGCGCGGGCAGCTCGTTCTCGGTGCCGGCCGTCGCGCACGGGTTGACCGCGTCGCGGATCTTGCGGAGGAGGCCCAGCAGCTGGTCGAGCTCGTCCGCGCCGAGCCGGCCGATGAACCACTCCTGCATGAGCTGCAGGTGCTCCGGCAGGATCTCCTCGAGCCGCTTGATGCCCGCGGGCGTGATCACCGCGTAGGAGCTGCGGCGGTCGCTCTCGCACGCCTCCCGCCGGATCAGCCCCTCACGGTCCATGCGGTCGACCACGCGGGTCACTCCGCTGGTGGACAGGGAGGTCTGGCCGGCGAGGTCGGTCATGCGAAGCCGGTTGCGCGGCGACCTTGCCAGCCGCATGAGCACCTCGAACTCGACCGGCGAGAGGCGGTGCTGCTCGAACTGGGCGGCGAAGCGGTTGGTCAGCCCGGTGTACGCCTCGGCGAAGAGGCCGAACGCCGTCAACCGCGGGTCATTGAAATCAGCTGCCACGCGAACCATCCTAGCAGCGGTCTCTTGACACGTGGAATATTGCGCGGCATATTGTTGCTCCGTCAGACAAACACCTGGCTCTGCCCCTGAGAGGATCTGTCATGACCGACACCAACGCTTCCGGCATCCGCGAGTTCGAGGGCCTGCAGTTCCCGGCAGCCGGCACCTACGAGCTGGACGGCGCTCACAAGCGCGTCGGCTTCGTGGCCCGCCACCTGATGGTCAGCAAGGTCCGCGGCCAGTTCGCCGAGGCGACCGCCACCATCACGGTCGGCGAGGACCCGCTGCAGTCCGCCGTCGTCGCCGAGATCAAGGCCGCCAGCATCGAGACCGGCCAGACCGACCGCGACAACCACTTGCGCACCGGCGACTTCTTCGAGGCGGAGAAGTACCCGACGATCACCTACCGCAGCACCGGCATCAAGTCCCACGCGGGCGCCGAGTTCGTGCTGAACGGCGAGCTCACCATCAAGGACGTCACCAAGCCGGTCGAGCTGCTCGTCGAGTTCGAGGGTGCGACCGTCTCCCCGTACGGTCAGCAGGTCTTCGGCTTCAGCGCCAGCACCGAGATCGACCGCGAGGAGTGGGGCCTGACCTGGAACGTCGCCCTCGAGAGCGGCGGCGTCATGATCGGCAAGAAGATCAAGATCGAGATCGAGGGCGAGGCCATCCGCCAGGGCTGAGTCCCGCCCACGCAGGCCCAGCGCGGCCGCGATCCCGCGACACCCTCGGCTCACGCCGGTGTTCCAGCGCGGCCGCGATCCCGCGGGACCCGGCTCGCGCCGGTGTTCCAGCGCGGCCCCGATTCCGCGAGACCCCCGGCTCACGCCGGTGTTCCAGCGCGATCCCGCGAGACCCCCGGCTCGCGCCGGTGTTCCAGCGCGATCCCGCGGGAGCGCCGCTCACGCCGGTGCCGCGGCAGGGTCGTGGTCCCGCGAGGCCACGTGAACCGAAGAAGCGCCGCCCCGAACGGGGTGGCGCTTCTCGCATGTCGCGCCGAAGTCAGGAAGCGGACGGCCCGGCGGGGTCGCCAGGTTGTGCCGACTGCGACGGAATTTGCTCGGTGACCGTGGGATTCGGCTTCGCGGCCGGCTTGCGCGGAGTGGACTTGGCCGGGGCATTGCGGGGAGCCGGCGCCTTGGCGGTGACAGCCTTCGCCGGGGAGCTGCGAGCCGCGGTCGTCTTCGTTGCCGGAGTCGCCTTCTTCACCGCAGTGCCGGGCGACCCCGCGGCGTCGGACGAGCCCGCGCCGCCGGACGAGCCCGCGCTGCTGGACGAGCCCGGGGCGTCGGACGAGCCCGCGCCGCCGGGCGGGGCCGGAGCATCCGTCGCGCGTGGAGAGGTCGTGGTGGCGGAGCTCGTCGCCTTGCGAGCGGCCGGGCCGCCGGGGTTGATGCGGGCGACGGGCGGATCGCTCGGTGGCGGCTTCACGGTCGAACGCTTCACGGGCGCCGGCGCGGCGGCACGGGAGTCTGCGGCCCTGGAAGCTCCGGAGAACTGCGCGGGGACCGGCGCGACCGCGGAAGAACTGGCAACAGCGGCCGAAGCGGACACGGCCGCCGGCCCGGCAGAATCACTCGAACGATCGACGGCGCGGGCGGGACGGCGGGCGGCAGACTGCCGGGCGACCGCCACGGCGGCGGCCGAACCCGCGAGGCCGGCGAGCACGGCGTAGGGCGCGATCAGGTACGCCGACTCGAGCGCTCCGAGGGCACCCCGCAACTGCGGCGCCAGCACGAAGAACGACGCGGCGACCAGGAGCGGACCCACGGCGCCCGAGGTGGCCGCGCCTGTGCCGTGGTTTCCTCGCCGGGCTGCGGGAGCCGCGGCGAGCACGCCGATCGCGAAGGCGGCCGCGAGGGTCAGCAGCGCACTCGGCCAGTAGATGGTGCCGATCAGACCGCCGGTGTCGACGGCCGCGAACTGCCAGCTGGTCAGGTAGGTCGCGGACGGGCGGCGCCAGAAGACGTCCATGACGACCGCGGCCACGGCCAGCGACCACAGCCAGGCCGCCGTGACGGCGAGGTTGGCGGCGACCGGGCGGGACACGACCGCCCAGTAGGCGACCACCAGGCCCAGGACCACGCCGGCGACGGCATAGCCACCGGCGATCGTCTCGGGGGAGAAGGTGCCGGTGCGTACGGCCTCCCGGGCGGGCAGAGCGACCAGCGCAACCGTCAGCAGGGCGCCGACCGCCGCGGAAGCCGACAGTGCGAAGCGCCACAGCATGCCCGTCGTGCGGCCCAGACGCCCGGCAATCACCGCTCCGAGCACCGTGGCGCTCGCCGCGATCCAGGTCGTCCAGCCGAGGCTGCCCAGCCACACGCTGTCGTCAGTGGTCGCGACGGCGGGCCACACCACGACGCCCAGCCCGTAACCGAGCCCGATCTGGGCGGCACTCGTCCCGGCCGCCACTCCCGCCGCGGCTGCCACCT
>NZ_JAUQWH010000284.1 GCF_030757795.1 Actinoplanes oryzae
TACGCCCTGGAGAAGGTGCCGCCGCTGCTCGCCGGCGCCCTGGGCTGACGACGATGCCGGACACTCGCGTCCGGCGCACCGCCGCGCTCTCCACGGGACTCGTGGTGAGCGCGGCGGCGCTCGCCGCGGCGGCACTGCTCAGCCTCACGGTGGGTGCTCAGCACATCCCGTTCGGGACGGTGATGGACGCGCTGTTCCACCCGGACCCCGGCAACGGCCAGCACCTGATCATCACCGAGTCGCGCATCCCGCGTACGGTGGTCGGCCTGCTCGCCGGTGCCGCGCTGGGTCTCGCCGGCGCCGTGATCCAGGCCGTGACCCGCAACCCGCTGGCCGACCCGGGCATCCTCGGCGTGAACGCCGGGGCGGCCCTCTTCGTCGTCTTCGGCATCAGCGTCCTCGGCATCACCAGCCTGACCGGCTACGTGTGGCTGGGCTTCGCCGGTGCGGCGATCGCCTCGGTCGTCGTCTACACGATCGGCTCGCTGGGCCGCGGCGGCGCGACGCCCGTCAAGGTCGCGCTCGCCGGCGCCGCCATGTCGGCCGCCCTCACCTCGCTGACCACGGCCGTGCTGCTGACCGACGTGGCCGCCTTCGACCAATTCCGCTTCTGGCAGGTCGGCTCGCTCGCCGGGCGCGGCATGGACATCGCGCTGCAGGGCCTGCCGTTCGTGGCCGTCGGCATCGTCGTCGCGCTGGCCTCGACCCGCTCGCTGAACGCGCTCGCCCTCGGCGACGACGTGGCCGCCTCGCTCGGCCAGAACGTCGCCACGGCCCGGATCGTCGCGGCGGTCGCGGTCGTGCTGCTGTGCGGCACGGCCACCGCCATGGCGGGCCCGATCGGCTTCGTCGGCCTGGTCGTCCCGCACGTCGCCCGGATGATCACCGGTCCGGATCACCGCTGGCTGCTGCCGTACTCGATGCTGTTCGCGCCTCTTCTCCTGCTCCTGGCCGACGTGCTCGGGCGGGTCGTCGCGAACCCGGGCGAGGTGCAGGTGGGCATCGTCACCGCCGTGATCGGCGCGCCGATCTTCGTGGCGCTGGCCCGGCGCAAGAGGCTGGCCGAGCTGTGACCGTCTCCCCGGTGATCCTCGAACGCCGCCGCGAGTCCCGCCGCGTCCGGACCGTTTCGCTGGTCCTGCTCGCCATCGTCGTCGCCCTGTTCGCGCTGTCGCTGTCCTACGGCTCGTTCCAGATCTCGCTGCCGGACATCGTGCGGTCCCTGCTCGGGCAGCCGACGCCGCCCCAGGTCGACTACATCATCCACACGCTGCGGCTGCCCCGGGCCATCTCCGCCGTCCTCGTCGGACTCGCGTTCGGGCTCTCCGGGGCGATCTTCCAGCAGCTGGTACGCAACCCGCTGGCCAGCCCCGACGTCATCGGCGTGACGGCGGGCGCGAGCTCGGCGGCCGTCCTGGCGATCGCGATCCTGTCCGTGAGCGCCGTGACCGCCTCCGCGATGGCGCTGGGCGGCGCGCTGATCACCTCCGCGGTGGTCTACGTGCTCTCGTGGCGCCGGGGCGTCGGCGGCTACCGGCTGGTGCTCGTCGGCATCGGGGTCGGGGCCGCCCTCGCCAGCGTCACGTCATTCCTGCTCACCCGGGCCGACGTCCGTACCGCGCAGGACTCGCTGATCTGGCTCGTCGGCAGCCTCAACGGGCGTACGTGGGACCAGGTCGAGCCGCTCTCGGCCGCCATGCTGGTCCTGGTGCCCGCCGCGCTGATCCTGCGCCGGGCCGTCTCCGGGCTGCAGCTCGGCGACGACCTGGCCAAGGGCCTCGGCATGAACGTCGAGCGCAACCGCCTCGCCCTGCTCGTCGTCGGCGTGTGCCTGGCCGGAGTGGCGACCGCCGCCGCGGGGCCGGTGGCCTTCGTGGCGTTCATGTCCAGCCCCATCGCCGTCCGCGTCCTCGGCACCGGCCGCCCCACCCTGCTGCCCGCCGGGCTGATCGGGGCCGTCGTCGTGCTCGCCGCGGACTTCATCGGCGCGCACCTGGTCGGGAGCACCCCCTACCCGGCCGGCGTGATCACCGGCGTGGTCGGCGCGCCCTACCTGCTCTGGCTGCTCGCCACGGCCAACCGCACCGGACGAGGAGGATGACCGTGCCCGCACCGTCCACCCTGCAGGCCGAGGGGCTCTCCCTCGGCTACGGCGACCGGCGCGTCGTCACCGACCTCACCCTGGAGATCCCCCGGGGCAAGGTCACCGTCATCGTCGGCCCGAACGCCTGCGGCAAGTCCACCTTCCTGCGCGGCCTGGCCCGGCTGCTGCCGCCGTCGGCCGGGGCCGTGCTGCTCGACGGCAAGTCCATCCACGCGTCGCCGAGCCGGGAGGTCGCGCTCAAGCTCGGCATCCTGCCGCAGGGCCCGATCGCCCCGGACGGCATCACGGTCACCGACCTGGTCAGCCGGGGCCGCCACCCGCACCAGGGCATGTTCCGCCGCTGGACCGCCGACGACGACAACGCCGTGGCCGCGGCCCTGCGGGCCACGGGCACCTTGGAGCTGGCGGCGCGCGGGGTCGACGAGCTCTCCGGCGGGCAGCGCCAGCGCGTGTGGATCGCGATGGCGCTGGCGCAGCGTACGGGCATCCTGCTCCTGGACGAGCCCACCACCTACCTGGACGTGACCCACCAGGTGGAGGTCCTCGACCTGCTCGTCGACCTGAACGAGGCCGAGGGCGCCACCGTCGTGATGGTGCTGCACGAGCTCAACCTCGCCGCCCGCTACGCGGACCACCTGGTCGTCATGAAGGCCGGCGCCGTGGTCACCGCGGGCGTGCCCGGCGACATCCTCACCGAGCCGGTCGTCGAAGATGTCTTCGGCATGCGCTGCCGCGTCGTCCCCGACCCGGTCTCGCACACCCCCATGATCGTTCCCATCGGCCGGCACAAGGCGGGACTCAGCGCATGAGAATCACCACCGAGGCGGAGCTCCGCGAGCTGATCGAGGAGCCCCACCCCTTCATCCGGGACAAGGCCATCGGCGTCATCGACGACGCCAGCGGCAGCTTCATCCGGGCGTCGACCTTCTTCCTGCTGGCCACCCGCCGCCCCGACGGCCAGGTCACCGTCTCCCCGCGCGGCGAGCCCGCGGGCGCCGCGGTCGTGCTGGACCGCCGGCGCCTGGCCTTCGCCGACCGCCCGGGCAACCGCCGCCTCGACAGCCTGCGCAACATCCTCCGCTGCCCGGACGTCGGCCTCCTCTTCATGGTCCCCGGCCACCTGGAGACCCTGCGCGTCAACGGCCGCGCGGCGCTCTACCGCGACCCGGACTGGACGGACGCGCCGATCGGCATCGAGGTGGAGGTGGACGAGCTGTTCCTGCACTGCTCGCAGTCGATCAAGCGGGGCTCGCTCTGGGAGCCGTCCGGCTGGCCGGAGCCCGGCACCTACCCCACCACCGGCGAGATGATCAAAAGCACCAACGCCGCCCGCGCCCTCACATAGGCAACCTTTTCCGCGGCGGGCGTCACTGAGATAGTGATGCTTGTCGATGGAAAGGGAGTGTCGTCATGCGGTTCTGGCGGATAGCGCTCGTCGTTCTGCTTCTCGGTGTCGCCGTGGTCGTCCGGCCGCTGCCCGGTCAGGCCGCTGTCGCCTTCACGAACCCGGTGGCCGCGGCGCCGTACGGGGCCGATCCGTGGATGGGCTACTACAACGGCAACTACTACGTCGCCACGACGACCTGGAACTCGCAGATCGTCGTCAAGAAGGCCGCTTCCGTGGCGGCACTGCCCGGCGCCCCGGAGACGGTGGTCTTCACCGGGACGGCCGCCGCCAGTTGCTGCAACGTCTGGGCGCCGTCGCTGCACCAGTTGAACGGCCGGTGGTACCTCTACTACTCGGCGGGGACCGCTGCCTGTTGCGACGGGCAACGGTCGTTCGTGCTGGAGAGCTCGGGCAGTGACCCGTTGGGCCCGTACACCTTCAAGGGGCAGTTGAATGTCCAGGCGAACAACGGCTGGGCCATCGACGGAAGTGTCGCCACGATCAACGGGCAGAACTACTTCCTCTACTCGGCGTGGGTGGGCGACCTGCAGAGCCTCTTCATCGCGCCGCTGACGAACCCGTGGACCGCCGGGGCGTACGGGACACGCATCTCCTCCCCGGCGTACGACTGGGAGAAGTCCGGCGCCAACGTCGAGGAGGCGCCCTACGTCCTGCAGCGCAACGGGGTCACGTATCTCACCTTCTCGGCCAGCTCGTGCAACACGCCCGACTACAAGCTCGGCATGCTGACCCTGACCGGCAGCAACCCCCTGGCGGCGAGCTCGTGGACCAAGAAGAGCACCCCGATCTTCCAGCGCAGCGACGCCAACAGCGTCTACGGCCCCGGCCACCACTCGTTCTTCACGTCACCGGACGGCACGGAGACCTGGCTCGCCTATCACGCCAACGAGACGACGGCCCAGGGCTGCGGCGCCACCCGGACCACGCGCATCAAGAAGGTCACCTGGAACTCCGACGGCACGCCCAACCTGGGCACGCCCGACCGGCTGAGCACCGCCCTGACCGCCCCCGCCGGCGACCCGGGCGGCACCGCGACCGTCCCGGCGGCCGGCCGCCTGGTCAACCGCAACAGCGGCAAGGTGCTCGACGCCCAGAACTGCGGCACCGCCAACGGCACGGCGATCCAGCAGTGGGCCTCGCTCGGCAACGCCTGCCAGCAATGGACCTTCACCCGGACGACCAGCAACTACTACCGCATCATCAACGCCAACAGCGGCCTCGTCCTCGACTCGGTCAATTGCGGCGCGGCCAACGGCACGGCGGTGAATCTGTGGGCCGCGCTCGGCAACACCTGCCAGGAGTGGAGCCTCACCCCGATCGCCGGCGGCGGCTACCTGATCGCCAACCGCGCCAACGGCCTGGTCCTCGACGTCGCCAACTGCGCCACCACCGACGGCGCGGCGGTGCGGCAGTGGGCCTCCCTGGGCAACACCTGTCAGCAGTGGACGATCACCGCGTGAGCTGAAGGGCACTTGTCCTATCGGACAACTAGCATTACGTTACTAGCGAATCGCTAGTAAGGGAGTCGGCGTGCCTGGTGAGAGCCGCTACGAACTCGAGGTCGACGGGCAGTCCGTGCCCGTGCTCGCCCGCTATCCGGACGCGGCGGCGCCCGCGCCGGTGATCGTCTTCTGCCACGGCCTCGGGGGCGCCGAGACCGGTTACAGCGGTCTCGGCCGGCTCCTCGCCGAGCGCGGCCATGCCGTGCTGCATCCGCGCTTCGCCGACGCCGGGGTGGCGCAGCCGCGGCCGATGCTGTTCGACCCGGCCCACTGGATGTCCCGGGTGCGCCGCGTGCACGCCGTCATCGACGCGCTCGCGGAGGACGACAAGCTGCGGTCCGACCGGGTCGTCGTGGCCGGGCACTCCTTCGGGGCCCACACGGCGCAGGCGGTCGCCGGGGCGGACATCGGCCTGGCCGGCACCGCCCACCCCGCCGTGGCCGCCGCGGTCCTGTGCTCGCCGCAGGGTAGCGGGGACCGGGGTCTCACGCCCCGCTCCTGGGCGGGTGTCCGGGTGCCGCTGCTCGTGGTGACCGCGACCGGCGACCTCGGTCCGCACGGTGAGGGGCTCGAGTGGCGCCGCGAGCCGTACGACCGGTCGCCGAGCCCGTGGAAGCACCTGGCCGTCCTCCGCGGCGGCGACCACTTCCTCGGCGGGTTCCACGGCCCCGGACCCACCCCGGCCGGGGCGCTGATCGCGGCGTTCGCCGACCGGGTGGGCGGCGACGCCGAGGCCGGCGCCTGGCTGTCCGCCGGGCCCTTCCCCGAGCTCTTCGACCACGAGGAGGCGACGTCGTGATCGAGGGCCGTGGCATCGAGCGGACGTTCACCGCGCGGAAAAGCGCGGTGCACGCGCTGGGACCGGTGGACCTGGCCGTCCGGCGTGGACAGTTCGTGGCCGTCGTCGGGCCGTCGGGGTGCGGGAAGTCGACCCTGCTGCGGATCGTCGCGGGGCTGGTCGCGCCGTCCGCGGGAGAGCTGACGATCGAGCGCGCCGATCCCCGTACGCCGCTGTGCTCGATGGTGTTCCAGGACTACGGGATCTTCCCGTGGAAGACGGTGCTCGCCAACGTCCGGCTGCCGCTGGACATCGCCCGCGTGCCGCGCCGGCGGGCCGACGCCGCCGCCCGCGAGTGGATCGAGCGGACCGGGGTGAGCGGCTTCGAGTCCGCGTATCCGGCCACGCTTTCCGGCGGCATGCGGCAGCGGGTCGCGCTGGCCCGGGCGTTCGTGGCGGACCCGGAGATCCTGCTGATGGACGAGCCGTTCGCGGCGCTCGACGCCCAGCTGCGCATGGTCCTGCAGCAGGAGCTGCTGCGGGTCTGGGAGGCGAACCGGCGCACCGTCCTGTT
>NZ_JAUQWH010000285.1 GCF_030757795.1 Actinoplanes oryzae
GAGGAGGGGTACGACGTCGTCGGGGAGGCCGGCGACGGGGAGACCGCCGTGCGCCTCGCCGAGGAGCTGACCCCGGATCTCGTGATCCTGGACATCAAGATGCCGATCATGGACGGGCTGGCGGCCGCCGAGCGGATCGCCGGGGCGAAGATCGCGCCGGTGGTCATTCTGACCGCGTTCAGCCAGCGGGATCTGGTGGAGCGGGCGCGGGCGGCCGGGGCGATGGCCTATCTGGTGAAGCCGTTCCAGAAGTCGGACCTGGTGCCGGCGATTGAGATCGCGCTCTCCCGCTACTCGGAGATCTCCGCGCTGGAGTCGGAGGTGGCGGGGCTGACCGACCGGCTGGAGACGCGCAAGTCGGTGGAGCGGGCCAAGGGCGAGCTGATGACGAAGTATCAGATGACCGAGCCGCAGGCGTTCAAGTGGATCCAGCGGACGGCGATGGATCACCGCATGACGATGCGTGAGGTCGCCGATCGCATCCTTGCGGAGGGTGAGGACACGCCTGCGTCCTGATTGGTTGTTACACCTTCTCCGTACGGGGATCACCGCACGTAACGGTTCGGTGAATGCCCGAGTGAACTCTTACCTCTGAACATGAGGGTGGGATAACGTCCCGCCCCATGACGGGCGCAGTGGGGGCGGGGCGGCGCGCAAGTGCCAATCGACCTGCGGTGGCTCGACGGGTTCGGTATGGAGGAGGGTTCCAACCTTGAGGCAGGTCTTCGCACGAGCCATCAGCGGCCTGGCCGTGATCGGCCTCGTCGCCGGCGCCGCTGCTTGTAACAGCAGCAGCGGCGATGACGACTCGGCCAGCGGCGGTAACTGCGGCTACAAGCTCGCATATTTCGGCGCGCTGACGGGTTCGTCGGCGAACCTCGGCGTGAACATCGAGCAGGGCTTCGAGCTCGCGATCAACCAGTACAACGAGAAGAAGGGCTCCGACTGCATCACGGTCGCGAAGTTCGACTCTCAGGGTGAGCCGGCCGTGGCGCCGGGTGTCGCCCGCCAGCTGGTCGCCGACAAGAAGATCCTGGGCATCGTGGGTCCGCCGTTCTCCGGTGAGTCCGAGGCCGCCGACCCGATCTTCGAAGAGGCCGGCATCCCGACCATCAGCCCCTCGGCGACGCGGGTCTCGCTCGCGGCCAACGGGTGGAAGACGTTCCACCGCGCGGTGGCGAACGACGACTCGCAGGGTCCGGCCGCCGCGGCGTACATCAAGGACACGCTGAAGGCCGCCAAGGTCTTCGTGGCCGACGACCAGTCCGCGTACGGTGCCGGCCTGGCCGACATCGTGAAGAAGACGCTGGGCAGCGCGGTCGTCAACTCGGACAAGACCGAGGCCGACGGCAAGCAGACCGACTTCTCGGCGGTCGTGCAGAAGGTCGTCAGCAGCGGCGCGACGGTGATGTTCTACGGCGGTTACTACCAGAACGCCGGTCTGATCCGTAAGCAGCTGACCGCCGCGGGCTGGAAGGGCACGCTGGTCGGTGGCGACGGCATGAAGGACGCCGGCCTGGCCAAGGCCGCCGGTAACGCCGCCGCCGTGGGCACGATCGTGACCTGCCCGTGCTCGCCGCCGGAGAAGGCGGGCGGCACGTTCGTCACGGACTACAAGGCCAAGTGGGGCGTCGACGCCGGTACGTACTCGGACGTCGCCTTCGACGCCGCGAACATCTACCTGCAGGGCATCGACGCCGGCAACACCACGGCGGAGAAGATGAACACCTTCCTGTCGACGGTGAACTACCAGGGCATCGCGAACACCTACAAGTTCACCGAGACCGGTGAGCTGGACCCCAGCCTGATCAAGGTGTGGACGTTCAAGTTCGACGCAACGGGCAACCAGGTCGCGGACCAAGAGGTGAAGGTCACCCCCTGATTCCGCTGTAACTCGCTGTAGGGCCGGTGCGGCCGGATGATCTCCGGCCGCACCGACCTCTTCGTTTCAGGAGCCCCTTGTGGATTTTTCCGGTCTGATCCAGGATTTCGGACCGCTGACGATCACGGGTCTCGCCCAGGGAGCGATCATCGCGCTCTTCGCCCTGGGCTACACCCTGGTGTACGGCGTGCTTCGCCTGATCAACTTCGCTCACTCCGAGGTCTTCCTGCTCGGGTCCTACGCGTGTCTCGTCGTGTGGGGCTTCTTCGGGCTCGACCAGAACTCGGCTACCCCCAGTGTCATCGCTGTCATCGGTTTCCTGTTGCTGGGGCTGGTGGCTGCCATCGTTGTCTCCGGCCTGACCGCGCTCGGCGTGGAGCTGGTCGCGTACCGTCCGCTGCGCCGGCGTAACGCGCCGCCGCTGGCGTTCCTGATCACCGCGATCGGTGCCTCGCTGTTCATCTCCGAGACCGTCGGCGTGATCACCCAGCGCAACATCAAGGCGGTTCCGCCACTGATCCGCCCGGCCGACGTCTTCGTGATCGGCAACATGCATGTGACGAACCTGCAGATTCTGATCATCGTGCTGGCGCTCGTGATGATGTTCGTGCTGGACCGCTTCATCAACCGGTCGCGCCTGGGCCGGGGCATCCGGGCCGTGGCGCAGAACCCGGACAGTGCCGCCCTGATGGGTGTCAACAAGAGCCGGGTCATCGCGCTGGTGTTCCTCATCGGTGGTCTCATGGCCGGCATCGCGGCCGTCATGTACGACCTGAAGATCGGTGTCACGCGGTTCGACGCCGGCTTCCTGCTGGGCATCGAGGCGTTCACCGCGGCCGTGCTCGGTGGCATCGGCAACCTGCGGGGCGCGCTGCTCGGCGGCCTGCTGCTGGGTGTGCTGCAGAACTACGCGGCGGGCCTGTTCGGTACGCAGTGGCTGCACGCCGCGTCGTTCGTCCTGCTGGTCCTGATCCTGCTGGTCCGCCCGACGGGCCTGCTGGGTGAGTCTCTCGGGAGGGCCCGGGCATGACGACTACAACAGAAACACAGAAGAAGACGAGCTGGCGCGGCAACGGCGGCGTCCGCGGCTGGTACGGCCGGCAGAGCCTGGTCGTCCGCGTCCTGCTGGGCATCGCGTTCACGGTGCTGGCGGTGCTGCTGCCCTATGCCGGGGACATCCCGGTCATCGGGCCGCAGATCATCACCGAGGGCATCGACTGGCCGAGCGCCCTGTTCAACATGTCCTACTACGTTCTGCTGGCGCTCGGCCTGAACGTCGTGGTGGGCTTCGCCGGCCTGCTCGACCTGGGGTACGTCGGCTTCTTCGCGGTGGGCGCGTACACGGTGGCGTTGTTCACGTCGCCGGACAGCGTGCTGCACACCGAGTGGAAGTGGCTGGCGGCGATCCCGGTCGCGCTGGCGGTCACGATGATCTCGGGTCTGATCCTGGGCTGGCCGACGCTGCGGTTGCGCGGTGACTACCTGGCGATCGTGACGCTCGGCTTCGCGGAGATCATCCGCATCTTCGCGACCAGCTCGGAGACGCTGCGTGGCGACCGGGGCTTCTCGGACCTGCCGCACCCGCCGGGGGCCTACTCCGACGGCAAGCCGATCTTCGGGGTGGCGGACGCGACGCCGTACTACTGGCTGGGTCTGGCCGTGATCATCGTGGTGATCTTCGCGGTGCGCAACCTCGACCGCAGCCGGGTCGGCCGCTCGTGGCTGGCGATCCGCGAGGACGAGGAAGCCGCCGAGATCATGGGCGTGCGGACGATCAAGTACAAGCTGTGGGCGTTCGCGATCGGCGCGTTCATCGGCGGCCTGGGCGGCGTGATGTTCGCCGGGCAGCAGGGCTTCATGAACTCGCAGACGTTCCAGCTGCAGTTCTCGATCCTGGTGCTGGCGGGCGTGGTCATGGGTGGCTCCGGCAACATCTTCGGGGCGATCCTGGGCGGCGCGCTGATCTCGTACATCCCGGACCGGCTGCGCGGCATCGAGGACCCGATCTGGCACACGGACCTGTTCGGGTTCCGGTTCGCGATCTTCGGTGCGGTGATCATCGCGATCATGATCTTCCGGCCGCAGGGCCTGATCCCGAGCCGTCGCCGGGCGATGGAGCTCAAGGACCGTGAGAAGGAGGTGGCTCCCCAGTGAGCGAGCCTCACATCGAGACGCCGCAGGAAGCCGACGACGCGAACGCGAAGCCGGTGGACCGGCCCGCGCCGACCGGGGCGGGCGCGCCGGCGGACAAGCCGGCGGACACGAACAGCGACGTGCTGCTGGAGATGGAGAACGTCACGCTGCGCTTCGGCGGCGTCGTGGCGCTCAACGACGTCAGCTTCGCGCTGCGCAAGGGCGAGATCTTCGGTCTGATCGGCCCGAACGGCGCCGGCAAGACCACGTGCTTCAACGCGATGACCGGCGTCTACCGGCCGACCTCCGGGGCGATCCGGTTCCGCGGCGAGTCGATCGTCGGCAAGAAGAAGCACGAGATCACCCGGGGCGGCATCGCCCGGACGTTCCAGAACGTGCGGCTCTTCCCGGAGATGACCGCGCTGGAGAACGTCATGGTCGGTGCCGACGCGCACCACAAGACCAGCGTGATCAGCGCCCTGTTCCGGCTGCCGCGCTTCTGGAAGGAAGAGCACTCGGGCCGGGCGAAGTCGCTCGAGCTGCTGCGCTTCGTGGGCATCGAGCACCGCGCGGGGGAGGTCTCCCGCAACCTGTCGTACGGCGAGCAGCGCCGGCTGGAGATCGCCCGCGCGCTGGCGACCGACCCGACCCTGCTGTGCCTGGACGAGCCGGCGGCGGGCTTCAACCCGGCGGAGAAGGCGGAGCTGCTCGAGCTGATCCGCAGGATCCGGGACACCGGGGTGACCGTGCTGCTCATCGAGCACGACATGCGGCTGGTCATGGGCGTCACGGACCGGATCGTGGTGCTGGAGTTCGGCAAGAAGATCGCCGAGGGTACGCCCGCCGAGGTGCGGGACGACCCGAAGGTGATCGCGGCGTACCTGGGGGTCCCGACCGATGCTGCTTGAGTTGCAGGACATCACCCTGCTGTACGGGCGGATCCAGGCCCTGCACGGCATCAGCCTGACCGTCGAGCAGGGGGAGATCGTCGCGCTGATCGGGGCCAACGGCGCCGGCAAGTCGACGACGATGCGGGCCATCTCGGGACTGCGCCCGGTCGCCCAGGGTAAGATCATCTTCGACGGTGAGGACATCACGAAGATGCGCGCCGACCTGCGGGTCGTGCGCGGGGTCTCGCAGTCGCCGGAGGGCCGGGGGATCTTCCCGGGCATGACGGTCCGCGAGAACCTCGAGATGGGGGCCTACACGCGGCGCAACCGGGCCGAGATCGACGAGGACCTCGACCGGGCGTTCACGCTGTTCCCCCGGCTCAAGGAGCGGGAGAAGCAGGTCGGTGGCACGATGTCCGGCGGCGAGCAGCAGATGCTCGCCGTGGGCCGCGCGCTGATGAGCCGGCCCAAGCTGCTGCTGCTCGACGAGCCGTCGATGGGCCTGGCACCCATGCTCATCCAGCAGATCTTCGACATCATCGTGGAGATCAACCAGCAGGGCACGACCGTCCTGCTGGTCGAGCAGAACGCCCAGCAGGCTCTGTCGCGCGCGCACCGGGCGTACGTGCTGGAGACCGGCAGCATCGTCAAGTCCGGCACCGGCGCCGAGCTGTTGCACGACCCCTCGGTGAAGGACGCCTACCTCGGCGTCGCCTGACCCCCACACTAGGGAGTGGACATGTTCCGCATCACTACTGGCCGCCGGGCGATCCTCGGCGTGGCCGTCGCGGCCGCGATGACCGTGTCGCTGGCCGCCTGCGGCGAGGAATCCTCCGACGAGCCGGGCAGCGGCACCGCCCCGGTGCCCTCGGCGTCCGCCGACACGAGCCTGGCGGACAAGGTGCCGGCCGACATCAAGGCGGCGGGCAAGCTCGTCATCGGTACGGACTCCACGTACGCCCCGAGCGAGTTCCTCGACACCGACGGCAAGACCGTGGTCGGCTTCGACGTCGACCTGTTCAACGCCGTCGCGCAGAAGCTGGGCCTGACCACCGAGTGGCAGTCGGCGAAGTTCGACGCGATCATCCCGGCGGTCGTGTCGAAGAAGTACCAGGTGGGCGTCTCGTCGTTCACGATCAACGCCGACCGCCTCAAGGAGTCGACGATGATCTCGTACTTCTCCGCGGGCACCCAGTGGGCGACCAAGTCGGGCGCCACGATCAGCCCGGACGACGCCTGTGGCAAGAAGGTCGCCGTCCAGGTCGGCACGGTGCAGCTGGACGACATCACCGCCAAGTCGAAGAAGTGCACCGACGGCGGCAAGAAGGCCATCACCATCGACCAGTACCAGTC
>NZ_JAUQWH010000286.1 GCF_030757795.1 Actinoplanes oryzae
GCGTTGGCCGACTTGAGCTGATAGGTGTCGAGGAAGTTGTTGTTCACCGCGCGCAGGTGCCCGACGTAATGGGTGCGCCAGGCCAGCCGGACCGAGCTGGGCCCGGCCAGGTGGATCAGCGTGGTGGTCTCCATCAGGTTGTCGGCGGTCTCGAAGGCGGAGTTGCCCTTGCCGATGATCAGCACCCGCTGGTCGAGATAGTCGCGCGGGTCGACGCTCATCACGTCGTAGCCCTCGGCGAGCTCGAAACCGGGGATCTCCGGCTCGTAGGTCTTCGACACCCCCGTGGCCACGACGACCGCCCGCGCCTGCCAGCTCCGGTCGCCGGCCTCGACCGTGAAGAGGTCGCCGCTCCTGGTGACCCGGGTGACGCGGGTGCCGTAGCTGACCTTGACGCCGGTCTTGGCCGCGAAATCGGCGAGGTACTGCACCATCACGTCGGCGTCGGGGAAATACCGCTCGGTGTAGGACGTGAAGAGCAGCGCCGGGTCGTCGGTGAGCAGGGAGTTCCAGTCGAGCCGCAGATTCAGCTCGGGGTCGTCCGTACCCGTGTGGGGTTTGTTGATCGAGATGAGCTGGCGGTGCCGCGGATAGGTGGCGAAGAACGCGCCCGGCGCGTCCGCTCCCTCCAGCACCAGATAGTCGCGCTTGCCGTCGGCCTCCAGCAGGGCCGCGAGCTGAAGACCGGCCGGCCCGGCCCCGATGATCAGGTAATCAAGCGTCACGGCGGTCACCGTACGAGCCGGAAATCAGAGATTTATCAAGCTTTTCGAGAATCGCGGCCGCCGTGCGCACATCCGCGTCGAGCGGCCGGTCCGGATCGACCGGCGGGATCTCCTCCAGCGCCCGGAGGGTACGGTCACAGCCCGCCGCCGTGGGCCGGCGGGCGCCCACGTGCACGGCCTGCCGCAGGCCGAGCCCGAGCGAGCCGGTGATCAGGCGGAGCAGTTCGGCCTGGTCCAGCGCGCGCAGGGCGGCCTGCGTGCCGAGCGGGATGACGTCCTGGTTGTGCAGGTTGGTGGGGAGGCTCTGCAGGCTCGCGGGCACCGAGTCTCGCCGGATCTCGGCGATCAGGGCCGTCGACGCGAGCTGCACACCCTGCAACCCGTGCTGCTGCCCGGGTCCCGCCGCGAGCATGGGCGGCAGCCCGCCGTTGCGGACCGGGTCCACGAGCAGGTCCAGCTGCCGCTCGGCGAGGTTGCCGACCTGCGCGACCACCATGGACAGCACATCGGCGGCGAAGGCGGCGGGCTGGCCGAAGAAGTTGCCCCCGTGCACGACCTTGTCGCCGGCCGGGAAGAATAGCGGGTTGTCGCTCACGCCGCCCAGGTCCGCGGCGACGACGCCGTCCACGTAGCGCAGGGCGTCCTCGGCCGCGCCCAGCAGCTGCGGCGAGCACCGGATGCTGTAGGGCTCCTGCAGCGGCCGGGTGCCGGTCCCGGTCAGGCCGGCGGAGATCGAGCGCATCGTCGCGCCCACCTCGATCGCGCCGCGGTGACCGTAGGCGGCCAGGAGCGAGGCGTCCAGGAACTGCGGGTCGCAGCCCAGCAGGTCGGCGAGCAGGCAGCTCAGTGCCTGCACCACGCGGTGGGACGTGCGGACCCGGTCCAGCGCCAGAGCCAGCGCGGCCGTGGTGAGCGACGTGCCGTTGACCAGGGCCAGCGCGTCCCGGCCGTCGAGCGGCAGCGGCTCCAGCCCGGCCCGGTCCAGCGCCGCCGCGGCGGGCATCCGCTCGCCGTCCACATAGGCGTGCCCGCGCCCGCGCAGCGCCTGGGCGGCCGCCCCGAGCGGGATCAGGTCACCGCTGGCACCCACCGAGCCGAGCCGGGGCATCGCGGGCGTGAACGTCGTGCCCAGCGCCGCGGCCAGCGCGTCGAGCACGTGCGGCGAGACGCCCGACGCGCCCTGCGCCAGGGACCAGGCGCGGACCAGCAGCGTGGCGCGCACGACGTCCGGGGCGAGGTCCGGGCCCTGTCCCGCCCCGAGGTGGGCGAGGGTGTTGTCGGCCTGGTCGCGCTGGTCGGGCCGGCCCGCGTACCCGACGAGCGCCCCGAACCCGGTCGTGGCGCCGTAGATCGCGCGGTCGTCGCCCAGCGCCTTGCTCAGGAAGGCGCGGCCGGTCGCCACGCGGTCGCGTACCGGCGCTCCGATCACGACCGTGACCGGGCCCGCGGCCGCGCGCAGGTCGGCGGTGCGCAAGGGCGCCGCCAGATCCACCTCAATCGTCATGGGACCGGACGTTAGAGACGATTTCTCAGAGCGCTCTGAAATCGGCTCAGTAGGTTGCGGCACATGACGCACGACTACCTGATCATCGGGGCCGGCCCGGCGGGTCTGCAGCTCGCCGCCCTGCTTTCGCGCGACGGCCACGACTACGTGGTGCTGGAGGGCGGCCCCCGGCCCGGGACGTTCTTCGAGACCTATCCGCGGCACCGGCAGCTGATCTCCATCAACAAGGTGTGGACCGGCTCCGACGACGCGGAGTTCAATCTGCGCTCGGACTGGAACTCGCTGCTGACCGATAATCCGGCCCTGCTGTTCAAGAACTACAGCAAGCGCTATTTCCCGGCGGCGGACGATCTCGTGCGCTATCTCGCCGACTTCGCGCGTGGCCTGAATGTCGTCTACGACACCAGGGTGACGTCGGTTTCCGCCGAGGGCGGCCGGTTCCTGGTGCGGTCCGGCGCCAGGTCCTGGGAAGCGAGACAGGTCGTCGTCGCCACCGGCGTCTCGCAGCTCTATGTGCCGCCGATCGAGGGCGCCGAGCTCGTGGAGCGCTACGACACCGTCAGCGTCGACCCCGGCGACTTCGTCAACCAGCGGGTGCTCGTCATCGGCAAGGGCAACTCGGCCTTCGAGACCGCGGACGCGCTCGTCGAGACGGCGGCCACCATTCACGTCGCCGGCCCGCACTCCATCAAGCTGGCCTGGCAGACCCATTACGTCGGGCACCTGCGCGCGGTGAACAACAACTTCCTGGACACCTATCAGCTCAAGTCGCAGAACGCGGTGCTGGACGGCACGGTCGAGCGGATCAGCCGCCGGGAGGGCGGCGGGTTCCGGGTGCTCTTCCGGTACGCCCGGACGGTCGAGAAACTGCGCGAGCTCGAGTACGACCGGGTGATCCTGTGCACCGGCTTCCGGTTCGACGCCTCGATCTTCGCCGGGCCGGCGCGGCCGGAGCTGGTCATCAAGGACCGTTTCCCGGCACAGACCCCGGCCTTCGAGTCGGTGAACGTGCCCGGGCTCTATTTCGCCGGCACGCTGAGCCAGCAGCGCGATTTCAAGAAGTCCACCAACGGCTTCATCCACGGCTTCCGGTACGCCACCCGCGCCCTGCACCACATCCTGCGCGAGCGGCACCACGGGCAGCCCTGGCCGTCCCGGGAGCTCGAACTCTCCCCGGAGGCGATCACCGAGGCCGTCATCGCCCGGATCAATGTGACCTCGGCGCTGTGGCAGCAGTTCTCGGTGCTCGCCGACGTCGTCACCGTGACCGGCGACACCGCCTCCTACCTCGAGGAGGTGCCGGTCGCCTATCTGCGGGACGCGCACCCGGACGTCTTCGCCTTCGTCGTGACCCTCGAGTACGGGCCGGACCACGACCAGGTCGACCCCTTCGACGTCACCGTGCCCCGGGTGGCCGAGAACGACGCCGCGGCCGCGCACGACGCCAGTTACCTGCACCCCGTGGTGCGGGTGCTGCGCGACGGGCAGATCGTCGCCGAGCACCACCTGGCCGAGAACCTGGAGAACAACTGGGACCTGCCCGCCGTCCACCAGCAGCCGCTCGAGGTCTTCGTCAAGGGCGTCCTCGCCGATGTCCGCTGACGTCTGGCCGCAACCCGTCCTCGATCTCCTGGCGGCCGGCGGCGACCGCCCGGTCTTCGAGGACGGGCCGGCCGTCACCACCGCCGCGGAGATGTCGGAACTGATCCGGCGGATCGCCGCGGGGCTGCGTTCCCTCGGGGTGGGCCCGGGCGTGGGAGTGGTGCTGCCCCTCGGGGTGACGGCCTCCGCCTTCGCCGCCACCATGGCCGCCTACGCCGTGGGGGCCCGGGTGTCCGGCGCCCGTCCCGAGCTCGTGCCGGACGCTGTCGTGGTCGATGAGGCCCGGCTGGCCACGCTCGTCACTTTCGACAGTGAGCCGCTGCGCGCGGCGGGACGACCCGGGGACCCCGCGCGGATCATCTGGACGAGCGGCAGCACCGGTACGCCGAAGGGCGCGGTCCAGACGTACGCGGCGATGTCGGCGGCCTGGGCCCCGTACCCGGACCGCTGGCCCCCGGCGGTTGCCGAGCTCGCCTCCCGCCTGCGGCGCTACCTGGTCTTCGGGTCGCTGAGCAGCCAGGTGATGCTGGAGTACGGCGTCCTCACCCTGGCCGCCGGCGGCACCCTCGTCGCCGCGGCCCGCCCGGTCTTCCCGGACGCCCTGGTCGAGCATCGGGCCACGGCGAGCGTGATCACCGTCGGCAAGCTGCACCAGCTCGTCCGGGAGCAGCGTGCGCACCCCGCGGACCTGAGCCACCTGCGGGCGCTGATGGTCTCGGGGTCGCCGCTCGCGCCGGGCCGGCTGGCGGAGGCCCTGGAGGTGCTCGGGCCGGTGCTCTTCCACGGGTACGGCCAGACCGAGACGTCGATGATCGCCATGGCGACGCCGGGGGAGATGCTGGCTTCCCCCGCGGTTCTGGAGACGGTGGGCCGTCCGGCGGTCGAGGTGTCCGTCCGCGCCGGGGAGATCTACGTGCGGGCGCCCGCGCAGGCCTCGTCGTACTGGCAGGACCCCGGGGAGACGGCCGAGGTGTTCGTCGACGGCTGGGTGCGCACGCGTGACCTGGGTTCCCTTGGCTCGGACGGGTATCTGCGGCTGGCCGGGCGGGCGCGGGACGTGGTCATCGTCAACGCGATCCTGGTGCACGCCGGGGCGGTGGAGCGGGCGCTTGCTACCGACGCCGCGGTCGCCGAGGCGTACGTGGTCGGGGCTCCGGACGAGACCACGGGCGAGGCTGTGCACGCGTACGTGGTGCCGGCCACCGGAAGGACGCCGGATCCGGACGTGCTGCGCAAGCTGGTGGCCGTCCAGCTGGGTGATCTTGCCGTGCCGCGGTCCGTGACCCTCGTCGACCGCGTCCCGCTCGCGCCCAGCGGGAAGCCGGACAAAGCGCAACTCCGGCAGCTCAATAACGATTTGTGACGTCCGCCCCACGGGCTTGAAGATCCACGTAGCCTGCCTGTTAGGTAAGGCAACCCTTCATCACTACTCGTGGAGTCTTCCCCCATGCGTTTCGTCCCGTCCCGGAGCCGCCGGCTGTTCCTCGCCGGTGTGGCCACCGCCGTTGCCCTGAGTGCCTGTTCGACGACCGGGACGGATGACGACAGCGCCGCCGAGCCGGCTGCCTCCGCGTCCGCGGCCGGGCAGTTCCCGGTCACCATCGCCACGGCGTTCGGCGACGTGACCGTGCCCAAGCAGCCCACCAAGGTGGTGACGCTCGGCTGGAGCGATGCCGAGGTCGCGCTCGCGCTCGGCGTGCAGCCGGTGGGCGACGCCGACTGGCTGGCCTTCGGCGGCGACGGCCAGGGCGCGTGGAACCAGGGCAAGTACACGACCCCGCCGCAGATGGTCGGCACCCTCGAGCTCGACATGGAGAAGATCGCGGCGCTGCAGCCCGACCTGATCCTCGACACCCGTTCCAGCGGGGACAAGGCCCGCTACGACCAGCTCGCCGCGCTCGGCGTGCCGGTGGTCGACATCCCCAAGGGCGGCGAGGCCTACAAGACCACCTGGGAGCAGCAGCTCGAGATGGTCGGCAAGGCGCTGGGCAAGTCGGCCGAGGCGACCCAGCTCAAGTCCGACCTGGAGGCCCAGTTCCAGCAGGTCGCCGCCGCGAACCCGCAGTTCGCCGGCAAGACCGTCACGGCGGGCGTCAAGACGAGCCAGAGCTGGGGCGCCTACGTCTCCGGCGACGGCCGCGTCGACTTCCTCACCAAGCTCGGCTTCACCTCGTCGCCGAAGGTCGAGGCGCTGAAGAAGGACAGCTTCTTCGTCAGCCTCTCCAACGAGCAGCTCAACACCCTCGACGCCGACCTCACCACGGTCTTCATGATCGGCCTCACCGCCGATGAGGTGAAGGCCGACAAGCTGCTGCAGGCCGTCCCGTCGGTCAAGGCCGGCCACGTCGTCTACCTGGACGACAAGGACATCTCCGCCGCGTTCTCCAGCAACTCGGTGCTGGGCCTCAAG
>NZ_JAUQWH010000287.1 GCF_030757795.1 Actinoplanes oryzae
CCCGCCCCGACCGGCTGCTGGCGTTCTCCCGCAGCGGCGACGACCCGACCGCGGTGCCGCTGCTGTGCTTCTCCAACCTGGACAGACAGGACTGGCTCACCGGCACGGCCGAACTGGGCGAGCAGGCCCGCGCCTGGCTCGACCGGGAGCCCGACGCGCACATCCAGGTCCGCGACCTGCTCGGCCTGGATCCGGAGCGGCTGTTGTGGCGGCGCCCCGAGCCCGCCAAGACGCTGCTGGAGACCGGGCTGGGCGTGGGCCTGCAGCCGTACCAGATCCAGGTCCTGGAACTGCTGAGAGTGAGCTGATCATGGCAACCAAGTTCCTCGAGATCCCCGAGTGGCAGTCCTTCGAGAACCAGGGCGCCGGCTCGGCCGTCGCCGACGTCAGCGGCAACGGCCGCCCCGACCTGATCGTCCTGCGCGTCGACGCCGGACCGCAGCGCAACCAGGGCTTCTACCGCGTCGGCTTCGACCTCGACGCCGACGGCGAGGTCACCGGCGGCTGGGGGCCCTGGGTCGCCGTGCCCGACTGGTTCGCCTGGGAGAACCAGGGCGCCGACATCGCGGTCGCCCGCCTCGACGGCGCGCTCGCGCTGATCGTCCTGCAGGTCGACGCCCCCGCCGGGCAGAACCGCGGCGTCTACCGCGTCGGCCGGGTCCTCGACGCCGCCGGGCAGGTGACCGGCGGCTGGACCGAGTGGCTCGACGTGCCCGAGTGGTTCCCCTGGCAGAACGCCGACGCCGGTCTCGCGGTCGCCGACCTCGACGGCGACGACCGCCCCGAGCTCATCGTCTTCATGGTCGACGCGCCGGCGGGCGCCAACGCCGGCTACTACCGGATCGGGCACGCCCTCGGCGCGGACGGCCGGGTGCACGGCGGCTGGGACGCCTGGCGCGCCGTGCCCGACTGGTTCATGTGGGAGAACCAGGGCGCCGGCATCGCCGTGGCCGACCTGGACGGCGACGGCCGCCCCGAGCTGCTGGTGCTCGCCGTGGACAACCCGGCCGGGGCGAACCTGGCCTTCTACCAGATCGGCTGGCGGCTGGGCGGCGACGGCCACGCCGAGCAGGGCTGGAGCGCGTGGACCGCGGTGCCGGAGTGGTTCTTCTGGGAGAACCAGGGCGCCGGCGTGGCCCTGCACCAGGGGCTCGTCATCGTCGCGGCGGACGCCCCGATGGGCCCGAACCTCGGCTTCTACCGCACGGTGGACCTGCAGCTCGACACCGGCACGGCCGCCCGCGACGGCGTGTGGCGGCTGGCGGCCGAGACGTCGCAGAGCCTCGCGATCCACGCGGCCGCCCTGCACACCGGCGAGATCCTGTTCTTCTCCGGCACCAGCAACAACCCCGCCAACCTGGGTACGCCGTTCCGCGGCACCCGCTGGAACCCGGTCACCCACGAGGTCGTCGACGCGCACGTGCCGGCCGACTTCTTCTGCGCCGGCCACGCCCAGCTCCCGGACGGCGGCCTGCTCGTCGCCGGCGGCACCGAAGCGTACGATCCCTTCCGGGGTCTTCGCGACGCTTGGGTGTACGACGCATCCGCCAACGCGTGGGACCGGCAGCCGGACATGGCGGGCGGCCGGTGGTACCCGACCCTCGTCACGCTCGCCGACGGCCACGTCGCCGCCTTCTCCGGGCTGGGTCAGGACTCGCTGCTGAACCTCGTACCGGAGATCTGGTCCGGGGCGTGGGAGCAGCTGCCCGACCAGCGGCAGTGGGACGCCGACCCGCACGACAGCACCCGCCGCGTGCCGCTCTACGCCCAGATGTACCTGCTGGCGGACGGCCGGATCTTCTTCTCCGGCGGCTGCTACGGCGGCAACGAGAATCTCGGCCCGGCGCTGCTGGACCTGGCGGCGCGCACCTTCACCCAGGTGCCGGGCCTGGACGGGCACGCCGAGCGCGACCACCGCAACCAGGCCACCAGCGTGCTGCTGCCCCCGGCCCAGGACCAGGAGGTGCTGCTCATCGGCGGCGGCGAGGACTTCGGCCACCACGGCCGCCACGCGATCGCCGCGGTCAACCGGGTGGACCTCAAGGCGGCGCACCCCGCCTACCACCACGAGGACCCGATGGAACGGCCCCGCATGCACCACGTCGCCGTGGTGCTGCCGGACCGGACCGTGCTCGTGACCGGCGGCAGCGAGGGCGACGAGGATCGGCCGCTCGCCACCACGCGCGCCGAGATCTACCACCCCTCGACCGGTACGTGGACGCTGCACGCCCACGCCCGGGTGATCCGGCTCTACCACTCGGTGGCCCTGCTGCTGGCCGACGGCAGTGTCGTCACGGCCGGGTCGAACCCGAACCGCGGCGATGAGGAGTACCGGATCGAGCGCTACTACCCGCCGTACCTGTTCCGCGGGCCACGGCCTGCTCTGCTCAGCGCGCCGGAGCACGTGCACCACGGGGAGACGATCACGGTGGAGTGTCCGTCCGCCGGGGAGATCGAGTTCGTCAACCTCACCCGGGCGGGCAGCACCACGCACTGCCTCAACACCGACCAGCGCCTCGTCGACGTCCCGATCATCGGCCGCGGCACGGGCCGCCTGACCGTCACCGTCCCCGAGTCGCCCAACCTGCTGCCGCCGGGCTGGTACATGCTGACTGTGGTCGCGGGCGGGGTGCCGTCCGAGGCGCGCTGGGTCCAGGTCGAGTCGCACTGACGGTTGCTCACGGCCCCCGCTACGGTGGGGGCCGTGAGCGGGTGCGGGATGACGGTGTGCGGGGAGTGCGTGGCGGTCGGGCGGCGACACGTCGACCCCGCGGCGCAGGCTGCGCGGTTGCGGGCGGCGGCCGGTCCCGGAGATCGGGTGCGTCTCAGCAAGTGCCTCGACGTCTGCTCGCAGGCCAACGTCGTTATCGTGCAGCCCGCGCCGGCCGCGCGCCGCGCCGGTGCCAAGCCCGTCTGGCTGGGACTCGTCGAGGGCGCCGTGGAAGATGACGTCGTCGCGTGGGTGCGGGCGGGCGGCCCCGGCGTCGCGCCGCTGCCGATGATATTGTCGCTGAACGAGATCGCTCCGGGGCCGCGCTCATGAGTGACGACATCGCTCTGTGGCTCTACGCGGGCGAGTCGAAGCGGGGTCACAGCACCCAGCCGCGCGCCCAGATCGGCAACGGCTCGTAGACGCTCAGTCCGGGGCGGGCAGGCACCCGCCGTCGGCCGTCTGGCTGCCGTACTCGACTTCGTAGCCCTGCGCGCGGTCGACCCAGCCGACGACGCACGCCTGCCCGGTCCACGCGCCGAACGTCAGGCCGTAGCCGTAGTCGCGGCTCTGGTGCTTGCGCACGTCGACGACGTCCCCGAGCCCGGCCGCGACCAGCGCCTTGTGCACGGCCGGGATGTCGTACTTCTCGAGCGTGCGCAACGCATCGTCGGCCGCTGCCGCGCACCGGACCGCTCCGGGGATGGCCGCGGCGGGCAGCTGATGCCGATCCCGGACCTGCAGGTTCTTGGCGATACTCGATCTGGCGTCGGCGGCGTCGACCTCGTGGCCGGGGTCGAGCGCGGCCCTGGTGCAGGGCAGCTCGTCGTGCAGAGAAGGCAGCGCCACCACCGGTGCCGGTGGTGGCGGCGAGGCTGAGGGCTGGGCGCACCCGCCGAGCGCCAGAAGCGCCACGCCACCGACCGCTGCACCACGAAGCTGCATCACGCAGTGAACATAGAGGACAGCGCAAACATTACGATCATCGGCCATGCGTCGTCGTGGCCGGAAGCAGAGACTCCTGCAGTCCTTCTTCGGCGTCCCGGTGCCCGCTGTGCCGCGCGACCCGGCGGCAACGGGACCAGTTGCTGCACTGGACGGCGTGGCTCGCCTACCACCATGGGGGTCGGCGATCAGGATTCGAGAAGCAGAACCCTCGCGATCAGGGCTAACGTAGCGCGAAGCCGCCGGAGGGGGAGACATGCCGCACGTCGCCGACAGCCACGATCTCATCAGGGTGCAGGGTGCCCGGGAGAACAATCTCAAAGATGTCAGCGTCGAGTTGCCGAAACGGCGGCTGACCGTTTTCACCGGGGTGTCCGGGTCGGGGAAGAGCTCGCTCGTCTTCGGCACCATCGCCGCCGAGTCGCAGCGCATGATCAATGAGACATACAGCGCTTTCGTGCAGGGCTTCATGCCGAACCTCGCGCGGCCCGAGGTCGACGTGCTCGACGGGCTGACCACGGCGATCATCGTGGACCAGGAGCGGATGGGGGCCGACCCCCGGTCCACGGTCGGCACCGCCACCGACGCCAACGCGATGCTGCGGATCCTGTTCAGCCGGCTCGGGAAGCCGTACGTGGGAAGTGCTCAGGCCTTCTCCTTCAACGTCGCCTCGATCTCGGGGGCGGGCGCGGTGACCGTGGAGAAGGGCGGCATCACCACCAAGGAGCGGCGCAGTTTCAGCATCACGGGCGGCATGTGCCCGCGGTGCGAGGGGCGCGGCTCGGTCACGGACTTCGACCTGACCGCCCTGTACGACGCGAGCAAGTCGCTGAACGAGGGCGCGATCACCATCCCGGGTTACAGCATGGAGGGCTGGTACGGGCGCATCTTCCGGCAGAGCGGCTTCTTCGACCCGGACAAGCCGATCGCGAAGTTCACGAAGCGGGAGCTGCACGACCTGCTGCACAAGGAGCCGACGAAGATCAAGGTCGAGGGCATCAACCTCACCTATTCGGGGCTGATCCCGGGCATCCAGAAGTCGTTCCTGTCCAAGGACAGGGAGGCGATGCAGCCGCACATCCGGGCGTTCGTGGACCGGGCGATCACCTTCACGACCTGCCCCGACTGCGACGGCACGCGGCTGAGCGAGGCGGCCCGGTCGTCGAAGATCAAGGGCATCAGCATCGCCGATGCCTGCAAGATGCAGATCAGCGATCTCGCCGACTGGGTGCGCGGGCTGAAGGAGCCGTCCGTGGCGCCGCTGCTCGGCAAGCTGCAGCACACGCTCGACTCGTTCACCGAGATCGGGCTCGGCTACCTGAGCCTCGACCGGCCCGCGGGCACCCTGTCCGGCGGCGAGGCGCAGCGGACGAAGATGATCCGGCACCTGGGCTCCTCGCTGACCGACGTCACGTACGTCTTCGACGAGCCCACCGTCGGCCTGCACCCGCACGACATCCAGCGGATGAACGAGCTGCTGATCCAGCTGCGGGACAAGGGCAACACGGTGCTGGTCGTCGAGCACAAGCCCGAGGCGATCGCGATCGCCGACCACGTCGTCGACCTGGGGCCCGGCGCCGGCAGCGCGGGGGGCGAGGTCGTCTTCACCGGTACGGTCGACGGCCTGCGCAAGGCCGACACGCTGACCGGCCGGCATCTCGACGACCGCGCTGCCCTGAAGAAGGAAGTGCGCAAGGCGGCCGGAACAATGGAGATCCGCGGCGCGAGCAGACACAACCTCCAGAACGTCGACGTCGACATCCCGCTCGGTGTCCTCGTGGTGGTGACCGGCGTGGCCGGCTCGGGGAAGAGCAGCCTCATCCACGGCGAAGTCGCCGGCCGCGAGGGTGTGGTGGCGATCGACCAGACCGGGATCCGGGGCTCGCGGCGCAGCAACCCGGCCACGTACACGGGCCTGCTCGAGCCGATCCGCAAGGCCTTCGCCAAGGCCAACGGCGTCAAGCCCGCCCTCTTCAGCGCCAACTCCGAGGGCGCCTGCCCGACCTGCAACGGCGCCGGCGTCATCTACACCGACCTGGCGATGATGGCCGGCGTGGCCACCACGTGCGAGCAGTGCGAGGGCAAGCGCTTCGACGCCTCGGTACTGGAGTACCGCCTCGGCGGCCGGGACATCAGCGAGGTGCTCGCCATGCCGGTGTCCGAGGCCGCCGGGTTCTTCGCCGCGGGCGAGGCCAAGGTGCCGGCCGCCCACAAGATCCTCGAGCGGCTCGCGGACGTCGGCCTCGGCTACCTGACGCTCGGCCAGCCGCTGACCACCCTCTCCGGCGGCGAGCGGCAGCGCATCAAGCTCGCGACCCACATGGGCGAGCAGGGCGGCGTCTACGTCCTCGACGAGCCCACCACCGGCCTGCACCTGGCCGACGTGGAGAACCTGCTCGGGCTCCTCGACCGCCTCGTCGACGCGGG
>NZ_JAUQWH010000288.1 GCF_030757795.1 Actinoplanes oryzae
CTCGCGGCTTCGGCCTGGGGGGTGGGGGCGCGGGTGAGCTGCGGGGTGGGGGCGCGGGTGAGCGGCGCCGGCTCGGCACTTTCGCTGCGACGGGGCGCGGAGGTGGGGACGGCGGCGACCCCGGCGGCCACGGCAGCCGGTTTGATCTTGCGGGTGACCGGCGACGGGGCCGTGGCGCGGCCGGACGCCGGGGCGGTGCTCGCGGGGGCGGCCAGCTGCTCGCCGGCGAGCCACGCCGCCCCGAGCGCCACGGCCTGCTTGGGGTGCGCGTCCACGGCCACCGGGCAGCCCAGCTCCGAGCCGACCAGCTGCGCCACGACCGGCATCCGCGACGAGCCGCCGACGAGCAGGACCGAGTGCAGCTCCTCCGGGGTCGTGTCGGCCGAGCGGACGGCCCGCTTGAGCGCCTCGACCGTGCCGTGCAGCGCCGGGCGTACCATCGCCTCCAGCTCGGACCGGGTGAGCCGCACCTCGGTGACCGTGTGGGGGAGCAGCACCGGGATCGTGGTGTCGGTGTCCGCGGAGAGCGCCTCCTTGGCCTGCACGCACTCCTCGCGCAGCCGGGCGGCGGCGGTGACCGCGGCGGGGTCGTCCTCGTCGAGCTCCTCGAGCTTGCCGCCGAGCGCCTCGCGCACGTGCTGCAGCACGGCCGCGTCGAAGTCGGCGCCGCCGAGCCGCTCAATCCCCTCCGGACGGCCCAGGATCTCGAAGCGGACCCCGGTGCGCCGCAGCACCGCGGCGTCGAAGGTGCCGCCGCCCAGGTCGTAGACCGCGAGCGTGACCCCGGGCTCGATGTCCTGCGCGGCGGCCGCGGCGGCCTCGGGCTCGGTCGTCCACAGCACCGTCCCGGTCAGGCCGGCCTGCTCCGCGGCCTGCCGCATCAGGTCGATCTTGTAGCGGCCCCAGGTCGCGGGGTACGTCAGGCAGGTCACCGCCGGGGGACCGCCCGACAGCTCGGCGACCCGGCCCGCCACCGCCCGGATCAGCTCGGCGGTCAGCGCCTCGGCGGTCCGCGGCACGCCGCCGAGCAGCAGCGGCGTCGGATCCCCGAGCCGGCGCTTGAACTCGCGGGCCACCCGGTGCGGTTCCAGCAGCGCCCGGCGGCTCGCGGCCTCGCCGGTCAGGACCGTGCCGTCCGCGCGCAGCAGCACCACCGACGGGACGGCCGCGGTCCGGCTGCCCAGCGGGACGATCTCGGCGTGGCCGTCCCGCCACACGGCCGCGGCGGTGAAGGTGGTGCCCAGATCCAGGCCGAGTGCGTACATCGGGATCACTCCAGAGATGGCGTGGGGGTGGCCCGGGGGATTTCCCCGGTACGGTCCGGGCGCGGGCCGTCATAGGGTGGGCTCATGACTGCTCGCCCCCTCCGCGACGTGTTCGCCGAGCTGAGCGCGGGCGGCACGGCCGGCGATCCGGGCGAGCTGCTGAGCGCCGCCGGCCACCCCGGCCTGCCCGGCGAGCTCGTCGCCGAGGCGGTGGGCAGCTATGCGGACACGGCGCCGCCGGAGATCGCCGAGCATCTCGCGCCCTACCTGACGGGCGGCGACCCGGACTGGCCCGGCCTGCTGACCACGGTCCCGGCGCCGGCGGAGGCGGAGGAGCCCGCGGAGGAGGGCTTCGACTTCGGCGCGGGGGCCGGCGCGGCGCCTGCCGGGGCGGGCGAGGAGACGCCGGAGCTCGCCGAGGACGTGCCGATGACCTGGGACGAGCCCGGCGCCGCCGAGGAGCCGCCGCCGGACCCGCACGTCACCTGGGACGACGATGCCGGGCAGGCGTGGGCGGAGCCGGGCGACGACGACCTGCTCGACTGAGCACGTCATCGGTCCCGCGCCAGCCGGGCCAGCAGCCCCTCGCACGAGCGCACCGCGACCGTGGCGGCGACGCTCATCTCGTACCTGGTCAAGGGGTTCTCCGCGCGGCGCTGCCAGCGCTCGAGGGCCGCACCCGCCGCCTCGGCCTGGGCCGCGGGCCCGGCGTCCGGCGGCAGGCCGAGCCGCTCGCACGGGGAGCCGCCCGCGCCGCCGATCAGCCGCTCCAGCTCGTCGGTCACGTCCGGCTTGCCGGTGATCCAGCCGGCCCGCAGGCTCGACAGCACGCGCAGCTCGTTGAACGGGTGCGCCGAGGCGAGCAGCTCCTCCACGGCCGCGGCCACCGCGTCGCCGCCGGGCCGCACGTACGCCCGGGTGGTCTCGGCCAGTGCGAGCAGCGCCGACCGGCACTTGAGCACGTCGCGGCGCTGCAGGAACAGCGAGCCGATGATCTCGCGGAGCTGGGTGAGCCCGCTGCGCTCGGCCAGCTCCCGGGACAGCCCGGTGGCGGTGGTGGCGACCTGGCGGCGCAACAGCGTGCTCGCCAGCCGTACGCCGAAGATGCCGAACCGGCCCAGCAGCGCCTCGCGCTCCAGGGTGGTCAGCCCGACCTCGGGCATGGTGGTGACGAACCGGTCGGCCGACAGCAGCAGGTCCTCGGCCTCCCGCACGGGCAGCGCGGCGACCCGGCGCAGCTGGGCCACCTCCACCTCGGTCAGCGTCACGGCCGTCTCGGCCAGCAACCCCGCCACGGGTACGACCGACTGCACCAGCCGCCGCACGTTGGCATCGGTCCCCAGCCGGGCCGCGATCCGGCGCGCCGAGGCCATCGAGTCCAGCCGCCCCACCCCGATCTCGTCGGCGCGCGACAGCACCCCGATCGCGTTCACCGGGCTCGGCCGGGCCACCTCGGTGTCGTGGAAGGCGCGCAGGAACTCGACGTCGCCCGCGTGCAGGTGCCGCAGCAGGTAGACGACCGCGTCCGCCGGGGTCTCCTCGTCGTCGGGTACGAGCAGGTCCCACGTGCGCTCGACGACCTGCTCGGACAGCGAGCCGATGCCCGGGGTGTCGATCAGGGTGACCGTACGCAGCGCCCGCGCCGGCCACGTCACGACCAGCTGGCCCACGTCGTCCGGCCGCAGCCCGCCCAGGTCGACGTCGATGACCCCCTCCTCGCGGGTGAACCGCAGCTGCCGGGGCGGCCCGTCGCGCAGCAGCGCCCGCACCTCGTACCCGTGCCCGTCCTGGTACCACGTCACGATCCGCGTGCACTCGCCCGTGCCGGTCGGCGCCAGCCGCTCGCCGACCAGCGCGTTGAGCAGCGTGGACTTGCCGGCCTTCACGCGTCCGGCGACGGCCACCCGCAGCGGCGCGTCGAGGCGCTCGCGCATCCCGGCCAGCCGGCTGCCCGGCTCGGTGCCCCGGTAGACGTCGACGGCCTGGTCGAGCACGGACCGCGTCCGGTCGAGCAGGCTCATCCGAGCACCGCCAGCGCCCGCTCCCGCAGCCGGCGGACCCGGGCCAGTTCGGCCTCCACGTCCTTGAGCCGCTGTTCGCGGTCGGCGCGGCCGCGGGTGGCCGCCTCCGACGCGCTCGCCAGGGCCTGCGCGGTGGAGCGGTTGAGCTCCTCGGCCAGCCCGCTGTAGTGGTCGCGCAGCTGCCGCTGCACCCGGCGCAGCGTGTCGCGCGAGTCCTTGCCGGCCACGAAGGTGACCTCGTCGCAGTAGCGCCGGACGGCGTTGCGGGCCTCGGCGCGGCGCCGCTGCAGCTGGCGCTTTTTCTCCTCGCGCAGCCCGCGATGCCCCATGACCAGGCCGATCCCGATGCCGATCGGGCCCAGGGACACGCCGACCAGGCTGCCCAGGATGATGAACATCAGGGCCCCGCCGTACGCGTTCTTCAGCGCGACCATCGCCTGCTTGGCGACCCGCATCCGGGCGAGGTCGATCTTGTGCTCGAAGCCGTCGACGGTCGCGAGCCGCGCGGGGTCGTCCACGGCGAGCCGTCCGAGCAGCCCGCCCGACGCCTGGAGGAAGTGGGTGCCGACGCGCTCGCTGAGCTCGGTGGCCCGGACGCGGAGCAGGTCGTAGTTGGTCAGCAGCTCGTCGGCGAGCCGGGACCGCAGCCAGGGTTCCATCTCGGGCCAGGTGTCGGCGGGGTCGGCCGCCTCGATCTCGGTGTCCGCCTCGGCGAGCACGGCCCGCACCCGGGTCCGCAGGTCGTGGTCGATGTCGGCCATGAGGTCGGACACCCCGTCGGTGAGCGTCTGGTTCCACTTGGCGGCCGCGCTCCGCAGCGCCTCCACCTGCGCCTTCGCCTCGGTCAGCCCGGCCACGACCCGCTGTGCCGCGGCGGGGTCCGCCAGCGCCGCGCGCTCCGCGGTGAAGTGCGCGTCCAGCTGGTCGCACAGGCCGGCCACCTCGGCGACCGCCCCGGCGGCCAGCCGGTCGGCCGCGGACCCGCCGATCCGCTCGGTCAGGAAGGCGACCAGCTCGGGGAAGCCGGACTCGGCGTTCAGCGCGGCGTCGTTCCCCTTGATCGCGCGGGACCGCAGGGCGGAGGAGACGGGCAGGAGCGGCATCGGGCAGTGCTCGGCGAGGTGCTGCTCGTCGAGCTCCCGGATCCGCCGCCACGCCGGATAGAAGTCGGTCTTGGTGACGACGCAGACGACGACCTCGCACAGCGCCCGGGCGCGCCGCAGGAACTCGACCTCGCTGCTGGTCAGCTCCTGCGCGGCCCCGGTCACGAAGATCACCGCGTCGGCCATCGACACGGCGGCGAGGCTGGCCGCGGCGTGCGGCGACGACAGCCCGCCGACCCCCGGCGTGTCCACGAGCACCAGGCCGCCGGCGAGCAGCTTGCGCGGGATCCGCACCTCGACGCCGGTGACGCGGGCCTCGTGGGTGCCCTCCACGACGTACCTGCCGACGTCGGCCAGGGGAATCGGGTCGCGGCTCGTGTCGGCCAGCAGGATCGCCTCGGCCTTGTCGCCGTGGCGCACATAGGTCGGCAGGGCGGTGGCCACGTCGTCGTCCACGGTGCAGACGTCCGCGCCGACCAGCGCGTTGACCAGGCTGCTCTTGCCCTGCTTGAACTCGCCGGCCACGACCACGTGCGTGACGGGGTCGGCCAGGGCGCTGCGGGCGGCGGCGAGGCGGGCTGCCGCGTCGGGGCGGTCGTACGCCGTACAGGCCTGCAGGCCCAGGTCGACCAGGGCGACCGCCTTGCCGGCGGACTCGGTCACGGCTCACTCCTCTCGCCGTACTCGCCGGGTGCCGTCCCGGCAGCGGGGTCGTTCCTCCGCCGCCGGGACCCTCCGTTCGCACCCGGCCTTGCCGGTACGGCTGCTCAACCGGCGACGACAGTCGTGTCGTCACCGCTCTCGATGGTGTCGTCGTCGGACGCCCGCACATCGGTGTCGATGTCGACGCGGGTGTCGTTGTCGCTGATGGACGTGTCGTTGTCGGTGACCGTCGTGGTGTCGTTGTCCTCGACCGTGGTCACGGTCGTGTCGTTGTCGTTCACCGTCGTGTCGTTGTCGTTGACGGTCGTGTCGTCGTCGCTGAAGCTGCCGCGGGCGTCGCCGGTGCCGGAGATCGCGGAGCCCTGCGAGGCGGTGTTGCCCGACACGTTGGTGGCGTCCCCGTCGCCGAAGGCCACGGCGCTGTCGTCGATCTCGGCGTCCGGCAGGTTGGTCACGTCGCCGCCGCCGAAGTTGATGACCGACTCGTCGGCGCTGCCGTCCACCTGGGCGGTCTGGTTGCCGTCGCCCACCACGGCGTCGTCGAGCTCGTCGGCCACGATGCCGGTGTTGACGCCGGTGTTCACCGCGCCCGACAGGTCGTCGCCGGCCTGCACGGCGCCGTCGCCGGTGTTCGCCTGGCCGAAGTTCGAGCCGCCGATGATCTGCGAGCCGTCCCCGCCGGCCGAGGTGAGGTTGCCGCCCACGGCGGTGGAACCCGTCCCGGTCGCGGCCACGGCGTCGCCGGGACCGCTCTCGGCCACGGCCCGGTCGCCGGTCGCCGCGGTCACGTCGCCGTCGCCGGTGTTCGCCACGGCGCCGTCGCCGGACACGTCCACGGTGGTGTTCCTGGTGTCGATGTCCAGGCCGCCGAAGACGTTGCCGTCCACGTCGACGTCGAGGCTGTTGTCGGTCACCTTGGTGAAGCTGAGGTCGAGGTTCTGGGTGATGTAGTCGTCGCCCTCGTAGGTGGCGTAGGTGACGTAGTTGAGGTGCTGGGCGACGTGCTCGACCGACTGCGTGCCG
>NZ_JAUQWH010000289.1 GCF_030757795.1 Actinoplanes oryzae
GCTGATCGCGGTCACCAGCAGGTAGCCGTCGGCCATGTCGATGATCACGCGGTTGAGGCTGCCGAGCGAGTACCAGTTGGCGGCGCCGCCGGCGAGGCTGGTGAGGCCGGACACGACGGCGGCGAGCCGCTCCGCGTTGGGCCGGTCCTTGATCGCCGACATCGCCATGAGCAGGCCGTCGGACGAGACCGCGATGGCCTCGCGGACCCCGGCGGTGCCGGACGTGAACGAGTCGAGCAGCCAGTTGAAGGTCTTCGCCTCCTGGCTCAGCTGCGACTGCGCGTAGCCGTTGGGCGTGTCGGTGGAGAAGGGGGAAGTCATCGCGGTCAGTCCCTCAGGGTTGTGGCTGGGTCTCGTGGAGAGCGCGGGCGACGCCGAGCTCGAACTGCTCCATCAGGGCCCGCGCCGCGTCGGCGTCGAGCGGTTGGGCGGGTGCGGCGGGCGTGGGGGCGCGGGGCGGCTCGGCGGCCGGGAGCGTGGCGCCCGGGATGCGCCGGGACAGTGGCGGGTGACCCACGGCCGGCGGTGCGGCCATGGCCTCCTCGGCGACATCCCACCGCGCCTGGGAGACGCCGGCCTCGAACGCGTCGAAGGCCTCCCGGGCGGCGAGCGCGTCGTCGGTGGTGGGCGGGGCGGCGGGCAGCCGGAGCCCGGTCTCCGCCGGAAGCTGGCTGCCGGGCACGCGCCGCCGCAGCCCCACCGGCGCCGCCGAAATGACGATCGGACCCTCCAGGACGGGACGCCCCGCCGAGGGCAGCTCCGGCAGCGCGACCACGGGCGGGCTCTCCAGCTGCGGCACCGTGCTGCGCAGTGCGAACGCGTTCCAGGACTGGGCCGCCTCGAGCGCCCGGGTGGCCCGGCCGAGCACCGATGCGTCGAACGGCATCACACTGCCGGGCGCCGAGCGCAGCGATCCCCCGGCGAGCAACGGCGCGAACTCGCTGTGCTGCCCGGGCACGGTCGCGTGCACCGGCTGCCGGGCCACGAGGTGCTGCGGCTGCAGCTGGACCCGGGCGGTCACGCCGCCGCCGTCCGTGTGGTCCAGCATCACCTCGATGCCGTGCCGGCGGGCCAGCCGCCCGACGACGAAGAGCCCGAGCACCTCCGAGGGCGCCAGGTCGAGCCGCTCCCGCCGGGTCAGCCGCGCGTTCTCCTCGGTCATCCGCTCCTCGGCGAGCCCGAGGCCGTGGTCGACGATCGACAGCAGAGCCCCCGATCGGTCCTCGTCGGCCGTCACGGTCACCCGGGTGTGCGGCGGGGAGAAGGAGGTCGCGTTCTCCATCAGCTCGGCGAGCAGCAGGGTGAGGTCGGCGAGGATCGCGGGTACGACGACGATCTCCTCGGGCACCTCCACGTCCACCCGCGTGTAGTCCTCGATCTCGCCCAGCGCCAGCCGCACGACGTCGGAGAGCGGCAGCGGGGCCACGTGGTCGTTCGCCCCGGCGCCGCCGGAGAGCACGACCAGCGAGCTGGCGTTGCGGCGCAGGCGGCTGGACATGTGGTCGAGCCGGTAGAGCTCACGCAGGCGCTCGGAGTCGGTCTCGCGGCGCTCGAGGTTGTCGATCAGGGCGAGCTGCCGGCCGACGAGGTTCTGCGTACGCCGCCCGACGTGCCCGAACATCTGGGCCACGTTGCGCCGGCCGAGCACCTGCCGCTCCACCAGGCGTACGGCCGTGGTCTGCACCCGGTCGAACGCGCGCGCCAGGTCGCCGATCTCGTCCTGGGCCGCCACGTCGACGGGGTCGAGCCGGATCGGGCGTACCGTCTCGGCGTCGTCGTCCGCCACGCGCTCGAGCTCGGCCTCGGCCGCCCGGGCGATGCGGTCCGCGGACCCGGTGAGCCGGCGCAGCGGCTGGGCGACCGCGCGGGCCATGAGCAGGGAGAGGGCGACGACCACGAGCAGCAGGAGGACCGCGCCGCCGCCGACCAGTGCGGCCGTACGCAAGGCGGCGTCCCTGTTCGCCTGCACGGCCGCGTCCACGTCCGCCGCGACCCGCTTCTCCACGAACCCGCCGAGCACGATGACCGAGCGCAGCGACGGGAACAGCGTCCGGATGTCGAGCACCCGGACCGCCGTCGCCGGCGAGGTGACCGCCTCCGCCAGGAAGTCCGAGCCGACCCGGGACGCGAACGCCTGCTGCGCGCCGAGATAGAGCTTGTACTGGCTGTCGGTGAAGTACGGCTCCGCGTTCGTGATGATCAGCTGGAGCTGGACCAGCGTGGTGGAAAAGAGCCCGACCAGGCCGCTGTTGCGGGTGACCACGGCGCTGGTGAGGTGGCTGGACGCCTGGCTGATCAGGTCGTCGCTGCGCAGGGCCTGCTCGAGGGCGTAGACCTGGCGGCCGTCGGACGTGGTCAGGTCGGCGTTCTCCGCCAGGCCCAGTGCGTCGATGATGGGCGTGATGACGGCGCTGAACTCGGTGACGATCGCGTTGGGCTGGATCGTCCGGTCGAGCACCTTGGCGCGGGTGGTGCTCAGCGCCGACAGGTTGTCCACGGCCCGGGTCAGCTCGGGCGACAGCTGTTCATCGAGGTGCTCGAGCCCGACGACGCGGTCGGTCGCCCTGGCGCTCTGCACGACCAGTTCCGGCTGCTCGATCAGCCCGAAGAAGTAGCCGACCGACAGCAGGCGCTCCTCCTGCAGCTCCTGGATCGCCGACCCGACGCTGGTGGCCAGGTTGACGACGTCGGAGGTGCGCTGGGCGTCGCGGGCGGCCTCGACCCGGTTGAGCACCACGGGGATCGCCAGCGCGACGACGCCCAGCAGGGGCACGAGGGCGAGCAGGGTCAGCTTGCCGAGGATGCGCAACCTACCGAAGAGCACCGGTACGCTCCCGTGTCTCGTCGTGGACGAGGTCCACATCGGCCGGTGCGACCGCCACCGGGGCCGGCGGTCTCGGCCGCGCGGGACGGCGGCGGCCGAGGAAGGGCAGCGCGATCGCGCCGAGGGCCAGCAGCACGGCGACCCCGGCGGCGGCCAGCGCTTCGAGGGCGCGGTTGTCGAGCCGGTCCAGGCGGGCGGCGAGCAGGCTTGCCATTTCCCGTACGGCGACGCCGGCCAGACTGGCCAGCGACACCTGCAACTGGCTCTGCGCGGTGGCCATGGTCGAGGCATCGGGAGCACCGCCAGGGTTCGCGCCGCGGGTCAGCGACTCGACGCCCTTCCGGAAGGTGTCGAGCGGGGTGACCAGGTTGCCGCTCAGCGTCCCGCTGTTCGTGTCGTCGACCGCCGCCTGCAGATTGTCGGTGAGACTGCCGACGTACGTGTTGACGGCCAGCACCGCGGCCCCGAACTGTGGGCTCAGCTGCTCGCGCTGGGCCGCGCTCGCCGAGGCGACGAGCCGGCTCAGGTCGCCCATGCGGCTCACCTCGACCACCGTGGCGGGCAGGTCCACGGCGACGGCCTGCTGCAGGTGCGAGAGGTCGTTGTCGGGATCGCGGACGAGCCGGGCATTGGTGCGTACGGCGTCGTAGAGCGCGAGGGTCAGATCCGCGACCTCGACGTGGGTCTGGAAGACGGCCAGCGATCCGCCGGAAGCACTGGGCAGCGCGTCGATCCGCTTACGCAGGTCGCGCCAGCGCTCGGTGGTCCGCAGCTCCTCACCGAGCCGCAGATCCGCGTTGGCGACCCCGTTGACGGCTGTTACCAGGGAGCTGGACGGGCCGGTCACGCCGGACAGCCGCGCCGACTGCGACTCGGCGAGCGCGCTGATGAGCGGCGACAGGGCGGTGAGGTACTCCACACCGTGCTGCTCGAGCCGGGTGCTGTCGCGCCGATCAGCCACGTCGTCCTGGACGCGGACGAAGAGAACGGCGGCCGGAACGAGCATCAACACCGTCAGAGCGGCCGCGAGAACGGTGTGCGCCCGCGGCCGACGGTGATCTACCGAGACTGACATTGCCCATAACCTCCGCCAAGCGCCCGATATGGACCGGTTCGTTGACTACTCTTAGTAGTCACTCGGGCGCACCGATCGGGGTCACCCTAGCCGAGAAAAATTCACCCGAGACCTTCCCGAGGGTCAGAGTTGACTCGTCTGATCGGCTGATGGACCGGAAGGTTGCCTGGTCGTAGGGATTCGTCCGATTCGCGGATGTCAATCTGTGCATCTTCTCGCACTTCAGATGCACTGTCACTCACAGTTATCGCGAATCCACTCTCGGTGTGACGGGGCGAACGGTCCGAGATGTCGCGGGTTCCGAAGTAGATCGGCGAATGGATCGCCGCGGAGCCGCACTCGCCCCCGTCCACATTGCGGCCATCGTTCTCGGCTGCATGGCCGTGCTGTTTCTGCCGATTCTCTTCGGGCCGGCCGCGATCATTCTGGCGCACAAAGCTCGCGCTCGATCGCGCGAAGCCGGCGCACGAAGCGCGGGCGTCCAACGCCCACGGCCCCGACGCCTGAGGCACGCGACCCGACGCAGGAAATACACGCAGGAAGCCCCGGGGCGCAGGAAGGCCCGGGCGCTGAAGGCGAAGTCAGCCGGCCAGGCGGCGGCGGTTGGCGATCAGCTCGCGGAGGCGCGCGCCGCGGAGGCGGTGCGGCTGGGCCAGCTCGCGGGCCGACTTCGCGTCGGCGAGCGCGGCGAGGAGTTCGAGCCGGCGGCGACGCCGATCCGGGTCGAGCCGCTGCGGTACGTGGGCCATGAGGCCGAGACTGCCCAGCCGTCCGGCGTTCGTCAAGGGCATGTTCGGTCCGCCACGAACGGTGTACCCATTGTCGCCGACAAATGAGTGCTTAACCGGGCAAGGGGCCGACCCGAACAGGTGACGACTCTCACCACAGCGGCCAGTCGCCGGTGGCGATCCAGTCGGCGGCCACGAAGCCGGCGGCCACCGACAGCCCGATGCCCGCGGTCAGCGCCACCCCGACGGCGACGCCGCGGTCGCCGAAGAGGGCCAGGAAGACGGACACCAGCCAGGCGGAGACCGCGGCGGTGACGGTCCACCACGCGTACGTGGCGAGGCTGTGAGCAAGCGCACCGAAGAGCACGAACCACAGGGCGCCGGCGCCGATCCCGGCCATGAGCGGGCCCGTGGCGATGGGGTGCGGCTCGCGGTAGACCGGCCGCGGGGGCAACGAGGGTGGCGAGGGGTACGACGAGGGCAACGGCGGCGTATTTCCCCAGCCTCCCGGCACTTCGGTCATCCCGGCCCTCCGATCGCCGCTGAGGCCCGCCTGACCTCGTCCGCTCCACCCTATCCAGGCTCGGCAGGTCTGCGGCCCGGACCGACTTCTGTCACTATGGCGCGGTGCTTCTCCTGCGAAAACTCTCGGTCCTGACCGTCGCCGCCCTCTCGCTCGCCGCCTGTGGCGGGCAGGGCGACGGCTCGTCGGCCACCGCGACGCCGCAGTTCGTCGTGCCGTCGGAGACCTCGGCCGCGTCCGCCGCCCCGGCGACGACGGCACCCGCGGCGGAGAGCCCCAGCCCGAGCGCGACGAGCCCGGCAAGCCCGAAGGCCACCGAGAGCCCGGCGAAGAAGAGCGTCGACTACACCTTTCCGGTCAAGGCGTCGAACGTCGACTGGCACGAGACCCACGCCAAGTACAAGGCGACCGACATCTTCGCCGACTGCGGCGAGCCGGTGGTCGCCACGACCAGCGGCGTGGTGCTCGAGATCACGACCAAGGACGCGTACGTGAAGGGCCAGCCGGACGGCCCGCTCAACGGCGGCCTGGCGGTGTCGCTGCTCGGCGACGACGGCGTGCGCTACTACGGGTCGCACCTGAGCAAGATCCAGTCGGGCATCAAGGCGGGGGTCCGGGTGACCTCGGGGCAACTGCTCGGCAAGGTCGGCCACACCGGCAACGCGAACGGCGTCTGCCACCTGCACTACGGCATCTCCCCGCCCTGCGCGAAGACCGGCGACTGG
>NZ_JAUQWH010000029.1 GCF_030757795.1 Actinoplanes oryzae
CAGCGACTGGCACGGCTGGCGCGGCCACGATCCGGACATCCGCCTGCCGCACGTCCCGGGGCACGAGCTCGCCGGGGTCGTCGCCGCCGTCGGCGCCGGCGTGACCCGCTGGCGGGAGGGCGACCGGGTCACCACGCCCTTCGTGTGCGCCTGCGGCACCTGCCCGGCCTGCCTCGCCGGCGACCAGCAGGTCTGCCACCGCCAGGAGCAGCCCGGCTTCACGCACTGGGGATCCTTTGCCGACCGGGTGGTGATCCACCACGCCGACACCAATCTGGTACGCCTCGGCGCCGCGCTGGACTTCGCCGAGGCGGCGAGCCTGGGGTGCCGCTTCGCGACGGCCTTCCGCGCGGTGGTGGACCAGGGGCGGGTGCGGCCCGGCGACTGGCTGGCCGTCCACGGCTGCGGCGGCGTCGGCCTCTCCGCGGTGATGATCGGCGCCGCGAGCGGGGCCCGGGTGGTGGCCGTGGACGTCGCCCCGGCCGCGCTCGAGCTGGCGAAGCGCTTCGGCGCCGAGGCGACCGTGGACACCACGGCCGGCGACGTGCCCTCGTCCGTCCGGGAGGCGACGGGCGGCGGCGCCCACGTCTCGCTCGACGCCCTGGGCAGCGCCGCCACCCTCACCGCCTCGATCGAGTCGCTGCGCCGCCGCGGCCGCCACGTGCAGGTCGGGCTGCTGCCCGCCGCGCAGGGCCGCCCGGCCGTGCCGATGGAGCTCGTGGTCGCCCTCGAGCTGGAGCTCGTGGGCAGCCACGGGATGCCGGCCCACGCCTACGACCGGATGCTCGGCCTGGTCGAGCGCGGCCTGCTGCGCCCGGCCGACCTGATCACCCGCAGGATCGGCCTGGACGAGGCGCCCGCCGCCCTGACCGAGCCCTTCCCGCCCGGGACGACCGTGATCATCCCTCAGGGCCCGCCCGGGCCCTGCTAGCTGCACAGGGCGGTGTCGACGACCTGCCGGACGTGGGCCTCGGCCTCGTCGGAGGGCGGCAGCATGGTGACGGCGACGGTGGCCGCGCGGCCGTCCTCGGTCGCGGCGCCCCGGGTCTCGTAGCCGGGGATGTCACCGCCGTGCCCCCAGGCGAGACCGCCGCAGCTCAGCGGCATGCTGACCAGGCCGAGCCCGTAGCGGGCGCCGGGCCACATCTCGGCCGGGACGGTCCGCTTCATCTCCGCCAGCTGGGCGGCCGGCAGCAGTTTGCCGTCGAGCAGCGCGCCGAAGAAGGCGTTGAGGTCCGACGGCGTGGCGACCATCTGGCCCGCCGCCCAGCCCCACGACGGGTCGAGCTCGGTCACGTCGACCGGCGCGCCGGTGCCGAACACGTGGTAGCCGTGCGGGTGGGGCTCCCGGATGCGCTGCTCGCCGACGGGCGGGAAGGAGGTGTGCCGCAGGCCCAGCCGGTCGATCACCCGGGTGGTGATCTCCTCGGCGAGCGGCCGGCCGGTCACCCTCTGCACCAGCAGGCCCGCGACGACGTAGTTGGTGTTGCTGTAGGCCCACCTCGTGCCCGGCGCGAAGTCCGCCGGGTGCGCGAGCGCCAGGTCGAGCAGCTCGCGCGGCTCGTAGTAGGTGCGCAGCAGTTCCGGGTCGTCGACCGGCAGGAACTCGGTGTAGTTGGGCAGGCCGCTCTGGTGCTGCAGCAGCTCCGGAGTACCGCCAGCACCACCCCTATGTCGCCCGTTCGGACCGCGCCCGCCCCACGAAGCTGACGAGCTGGCGGAAGGCGACGGTGGCCTTGTTGCGCAGGCCGTACAGGTAGAAGAGGTGCACGCCGAGCCAGGCCACCCAGCCGGCGAAGCCGCCCAGGTGCAGCGGGCCGATGTCCGCGACGGCGTAGTAGCGCGACACGGCCGCCATGTTGCCCTTGTCGAAGTAGCGGAACGGCTTGCCCTGCGGCTTGCCGGCCAGGCGGCGGGCGACGGTCCGGCCCGCGTACGTGCCACCCTGCATCGCCACCTGCGCGACGCCCGGCAGCCCGTCGCGGCTCATCGCCTCGCCGAGCACGAAGATCTCCGGGTGTCCCGGCACGGTGAGGTCCGGATCCACCAGGACGCGCCCGGCCCGGTCGACCGGCGCCCCGGTGCTCTCGGCCAGCCGTCGGGCGAGGCTGGTGCCGGCGACGCCCGCGGCCCAGATCTTCGTCAGGGCGTCGATGCGCTCGGCGCCGCCGGCCGTGTCCACCTTGACGCCGGTCGCGTCCAGGTCGACGACCCGGGTGTCCGGCCGGACCTCGACGCCCAGCTTGCGCAGCCGTCGGGCCGCCCGGGCCGACGTGGCCGGATGGAAGGCCGGCAGCACCCGGTCGGCGGCGTCCAGCAGGATCACCCGGGCGCTCGCCGGGTCGATGTGCCGGAACTGGCCGCGCAGCGCGCGCCGGCTGATCTCGGCGATCTGCCCGGCGAGCTCGACGCCGGTCGGGCCGGCGCCCACGACGACGAAGGTCAGCCCGCCGGCCGTGGGGTCCACCTCCGCTCGCTCGAAGGCCCCGAAGATCCGCGCCCGGATGTCGAGCGCGTCGCGGATGCTCTTGAGCCCGGGGGCGTGCGCGGCGTAGCCGTCGTTGCCGAAGTACGAGCCGGTCGCGCCCGCGGCCACGATCAGCGTGTCGTACGCCACCGTGTAGCCGCCGCCGCCCGGGATCTCCGCCGTCACCGTGCGGGCGGCGGGATCCACATCGGTGACCGTGCCCAGGCGCACCTCGGCGTTGCGCTGCCGGCGCAGGGCCCACCGCACCGGGGTGGCCACCTCGCCGGGGCTGAGCACCCCGGCGGCGACCTGGTAGATCAGCGGCTCGAACACGTGATGGTCCGTCCCGTTGATCACGACGACGTCGACCGGCGCCTTGCGCAGGGCCCGGGCGGCGTACAGGCCGCCGAAGCCCGCCCCGACGACGACCACACGATGCCTGTTCTCCGGCATTTGTCCACGCTCCTGATCTCTCATCAGGAACAACGCCCCCGCCGGTACGCCCAGTCCCGCCCGGGACCGTGCCGATGCTCACGAAGATCGATGCCGGAGGCTGTCACATCCCGGGCGGCCCGCTCGTCGCGGAGGGTTTGAACCGCGGACGCCGGACGATCCGTATGACGGGGGAGACCGGCGATGGGACGTGCAGGATGAGGACTCCCGACAGCTCCGGGCCGGACGGCGACCGCGCCGCCCGTGCCGAGGCCATGCAGCTCGACGGTCCGCCCGACGGCGGCGACCTGCTGCTGCGGCGCGCCCTGCGGCGGATCCGCGAGGAGGCGGCCCGGGCCGGCCTGCCCGCGTGCCCGTTCCACGGCCGCCTGCACCCCCGGGACCGCTAGGACCGCTAGGGCCAAACCCCGCGAAAGCGAAATATCCTCGCCCGGCCGAGCCTACTGTCGGCCTGTGCGTGCCTCTCCCGGGGTCCGGCAGCTCGCCGTCGCCCTGTTGATCGTCGCGCTGGTGCTGATCGCCGCGCCGCCGCAGCCTGCCCTCGCGGCGGCCGGCACCGTCACGACCACCGCCTCCGGGGCCCGCATCTACATCGGGCTGCTCGGCGGCCTGCTGCCGATCAGCATCAACCTGCCCGAGCAGCAGGTCAGCTGGACCAGCGGCGGCCCGCCCAGCGCGCAGAGCACGCTGTCGCTCGACGTCCCGGGCATCCTCACCGTGGGCGCCACGACGACCTCGGCGCGCCCGGCCGGCGGGGGCGGCCGCGCGGAGGCCCACACCGCCGGCCTCACCCTGCTCGGCACCACGCTCGGCCTCGACGCGATCACCGCCACCTGCGAGATGACGGGCACGGCGATCACCACCGACGTCGACGTCGCCAACCTCACCCTGCTCGGGCAGACGATCAACCCCGGCATCGGCCTCTCGCTGGGCGTGCCGGGGGTGCTCACCGCGACCCTCGACAAGCGCACCGCCACGTACGACCCCGCGACCGGCCGCCTCGACTACACCGTCCGCGGCCTCGACCTCGACCTGCTCGGCGGGCTCAGCATCGTGGCGAGCGGCTCGGTCGTCCTGGCCGAGGCCACCTGCTCCGGCATCGTGCGGCTCGGCGCCGTCACGACCGCGCCCGCCGCCGTGGTCCCGGGCACCTCGGGCACGCCCACGGTCACGATCGCCAATCCCGGGGACATCGCCGCCCCGAACACGGTCGTCCGCATCCCGGCGCCGCCGGCCGGCTGGACGCTCGGCACCCCGACCGTGACCGGCGGCGGGACCTGCACCCGGAGCAGCACGTACGTGACCTGCACCGGCGTCACCGTGCCCGGCGGCGGCTCCGCCACGGTGGCCCTGCCGGTGGCCCTGGCGCCCGGTGCGGCCGGCGCCTCCGCGTGGGCGCCGGACCCGGGCTCGATCACCGCCACCAGCACCCCGATCGCCGAGGTCACCGGCACCAGGCTCACGACCGCCGGCGCGGGCACCCTCGCCACGGCCCTGCCCCCGGTCAGTACGGGCGGATCGCTCACCCCGGCACCGGTGAACCTGGCCGCGGGCAAGAGCACCACCACCACGGTGACCGTCGCCAACCAGGGTCCCTCCGACGCGACCACCGACGTCCGCATCCCGATCGGGAACCGGCCCGCCGGTGTGTCCGTCGCCTCCGCCGCCGTGGACGGCATCCCGTGCACGGTCACCACCACCGACATCACCTGCACGAACGTGACAGTCCCCGGCGCCGGGTCCATCGCCGTCAGCATCCGGGCCACCGCCACGACCACCACCTTGCCGGGCACCGTCTGGGACCTCGCCGGGCTGGGCGCCACGCTCAACGGCACCGCGATCACCGGCCAGGGGCGCCTGCTGACGGTCAGCGACCCCGACGTCAACCTGGACCGCGGCGTGAGCCTCGGCCCGGCCACCGCGGTGCCCGGGGGAGTGACGGCGACCGCCACCGTCCGCGCCCGCAACCTCGGCATCATCCCGGCCACCGCCACGACGATCACCGTGGCCGCGCCGCCCGGGGGCTACACCGTCGGGCCGGTCACCACCAGCGGCGGCGGATCCTGCACCACCACGGACGGGATCCGCTGCACCGGCGTCACGGTCCCGGCCATGGGCGCCGTGACCGTCACCGTGCCGGTCACCCTCGCCCCGGACGTCACCGCGCCCTGGGCGCCCGAGGTGACCGCCACGAGCGGCGACTCCACCGGGACGGTCACCGGCACATTGATCACACCCGACCCGCAGGTCACGCTCGCCGCCACCGCCACGGGACCGGCCGCGCGGACGATCCGGCCGGGCCAGACCGCCCCCGTGACCGCCGACGTCCGCAACCAGGGCCCCTCCGACACGCACGGGCAGCCCTTCGTCGTCGTCGCCCCGGCGAGCACCACCATCGGCGCGCTGCCGCCGGCCTGCGAGTCGCTGTCTCCCACCACCGCGCGCTGCACGCTGGACCTCGCCGCCGGCGCCACCCGATCGCTGAGCTTCGCCTTCGCCGTGTCCGCCGAGGCCGACCCGACCGACCCGCTCACCGGCGGCTGTCTCAGCCTGGACGACAACGCCACCTGCGGGGATCCCGCCGACCGCGCACTGCCCGCCATCGCCCTCCGCACCCCGCTGGCGGACCGGCTGACCGTCACGACCACACCCGCCACGATCACGCCCGGCACCGAAGGCGTCGCCGTCCTCCGCCTGACCTCCTCGCAGCCCGAGCCGGGCCTGACGGTCACCGTCCCCACGGCCCAACTGCCCGCCGGCTTCACCGTCACCACGGCCACATGCACCGGCAACCCCACCACCATCACGTGTACGGACGTCGCCCCCGGGGACGTGCCGCTGCGCGTGCGGGTGGGCGCGGGGGTCGTACCCCCGGCAAGCTGGACCGCCACCGGCATCACCGTGAGCGACGGCAGCGAGCAGGTCACCCTCGACGGCCTGCTCGCCACCGCCGGATCCCCGCGCACCGGGCTGGGCGCCACGGTGAGCGGCCCGGAGGACAACACGATCGAGCCCGGCGAGACCACCGAGCTGCGGATCGTGGTCGCCAACGCGGGCCCTTCCGACGCGCCCGCGGCCGCCTTCACCGTCGGCGCGCCGGCCGGCACCAGCTTCGGCGGCCCGCTCCCGGCCGGCTGCACCGCGGCGAGCTCCACCCGCCTGAGCTGCACCGTCGCCCTCGCCGCCGGCGCGTCCACGCCCGGGCTGACCGTGCCGCTGACCGTCGCCGCCACTACGCCGCCCTTCGACCCGCTGGTGGGTGGGTGCGTCGACTTCGACCCGGCGGGCGGCTGCGACGTGCCGATCGGGCCGATCTACCTGAAGGTGCCGTTCGCCCGGCAGGTCGCCGTCACCACGACCGCCGCGACGGTCACCCCGGGAGCCACCGGTACGGCCACCGTGGCCGTCCGCGCCACCCACGGCGACCTCGACGATCTCACGGTGGTCGTGCCGCTCGGCGCCCTGCCGCCCGGCCTGACCGTCACGTCCCCGGACTGTCCCGTCGCCGGATCCGAGATCCGGTGCACGGGATTCACCGTGGGCGCCGGGGAGACCGGCACGGTGCGGCTGACCGTGGCCGCCACCGCCGCCACGGCACCCGGCACGACCTGGACCGCCACCGGCGTGAGCGTCGCCGGCGCCGACGGCTCGGTCGGCAGCGATCCCGAGCTCGCCCGCACGGGCCCCGCCGTCGTCACGCTGACCGCCACCGCGACGCTGCCCGCCGGCCGCCTCGAACCCGGCGACCGCGGCACCCTCACCGTCGCCGTCACCAACCGCGGCCCGTCCGATGCCGCCGCGGCCCGCTTCGGGGTGCTCCTGCCCCCGGGCGCGACCTGGGAGCCCGGCCCCTGCCCGGCGACCGGCGACCGGGCCGGCTGCCCGATCTCGGCCGCCGCCGGCGCCACGGACACGGTGACGCTGCCCTTTCGGGTCGATGCCGGGGCGACCGGGTCCCAGCTCACCGGCGGCTGTGTCGACCTGGACGACGACGGCTTCTGCGCGGTCCCGCCCGACGAGGAGCTGCCGGCGATCTACCTGGCGACACCGCTGAGCGGCCGGCTGACCGTCACGACCACGCCCGCCTCCGTCGTCCCGGGTACCACCGGCACCGCGCGCCTGACTCTCACCTCCACGCAGCCGGAGACCGGCCTCGCCGTCACGATCCCGCTCGGCGACCTGCCCGCCGGCTTCACGTCGCCCGGCTGCGCCCCGGCGGTGTGCACGGGCGTCGACCTGGATCCCGGCGAACCCGTCACGATCGACATCCCCGTGACCGTGGATCCCGGCGGACGGCCCCCGGCCTCGTGGACGGCGAGCGGCGTCACCGTCACCGACCCCGCGACCGGCGGCACCGTCACCGTGGGCGGGCTGCTCGCCAGCGCGGCCGCCCCGCGATCCGTGCTCGCCGCCATGGTCACCGGGCCCGCCGCGGGCACGGTCGGCGCGGGGGATACCACCGAGTTCACCGTGGTGGCTACGAACACCGGGCCGTCGGATGCCACGGGGGTGCCCTTCGCCGTCCGCGCGCCCGCCGGCACCGCCTTCGGCACGCTCACCGGCACCGCCGCGAACCTGTGCACCGCCGCCTTCCCCACGGTCTTGAGCTGCACGGCCACCCTCGCGGTCGGCGATCCCACGCCGGCGCTGAGCATCCCGCTGACCGTGGACGCCACCGTTGATCCGTTCGTGCCGCTCACCGGCGGCTGCGTGGACCTGGACGGCACGCCCGGCTGCGGACCCGGCGACGAGGAGATCGGCGCGATCCAGCTGTCCGTGCCGTTCGCCCGGCGCGCCGAGGTCACCACCACGTCCGCGGCCGTCACGCCGGGCACGTCCGGCACCGCCACGGTCGTCGTCACGGCCACCCGCGACGACCTCACGGACCTGACCGTCGTCGTGCCGCTCGCCGCCCTGCCGCCGGGCCTGACGGTCACCGGGGTCACCGCCAACGCGACGTGCGCGATCACCGCCTCCGATGTCCGCTGCACCGGCCTGGACGTCACCGCGGGCGAGAGCGAGCCCGTCACCCTGCGGGTGCTGGCAGCTGCGGCGGCGGCGCCCGGGCTGGTGTGGCGGGCGGCGGGCATCACCGTGCAGGGGGCGCTCGGGCAGGTCACCACCGCCGGGGAGCTGGCCCGCACGACAGCCGCCGTGGCGGACCTGGACACCGTCGCGACGATGCCGGATCCCGTCGAGCCCGGCGCCACCGGCACGCTGAGCCTCGCCGTGACCAACCGGGGGCCGTCCGACGCGACCGGTGCGGAGCTGAGCGTGGTCGCCCCGGCCGGGACCACCTTCGGGACCCCGTTGCCGGACGGCTGCATCCCCTTCAGCACCACGTGGGTCACGTGCCGGGCCGACCTGGCCGCCGGCGGATCACTGCGGCTCGGCCTGCCCCTGCGCGTGGACGCCGCGGCCGCGCCCGGCACGACCCTGACCGGCGGGTGCCTGGACCTCGACGGCGACGGCAGGTGCACCACGCCGCCCGACGAGGCGCTGCCCGGGCTGACCGTGGCCACGCCCTTCGACCGTCAGGTCACCCTCACCACCGTGCCCGCCACGGTGACGCCCGGCGCCGGTGGCACCGCGTCGGTCGTCGTCACCAGCGACCGGCCGCAGAGCGGGCTGACCCTGACCGTCCCGCTGACCGGCGTGCCGGCGGGCGTCACCGTGGGCACCCCGGCCGGCTGCACCCGGACCGCCACGGCCATCACGTGCACCGGCCTCGGCGCGGGCGCGATCGAGGTGCCCGTGGCGCTGACCACGGCGGCGACGGATGCCACCTGGACGGCCCGGGACATCATCCTCACCACCGCGTCCGGCGCCACCGCGACCGGCACCGGCGTCCTCGTCCGGGCCGGGGCGCCCCGCTTCACGCTCACCGCCGCGGCGACGGCGCCGGCCGCCGACACGATCCTGCCGGGAACCGTCGGCGTCTACTCCGCCGTGCTGCGCAACACCGGCCCGTCCGCCGCGGCGGCGGCCCCCGTGACCGTACGGGCGCCCTTCGGCACCACCTTCGGTCCGCTCACCGCGGCGACCGGGCAGCTCTGCGCGCGCTCGTCGGACACCGCGCTGACGTGCACGGTGACGCTCGGGGCGGGCGCCTCGGTGCCGCTGGCGCTGCCGGTGGCCGTACCGGGATCCGCGGCGGCGGCCGAAGCGCTCACCGGCGGCTGCGTCGACCTCGACGGCGACGCGGCCTGCGGGGGCGACGCCGACGCCGCCCTGCCCGACCTCATCCTGCGCTTCCCGCTGACCCAGGTGCTCACGGCCACGGGAACGCCCGCCGACATCCCGCCCGGCGGCGCCGGCACGGTGGCCGGCACGATCACCGCCCGCGAGGCCCGCGACGACGTCTTCCTGCGGGCCAACACCGCCTCGTTGCCGGCCGGGCTGACCGTCGACCGGGTCCGGTTCGACGGCGTGACCTGCCCGGTGGCCGGCTCGGTGATCACCTGCCCGCTGACCGACCTGCCGGCCGGGGTGGCCGTCCCGTGGACCTTCGAGCTCAGCGCCGCCGCGGACACCTCGACCGGCTCGGTCTGGGCGCCGGTGCTCACGCTGGGCCAGGGCACCGAGGTGTACGTGGCCCGCACGGTCCTGGCCACCGTCGGCGCCGCCGCGCATCCGACCACCGTCACGTTCAAGGTCCCGGCCTCGGGCACCCTCCTGCCCGGCGGCACGGGACAGCTGCAGGTCGACGTGACCAACGAGGGCCCGTCGGTGTTCCAGGACGCCCGCAGCTACTTCGTGGCGCCCGCCGGCACCTCGTTCACCGGGCTCAGCGGGCCCACGGCCGCCGCGTGCACCCTGATCTCGCCGGCCCTCGCCGCGTGCGAGCGCGACATCGCCGTCGGCACGACCACCTACACCGTCGGGCTCGCCGTGCCGCCCACCGCGACGCCCGGCCAGTTGATCCGGGGCGGCTGCCTCGACACCGACCTCGACGGCGCCTGCACCGTGCCGCCCGACCAGCGCATCCCCGCGTTCCGGCTCGGGATCCCGTTCAGCGGCCAGGCGCGGCTCGGCACCGAGCCGGCCACCGTCACGCCGGGCACGTCCGGGACGGCCGCCGTGACCCTCACCGCCGACCGCCCGCTGACTGCGCTCACCGCCACGATCCCGCTCGCGGGCCTGCCCGCCGGGTTCACGGCCGATCCCGGGGACGGGTGCGCCCGCACCGACGCCGAGATCGTGTGCACCGGGCTTGCGGCCGTGCCCGGCGAGCAGCGACTGGTCGGCCTCACCGTCGGCGTACCCGCGGGGGCGGCCGAGGGCGTCACGTGGGCGCCGGCGATCACGCTGACCGATGTCGGCGGTTCCACCAGCCGGGTGACCGCGGCGCTGGCCGTCGCCGGGGCGCCGCGCATCGGCATCACGTACACGATCACGCCCCCGCCGGATCCCACCGTGCCCGGCACGACCGTCACCATGACGGTGACCGTGGCCAACGCGGGCCCGTCCGACGCCGCCGGCGTCACCACCGGGCTGATCGCGCCCGCCGGCACGACCTTCGGGGCTCCGCTGCCGGCCGGGTGCCTGAGCGCCGCCGCCGACCGGCTCACGTGCCGGTTCGACCTGGCCGCGGGCGCGCCGCCGCTGATCTGGGCGCTGCCCGTGGTCGTCCCGCCCGGCGCCGACCCGGACACCGGCCTGAGCGGCGGTTGCGTCGACCGCGACGGCGACGGCACCTGCGGCCCCGGCGACGTGGCGCTGCCCGGCATCCCGCTGACCCCCGCCCTGGTCCTCTCCGTCGCCGTACCGGATCCGGGCACCGTGCGCCCGGGCGGGACGGGGCTGATCACCGTCACCGTGGTCAACCGCGGCGACACCGACATCCGTGGCCTGTCCGCGTCCGTCCTGGCCCCGGCCGGCACGACCCTGCTGTCGGTGCCCGGTCCGTGCACCCTGGCCACGCCGGTCCGCGCGGACTGCACGCTGACCGTGCCGGCCGGCGGGCGCGCCGACCATGCCATCCGGATCCAGGTGCCCGGCACCGCCGACCCGGCCACGCCCCTCACCGGCGGCTGCGTCGACGTCGGCCGCGACGGCTCCTGCGGCGGGCGCGGTGATCGGCCCGTTCCGCCCATCGAGCTGGGCGAGCCGCTCAGCGCCGAGGTGCGGTTCACCGCCGTGCGGGGCACGGTCACCCCCGGCTCGTACGGGACCTCGGTCCTGCAGGTCCGCGCCCGGCGAGCCCTGCCCGGGGCCGCCGTGTCGGTCCCGCTCGCGGGGCTGCCGGCGGGCCTGACCGTCACCGGCGCCTCGGGACCGGCGGGATCCACCTGCGCCCTGGGCAGCACCGCCATCACCTGTACGGGACTCGCCCTCGAAGCGGGCATCGACACCGTCCTCGGCCTCGTCCTCACCGCCGCGTCCGGGCTGCCCGCCGGCGTCACGTGGACCGCCGCCGGGATCACCCTGGCCTACGAGGGCGAGACCGCCACGGCCACCCGGACGCTCGCGGTCACCGGCACCCCGCAGAGCGCCGTCACGTACACGGTGACCGCACCGACCGGCACCCTCGCCCCCGGCGACCTGACCACGATGACCGTGGCGGCCACCAACGCCGGGCCCTCGGACGCCACCCGCGTGCGCCTGACCGTCGCCGCGCCGAGCCGCACCACCTTCGGCACCCTGTCGGGCCGGGCCGCCGCCGACTGCACCGCCACGAGCGACACCTCGCTCACGTGCACCGTGGACGTGCCCGCCGACGCCACCACGCAGCAGTGGGCCCTCCCGCTGCTCGTGGCGAGCACCGCCACGGAGGGCCAGACGATCGCAGGCGCCTGTGTGACGGCGGAATCCACCCGGCAGTGCGGGGGCGCCGCCACGGTCTCCGGCGAGTTCGCCCTGCCCGGCCTCGGGGACACCGTCACGCTGACCGCGGACCCCGTCGTCGTGACCGCGGGATCCACCGGCACGGCCCAGGTGTCCGTCGCCGCCGAGTCCGACGTGGACGGCCTGACCCTCGTCGTGCCGCTGACGTCGCTGCCCGCCGGCGTCACGGTGACCGGCGCGTCCCTCGACGGTGCCGACTGCACGATCGGCGACACGGCCGTCACATGCACCGGAGTGACACTCACCGTGGGCACCACGGCCGTGCTCGACCTCGGCGTGGCCGTGGCGGCGACCGTGGCTGCCGGGACGGCGTGGCAGGCCACCGGCATCACCCTCGACCAGCTGGTCTTCGCGGCCACGCTGGTCACCACGACGGTGGCGGACCAGACGGTCACCGTCACCGCCGGCACCCCGACCGTGCGGGGCCCGGCGCCCGGGCAGACCACGGTGGTCCCGATCCGCATCGCGAATCCGGGCCCGGCGGACCTAAATCCCTTCACCCTGTCGGTGGTGCCGCCCACCGGCACGGCCCCGGGCGCGGCGCTGCCCGGCGGATGCGGCACCGGCGCCGGCGGATCCACGGTGGTCTGCCCGGTGTCCCTGGCGGCGGGGGAGTCGGCCACCGTCCGAGTCCCGCTGACCGTCGCGCGCGGCGCGGCCGTCGGCTCCACGCTCGGCGGCGGGTGCGTCGACGAGGGGCTGGCGTTCCTGCCCGCCACCTTCGACGGGGCCTGCGGCGGGCCTGCGGACGTCGCCCTGCCCGCGCTCACCGTCGCGGCGCCCGAGGTGGATCTGACCATCGACCACGCGGATCCCACGCCGAGCGCGGCACCGGGCGGGACCGTGCTGCTGCGCCTGCCGTACAGCAACAACGGCACCACCAACGCGGCGGGCGTCCGCTTCCTGATCGGCCTGCCGCCGGGAGTCACCGTCCGCCGGGCCTCGATCCTCGCCGACGCGTCCGGCACCGCCACCGTCGACATCGCGTGTGTCGCCGAGCCTTCCCCCATGGTCGAGTGCACGGGCCCGGAGGCGCCGGTCGGCGCGGCGAGCGAGCTGTGGCTCCACCTGGCCGTGGCACAGTCGGCGCCGGCCGGCACCCGTCCGGTGACCGTGACGATCAGCACGGCCGGCGCCGAGGGCAACGTGATCGACAACGTGGCGACCGCGCGCCTGACCATCGCCGGAACCCCGGACGCGGTTGACCCGGGCACGCCGGGGCTGGCCGCCACCGGGCGCAACGTCGCCGGCCTGGTCGTGCTGGCGACCCTGCTCGTGGCCGCCGGTGCGATCGCCCGGTTCGCCGCCCGGCGCGACGGTCCACGGTAGGCCGTCACCGCCCGGGCGACGGCGATTGTTCGTACAGTGATCTCATGGGTATCGAATTCGCCGCGGCGGACCGGTCACGGCTCGGGATCGAGTGGGAGATCGCCTGCGTCGACCGGCGCAGCGGCGAGCTGTCCCCCCGCGCCCCGGAGCTGCTGGAGCGCTTCGGCCGCACCGAGTCGTTCCCGCACGTGACGAACGAGCTGCTCACCAACACCGTCGAGCTGGTCAGCGCGCCGCACGCCCGGGTGCGCGACGCCGTCGCCGACCTGACCGGCCTGGCGGAGCGGATGGGTGCCCTGGCCGAGCCGCTGGGCATCGATCTCATGTGCTCCGGCACGCACCCGTTCAGCCAGTGGTTCCAGCAGCAGGTGACGCCGGACAAGCCCCGCTACGACACCCTGATCGACCGGACCCGCTGGTGGGGCCGGCAGATGATGATCTGGGGCGTGCACGTGCACGTGGCCGTCGAGGACCGGCGCAAGGTGTTCCCGATCATCGACGGGCTGCTCACCTATCTGCCGCACTTCCAGGCGCTGAGCGCGTCCAGCCCGTTCTGGGCGGGCGAGAACACGGGGTACGCCTCCAACCGCGCCCTCATGTTCCAGCAGCTGCCGACCGCCGGGCTGCCGCCGCAGGTCACCGGCTGGGCCGAGTACGAGGCCCTGGTCGGCGACCTGCGCCACGTCGGCGTCATCGAGGACCTGTCCGAGCTGCGCTGGGACATCCGCCCCTCGCCGAAGTGGGGCACGATCGAGGTGCGCTCCTTCGACGGCGTGCCCACCACCCAGGAGATCGGCGCGCTCGCCGCCCTGACCCAGTGCCTCGTCGAGCACTTCTCCCGCGAACTCGATGCCGGGCGCGAGGTGCCGAAGCTGCAGCCGTGGTTCGTGCGGGAGAACAAGTGGCGCACGGCCCGCTACGGCATGGACGCGATCATCATCCGCAATGCCGCGGGCGACGAGGAGCTGGTCACCAAGGACCTCGAGGAGCTGCTGCCCGCGCTCGCCCCGGTGGCCGAGGCGCTCGGCTGCACCGCGGAGCTGGCCGGTGTGCGGGACATCGTGACGCACGGCGCGAGCTACCAGCGCCAGCTGCGCGTCGCGGCGGCCAGCGACGGCAGCCTCAAGGCCGTGGTGTCCTCGCTGGTCCGCGAGCTGCGCGAGGGCCGGCCCGCGCGCTGAGCCCGGTCGCGGGCGCTCCGGCCCGCGCGCTGAGCCCGGTCGCGGGCGCTCCGGCCCGCGCGCTGAGCCCGGTCGCGGGCGCTCCGGCCCGCGCGCTGAGCCCGATCGCGGGCGCTCCGGCCCGCGCGCTGAGCCCGATCGCGGGCGCTCCGGCCCGCGCGCTGAGCCCGATCGCGGGCGCTCCGGGGCGCGGGCTCAGCGTGATGCCGGCCACGGGTAGGCGGGGTCGCCGATCCGGCCGATGAAGCTCTCGAGCCACGCGATGTCGTGCCGGGTCTGCGCGGCGACGAACTCGGTCTCGATCATGAAGACGGGCGGCAGGCCGACCGAGCCCACCGCCTTCTCCAGCACGGCGGCGCGCTCCTGCAGCTCCTCGACGCGCCGCGAGAGGGTTGCGCTCGCCGTCGCCCGGTCGAGGATGCCGACGTACGCCAGGGCTGTCACGAATCTCGTCGCGTTCGCCGGGTCGGTGTCCGCGAGGTCGGCCGCCACCTTCTGCCGGAAGGCCTTGGCGCCCTCCGCCGTGAGCCGGAACACGACGGGCTCGCTGCCCTCCGGGGCGATCCAGCCGGCCTCCCGCAGCGACCCGACGAGCGTGTAGACCGACGACGTGCGCACCCGCAAGTGGTGGTAGCGCTCGCGCAGGGCGGCCAGGAGCGCGTACTGATGTCTCGGCTGCTCCAGCAGCAGGCCGAGCAGGGGCAGCACGAGCGGATTGTCGGTGGCGCGCAGCGGCATGCCTCCATGGTAGTGTTCGTATACGGGTAGTCGTATACGAACAGGAGCAGTTGTGATCGAGGTTCAAGGGCTGACGAAGACGTTCGGGGCGGACGTCCATGCCGTGCGGGGGGTGTCGTTCCGGGTCGCGGCCGGGGAGTTCGTCGGGTTGCTGGGGCCCAACGGGGCGGGCAAGACGACCACGATGCGCATGCTGTCCACGCTGGAGAGACCCACGGGCGGCGCCGCCACCGTGGCGGGGCTCGACCTGGTCCGTGACGCGCGGGGCGTCCGCAAGGTCATCGGTCTCGTGGCCCAGGCGGGCGGCACCCGGCCGATCGCCACCGCCCGCGACGAGCTGGTCCTGCAGGCCCGGCTGCACCGGCTGGCCGCGCCCGAGGCCCGCGCCCGCGAGATGATCGACGTGTTCGACCTCGCCGGGCTCGCGGACCGGCCGTCGGCGACGCTGTCGGGCGGCCAGCGCCGCCGCCTCGACCTGGCGATCGGCCTGGTCCACCGGCCGTCGGTGATCTTCCTCGACGAGCCCACCGCGGCGCTCGACCCGCCCAGCCGCCTCGAGCTGTGGGCGCACCTGCGGCAGCTGCGCGAGCGCACCGGCGCGACCGTGATGCTCAGCACCCACCACCTCGACGAGGCCGACTCGCTGTGCGACCGGGTGCTGATCCTCGACCACGGCCGCATCGTCGCCGAGGACAGCCCCGCCGCCCTCAAGCGCGAGCTGGGTGCCGACGTCATCACCCTCGATCCGGGGCCCGACCCGCAGCGGGCGCGCGAGGCGGTCGCCGGCCTGCCCGGCGTGCAGCGGGTGCACGCCGCCGCGGGCGAGCTGCGCATCGGCTGCGCGGACGCGGACGAGCTGCTCGCCCCCGCCGTGCTGGCCCTGCACCGGGCCGGCGTCGAGGTGCGCGGGCTCAGCGTCGGGCGCCCCTCGCTCGACGACGTCTTCCTGGCCCGCACCGTCGCGGCGCAGGGGCGGTGAGCGGGATGACCGACCTGCTGATCGTCTTCCGTGACGAGCTGGCCCTCGCGTGGCGGACCAAGATCGCCCTGGCCGTCGGGCTGGTCCAGCCCTTCGTCTACCTGCTGCTCTTCGGGCCCTTGCTCAGCGCCACCAACCCCTGGCTCTTCCTCGTGCCCGGGCTGTTGCTGCAGCTCGGCCTCTTCGGCACCGGGTTCGCCGGCTTCAACCTCATCCCCGACATCCGGGCCGGCTTCGTCGAGCGGCTGCGCGTCACCCCGGTCGGCCGGCCCGCGATCCTGCTCGGCCGGGTGCTCAAGGATGCCGTCGTGCTGGTCGTGCAGGCCGTGCCGCTGATCGCCGCGGGCTGGCTGCTGGGCATGCGCGCCGATCCGCTCGGCGTCCTCGGGGCCGTGGTGCTCGTGCTGATCACGGGGGTGGCCCTCGCCTCGCTGTCCTACGGGCTGGCGCTCGCCCTGCCCAACGAATACCTCTTCGCCCCGGTCGTCACCACCCTGGCCGTCCCGCTGATGCTGCTGTCGGGCATCCTGCTGCCGCTGGACGGCGCGCCGCTCTGGCTCGACGTGCTCGCCCACCTCAACCCGCTGCGCTACGTCGTCGACGCCGCCCGGGCCCTGTTCGCGGGCGATGCCGGCGCCACCGTGTGGATCGGCTTCGCGGCCGCCGCCGGGCTCGCCGTGGTGTCATTCCTCGCCGGTTCCCGACTCTTCGGGCGCCGCACGGCGTAGTGTCCTCGATGGACGTCGATGCGTGGGAGGGTGCCGTGAGTCAGGACGTGGCCGAGGACTTCGCCGATCCGGGCTTCCGGGACGATCCCCATCCCCGCTATGCCGAGTGGCGCGCGGCGGGCCCGGTGCGGCGCACCCGGCTGCCCGGCGGCGGGGCGGAGGTGTGGCTCGTCACGCGCTACGAGGAGGCGCGCCGGGCGCTGTCCGACCCGCGCCTGTCCAAGCAGCGCGCCGAGACCGGCACGGTCCGCTCGGCCGCCTCGGGCAACCGCGACGTGTTCGGCCGGCACATGCTGGCCTTCGACCCGCCCGACCACACGCGGCTGCGGCGCCTGGTGTCCACGGCGTTCACCGCCCGCCGCATCGAGGCGCTGCGGCCGCGCATCGAGCAGATCACCACCGAGCTGCTCGATGCGCTGGCCGGGCGGGCGGAGGCGGAGCTCATCGACGCCTTCGCGTTCCCGCTGCCGATCCAGGTGATCTGCGAGCTGCTCGGCGTCCCGGTGGCCGACCGCGACTCGTTCCGCACCTGGTCCGACGTGCTGGTCACCGGGGACAGGCCGCGCATGCCGGAGGCGCTCGGCGCGCTGAGCGCGTACATCGGGGACCTGCTCGCCACCCGCCGTGCGCAGCCGGGCGACGACCTGCTCTCCGGGCTGATCGCCGTCCGCGACCAGGCCGACCGGCTCACCGAGGACGAGCTGTCGTCCATGGTGTTCCTGCTGCTCATCGCCGGCCACGAGACCACCGTCAACCTGCTGGGCAACGGCGTCTACCTGCTGCTCAAGGAGCGGTCGCGGTGGGAGCGGCTGCGCGCCGACCCGGCGCTGCTGCCGACCGCGATCGAGGAGTTCCTCCGCTTCGAGGGGCCGGTCGCCACGGCGACGTTCCGGGTGGCCACCGAGGATCTCGAGATCGGCGGCCGGAGGATCGCCGCGGGTGACCCGGTCGTGGTCGGGCTGCTGTCGGCCGGGCACGACGAGGAGCGCTTCCCCGAGGCGGAGGAGCTGCGGCTCGACCGCACGCACAATCCGCACCTCGCCTTCGGCCACGGCATCCACTACTGCCTCGGCGCGCCCCTGGCCCGGCTCGAGGCGCAGGTCGCCTTCACCCAGCTGCTGGCGCGCTTCCCGCGGATGGAGCTGGCCGTGCCCGCGACGTCGCTGGCGTGGCGGCCGGGCATGCTGATCCGTGGCCTCGTCGACCTGCCGGTGCGGCTGCACCAGTGAGAAGATCGCGCCGAGGCAACCTTTCCGGCGTTCCGGGACACTTCCCCGCTGTCACTTGTCCCGCCCGGAAAGGGAACCGATGCGCAAGCTCCTGCTCGCCGTCGCCACCGGCGTCCTCGCCGTGTCGGCCAGCGTCTACGGCCTCACCAGCGCCGACGCGGCGACCTACCCGAATCCCGGCGTCGTCACCGGGTCGACGTTCGCCCACGACCCGACGATCGTCAAACGGCCCACCGGCGGCTACCTGCTGGCGATCACCGCGCCCGGCATCGGCCTGAAGACGTCGCCCGACCGGACCGCCTTCACCGACGCGGGCAAGGCCTTCCCCGGCGGCACGCCCTGGGCCGACCCCTACACCGGCGGCGACACCAACCTGTGGGCGCCCGACATCTCCTACCGCGACGGCAAGTACGTCATGTACTACTCGGCGTCGACCTTCGGCCACAGCAAGTCCGCCATCTTCCTGGCCACCAGCCCCACCGGCGCGTCGGGCACCTGGACGAACCAGGGCCTCGTCATCGAGAGCACCGACGCCACGGGCTGGAACGCCATCGACCCCAACCTCGTCGTCACGTCGTCGGGGGAGTGGTGGATGACCTTCGGCTCGTTCTGGAGCGGCATCAAGATGATCAAGCTCGATCCGGCCACGGGCAAGCGCGCCGACTCGACCGTGCGGGCGATCGCCGAGCGCTTCACCACCGACAAGGCGATCGAGGCGCCCTACATCCACCGGTACGGCGGCTACTACTACCTGTTCGTGGCCTTCGACTCGTGCTGCAAGGGTGCCGCGAGCACGTACAAGATCATGGTGGGCCGCTCGAAGACCATCACCGGCCCGTACGTGGACCGCACCGGCAAGGCCATGACCGCCGGCGGCGGCACCGAGGTCCTGTCCAGTCACGACGCCGTCTACGGCCCCGGGCACCCGGCCGTCCTGCAGGACACCGACGGCGCCGTGCTGGTCTACCACTACTACACCGCCACGAACGACGCGAAGCTCGGCATCAACCTGCTCGGCTTCGACTCGGCCGCCTGGCCGTACGTCCACTGACGCCCGGGCTCAGCGCCGCCCGTTCACGGCGGCCTGGATCCGCAGCCACGACGGATCGCCGTCCGATACGTCGGTGACCGTCTCCAGGTCGCCCGCCCGCCAGCTCCGGCCGGCGATCCACGGCAGGCGGGGGTGACAGAGCAGCCGCTCGATCGTGGTGCCGGCCGGGAGCTGCGCCACGATGTTTACCGGCGCACCGTACCGGGGCGCGCTGCCGGCGGGGCGTCGGCGATGCTGGGGGCGTGGAGTACGTGTCCCGAGCACCGCGACCGCCGCTGGACGGGCTGATCGACGACCTCTACTACCTCGAGGGCGCCCCGCCGTACGCCCGGCTGGTCCTGCCCCCGGCACCGTCGGCATTGCTCATCGTCAACCTCGGGGCGCCGTTCCGCATCCGCGCCGGCTCCGGGACGGCCCAGTACGCGGACGGCTGCGTGGCCACCATGCCCACCCGCGCGTGGGAATTCGGGTACCCGCCTCGAACCCGGTCCGTCGGCGTGCACGTCAAGCCGTGGGGCCTGGCGCCGTTCCTGCCGATGCCCGCGGCCGAGCTGTGCGACCGCCCGGCGACGCTGGAGCAGGTCTGGGGCCGGGCCGCCACGGCCGGGCTGCGGGACCGGCTGGCCGCGGCGGGCGGGCCGGAGGAGATGCTGACGCTGCTCGAACAGGACCTGCTGCGACGGCTGGGCGGGACCGCCGGCCTGGGCCTGGTCCGCCACACGAGCGGCCTCATCGCGGCGACCGGCGGGGCGGTGGCGATCGGCGACCTGAGCGTGGCGGCCGGCGTCAGCAGCACCCACCTGGCGCAGCGGTTCAAGCAGCTCGTCGGCGTCACCCCGAAGCGGATGGCCCGCACCCACCGCTTCGCCGCGACCCTGCTCGCGATCGACTTCGCCGGGCCGGTCGACTGGGGCGCCGTCGCCGGCGACGCGGGCTACTTCGACCAGGCCCACTTCGGTCACGAGTTCCGCGCGTTCACCGGCCTCACGCCGACCCGCTACGCCGAGGTCCGGCGGCGCTTCCTGCGCGACCATCCCGGCCACGTGCTCGACGGCTGGTCGCTGCCGGCCGATTGATTTCTTACAAGAACCGCAGCTCACGACCCGCTACCTTGGGGGCAACGGCGAGGCGGAGGAGAGCCCGGTGGGCAAGGTGGTCCTGTACAGCTCGGTGTCGGTGGACGGCTTCGTCGCCGACGACAACGATCAGCCCGGACCGCTGTTCGACTGGCTGTCCGGCGGCGACGTCCCGCTGGACGACAGCGGGATGCTGAAGGTCTCCCAGCCCTCGTACGACTACACCCGGGCGTACTGGGACCAGATCGGCGTGACCGTCTGCGGCCGCCGCGTCTTCGACATGACGGACGGCTGGGGCGGCAAGCCGCCGAGCGGCATCGACCACGTGGTCGTCGTGACCCACCGCCCGCCGCCCGACGGCTGGGACGAGAAGGCGCCGTTCCACTTCGTCGACGGCATCGAGGCCGCCGTGGCCAGGGCCCAGGAGCTCGCGGGCGACCGCATGGTCGAGATCGCCGCCGGCGACGCCGGTGGACAGGCGCTGGCCGCCGGCCTGGTCGACGAGGTACGCATGGACGTCGTCCCGGTCGTCCTCGGATCCGGCAAACGCTACTTCGGAGCGGTCGACGCCCAGCACCTCTTGGAGGACCCCGACGTGACGATCCAGGGCAAGCGGGTGCTGCACCTGCGCTACCGGGTGCGCCGCTGATCGGAAGCCCCCTATTGTGCGACGCCGGCGAGCAGCCAGCGCATGACGGGGATCTCCAGCAGGATGCGCGGGTTCTCGCCTTCGAAGGGCACGCTCAGCCGGGTGAAAAGACCCGATCGTCGTGGGCGGCGGTGCGAGACTGAGGTGTCACACGGCGGCTGACCTGGGCGGTGACGGGGCTCGGGGCGTTGGGCGGGACGCTGGGCTGGTGGTGCACACCTTTCATGCGGGATGTGCGGGCTCGTTCTCAGCAGGCGAAGACGCAGGCGAAGAGGCAGACGAAGACGCGGGCGCTGGCGAAGGCGCAGGCAAAGGCGCGGCGCGCGGGGCCGGGAGTGCGGGGTCGAGGTCGGTCAGCCGGCGTTCGAGGGCGTCGAGGGCGGCGCGCAGGTCCGCGAGGTGCGGGTGGACGGGGTGGGCCGGCGCCTTCCTGACGGCGGGACGGGCGGCGCGTTCGGCCTCGTGGGCCTCCTGCAGGGCGGTCAGGACCAGGCCGACCAGCATGTTGGTGAGCAGGTAGCACGCCGCCACCATGTAGGAGATGTAGTACAGCACCGCGCCGGCGTGCACCTGCCGGCCCGCTTCGAGGGTGTCGGTGATGCCGTCGAGGGAGAGCAGGAGGAAGAGGGTCAGCATGGCCTGGCCGACGGTGCCGTACTTCTCGGGGTAGGCGTCGCCGAACATCATCCAGCCGAGCATCGCGTACCCGTAGACGACCAGCAGCGTGATGAGCAGGAAGCTGCCGAGGCCGGGGAGCGCGCGGCGGATGCCGACCAGGATCACGCGCAGGCTCGGGAACAGCCGGAACGCGCGGATGAGCCGGGCCAGGCGCACCAGGCGCAGGACCGAGACGTTCTCGCGTACGCCCGGCAGCAGCGGCGCCACGACGATGGCCAGGTCGAACAGGTTCCAGCCGTCGCGGAAGAAGCGGCCCGGCCGGTCGAGCCGCGCGGCGAAGCGCAGGGCCAGCTCGGCCGCGAAGCCGACCAGGCACAGGTGCTCGGCGGCGCGCAGGGCCGGGCCCGCCGCGGCCACCACGGGGTCGTACGTCTCGAGCCCGAGCAGCACCGCGTTGAGCAGGATGACGGCGAAGCCCGCCAGGGCGAACCAGGCGCTCTCGACGACGGTCTCGCAGCGGGCGGCCACGCGCCGGCGGGCCCCGGGCGGAACGGTGGGGATCACGGCGGCAGCCTATGACATGCCGGACACCCGGGCAGCAATGGGACAGGCGGTGTTTCGAGGGACATCGACGTCGTTGCATGGGTTCGATAGACACGGGCGCATGCGCAGACTTCTCATGCCGGCCGCGCTCGCCGCGGCCCTGGTGATCGGCGCCGCCGGGCCGGGCTGGGCGGCGCCCTCGCCGTCCACGCCGCCGTCCGCCGCGGCGCTGCCCGAGGGCTGGTCCGCCGGCGCCGGGCGGCTCGTCTGGCGGGCCGGTGAGCGGGTGCCGATGGGCGACGCCGCCGTCGAGTTCTGGTCCGGGGGCCGGTTGCTCGGCCGGCCGCGGCCCGCCGCCGACCAGCGGACCTTCACCCTCGACACGGGTACGGCCCCCGACCCGGCCACGCTCGAGGTGCGCGCCGGCGGGCGGCGGATCGACGTGCCCGCCCCGCGGACGCGCCGCAGCGCCACGGTGCCCGCGCTCGCCCAGCAGCCCGCCCACACCGTCGATCCCGGGGTGCGGGGCAGGTACCAGACCGTCACCGGCGAGTACGACCTGCCGGGCGTCCAGCTGCCCGAGTTCCCCGCGAAGGTCGAGATGCGCGCCGTCGTCGTCGCGCCGAAGGGGGCGCCCGGGAAGCGGCCGCTGGCGCTCTTCCTGCACGGGCGGCACTCGGTCTGCTACGGCGAGCCGACGGAGGAGCCGGACGCGGCGTGGCCGTGCCCGGCGGGGATGCTGCCGATCCCGAGCTACCGCGGCTACCTGGAGGCCCAGGAGCTGCTCGCGTCGCAGGGCTACGTGACGGTGTCGATCTCGGCCAACGGCATCAACGGGCAGGACTACGCGGCCGAGGACGGCGGGGCCCAGGCGCGCTCGTCGCTGGTCCGCCTGCACCTGGCGAAGTGGGCGGACTGGGCCGGCCCGCAGCGCGGCTCGGCCCCGGCGATCGTCCGCACGGCGCCCCGCGCTGACCTGGGGAAAGTCTTCCTGATGGGGCACTCGCGGGGTGGCGAGGGCGTCAGCCGCGCCGCCATGGACACGCTGACCCCGCCGCCCGCGGCCCAGGACGGCTACCACGGCAAGGTGCGGTGGACGATCCGCGGCATGCTGCTCATCGGGCCGACCATCTTCGGTCACAACACCGTGCCGGACGTGCCGTCGGCGACGATCCTGCCCGGCTGTGACGGCGACGTGTCCGACCTGCAGGGGCAGCTCTTCATCGACGAGACGCGCGGCGTGAGCCGGGGCAAGGCCCTGCACAGCAGCCTGTACGTCGTCGGCGCCAACCACAACTACTTCAACACCGAGTGGACGCCCGGGCAGGCCGTGGCGCCCGCGAACGACGACTGGTTCGACGAGGAGGATCCGGTGTGCGGGCCCGGCGCCCCGACCCGGCTGACCGCGGCCCAGGAGCAGACCGTGGGCGCGACCTACATCGCCGCCGCCGCGCGTCTCTTCGTCACCGGGGACGACCGGGTGCGGCCGCTGCTCGACGGCAGTGGCGTCCGGGCGCCCTCGGCCGGTCCGGCCCGGGTGCTCAGCCACGCGCTCGGCGGCGTGCGGACCCCGGCGGTGCTGCCCGACGCCTCGGTGCGCGCGGCCGGCGGCGCGCGGATCTGCGAGCAGGTGACCAATGATCCCGCGAAGTCCTGCCTGGATCCGGAGTCGTACCTCGACCGCTCGATCCACTTCACCACGCTCTACGGTGCGGTGCCCGAGCCCGGCCGGTACGCCGCCGCGCTCGCCTGGTCCGCGACCGGCCGGACGATGACCCTGGCGCCGAAGGGGGCCACCTCGCTCGCCGGTGCCAAGGATCTGGCGCTGCGGCTGGCCGTCCCGCCGAACACCACCGGCACCCGGCTCGGCGTGACCATTGTCGACAAGTCCGGCAGGCGCACGCCGCTCGGGGACGTGACGGTCAACGGCCTCCCCGCCTCCGACAACATCGCCGCGCACTGGGCGCAGGAGGTGCGCGTACCCCTGAAGGGTTTCCGGGGGTCGCTCGCGAAGCTGGAGCTGACCTCGCGGACGGCGAGCGGGCAGGCGTGGCTGATCGACGCGTGGGGCTGGCGTCCCGGCACGCCGGACCCGCGGGAGACCGGCCTGCCGCGCATCGACGTCGGCGGGCTCACCGTGGACGAGGGTGACTCCGGCACGCGCACCTACCAGGTCCCGGTGAAGGTGACGGGCTCCGGCGGCGGGCAGCTGCGGTTCATCCTGCTCGACACCCTGACGTGGGAGCCGAAGTCCTGGGTGGCGACCGTCCGGCCGGGCACGCGCACGCTGCGGGTGCCGGTCGATGTCGTCGGCGACACCCTGTGGGGCGAGGGCGAGGGCCTGATCCTGGCCGCCAAGGCCGAGCGTGGCCTGGTCGTCGGCGACTGGATCGGCAACGTCGAGATCCGCAACGACGACCCTGAGCCGGCGATCACGCTCGCGCCCGTGGCCGACCGGGTCACCGAGGGCGGCACGCTGACGTGGCGCGTGTCGCTGTCGGCCCCGGCCGAGTCGTACGTCGGGACGTGGGCCACCCCGCATGCCCCGGCGAGCGGCACCGAACTGTCCAGCACCGACGTCGACCCGCAGTGGTTCCGCGACCAGACGGGCGAGGAGCCCGAGCCGGCCCGGCCGCTGTCCGAGACGTGGGTGCAGCCGTACGCCGTCTTCGAGCCGGGCACGACCACCACGGACCTGACCGTGCCCACGGTGGCCGACGGCGCGACCGAGGGCCCGGAGGTCGTCGAGCTGCACTTCGACGAGGAGAGCGGCCTCGGGACGGTCACCGGCACCGTGACGGACTGACTCTCTGCGCGGGCCCGGTGGTGCACCGGGCCCGCGTACCGTCCTCGCTGTGACCACTTTCGCGCTCGCCGGCTTCGGCTTCCGTGCCGCGACGATCCTGCGGGTCGCCCAGGCCGTGGGCCTGCACTGCGTCGGTGCGATCGTGCGCACCCCTCGCCCGCTCCCGGTGCCGGCCTACGCGCGGCTGGCCGACTGCCCACGCCCCGGCTTCGTCGTCACGGCGCTGCCCCGGACGGTGACTCCCTCGTTCGTCACCGCCGCGGTCGCGCTCGGCCTCCCCGTGCTCGCCGAGACGCCGCCGGCCCACGACCTCGCCGGCCTCCGGGCGCTCTGGGCCGCCGCCGGCGCCTCCGGCCTGGTGCAGATCGCCGAGCAGTACCTGCTCATGCCCACGCACGCCGCCCGCCGCGCCGCCGTCCGGTCCGGCATCATCGGCACGCCGACGCAGGTCCAGGTCTCCTCGACGCAGCAGTACCACGCGGTGTCCCTGATCCGCGGCCTGCTGGGTGCCGGTCAGGCCCCCGCATCCGTACGCGCGTCGCGTCACGTGGCGCCGCTGCTCGACCCGCTCGACCGCTCCGGCTGGGTCGCCGCCCCGGCCGTCGGGCCCGCCACCACGACGATCGCCACCCTGGACTTCGGCGGCGGCCGCTCCGGCGTCTACGACTTCACGACCAACCAGACGCGCAACCAGCTCCGCTTCCGGCGCCTGCTGATCCGGGGCAGCCACGGCGAGCTGCGGGACGACGAGCTGGTCCACCTGGCCGCGCCGCGCACGATCGCCCGCGTACGCCTGACCCGCGACGCCGGCACGATCACGCTCGGCGACCGGGTCCTCCACCGGGATCCGTACCCGGGCCTGCGCCTCAACGACGACGAGATCGCGACCGCGAGCCTGCTGTCCGCGATGGCCGCCTGGGTCGGCGGCTCGGGCCCGCCGCCCTACCCCCTGGCCGAGGGCCTGCAGGACCAGGCCCTCGCCCTGGCCGTCGACCAAGCCGCGGACACCGGCCGCGAGATCGTCACCGGCGTCGAGGCGTGGAGCGCCTAGGGATCAGCCGACGCGGCCGACGCCGCCGAAGAGGTAGACCTCCGGCTCGTCCGAGCCGGGGTCGGGGCGCCAGCGGGAGCAGGTCACGACGCCCGGGTCCAGGAGCTCCAGGCCGGTGAAGAAGCGTTCGAGCTCGGCCTTGGTCCGGGCGCGGATCGGGGTGCCGCCGCGCTCGGTGGTCTCGCGCATCACGCGCAGCATCGGCTCGCCGTGGATCTCCGCGGTGGAGTGGGTGAGCACGAGGTGGCTGCCGGCGGGCATCGCCTGCACCAGCTGCGCGACGGAACCGTACGCCACCTCGTCGTCCATGAGGTGGTTGACGACGCCGAGGAGCATGAGCCCGATCGGCCGGGAGAAGTCGAGCGTGCGCCGGGCGGCCGCGAGAATGGCCTCCGGGTCGCGCAGGTCGGCCTCGACGTAGTCGCACCGGCCCTCCGGCGTGCTGGCCAGCAGCGCCCTCGCGTGCGCCATGACGAGCGGGTCGTTGTCGACGTAGAGCACGCGGCTGCGCGGGTCGAGGGCCTGCGCGACCTCGTGGGTGTTGTCCGCCGAGGGCAGCCCGGTGCCGACGTCGAGGAACTGGCGGATGCCGGCCTCCTCGACGAGGAACTTGACGACGCGCTTGAGGAACGCACGCTCGGAGCGGGCCCCGACGGGGATGTCCGGGATGTGCGCGATCACCTCATCGCCGGCCGCGCGATCCGCCTCGAAGTTGTCCTTGCCGCCGAGCCAGTAGTTCCAGATCCGCGCCGAGTGCGGGACCGTCGTGTCCAGAATGGAGGTTGAGGGATGCGCTCGATCGTCGGTCATGAGAGGCATTCTCGCGCGCGGCGGGGGTGGTGCTGCAAGGGGGCGCCGGTTCCTGATCGCGGACCAGCTCAGGGGGTCACTGCCGGGCCGCCGGGCGGGCGCGGAGCACGAGGGCCACGGCGCCGGCCGCGACGGCGGCCCAGAGGGTCGCGGTGGCGGGCCCGGCGACGGGACTCTCGGCCGGGGCGGGCAGGGCCACGCGGGCTGCCGCGGCGGCGGCCAGCGCGGCGAGGCCGGCGAGGAGGCCGGCCGGGCCCGGGCGGCGGGCCAGGGCGCCGAGGATGCCGGTGACCGGCCCGACGACGAGGCTCAGGGCGAGCCAGGCGGGGCGGACGTCGCCGGCGTGGAAGCCGCCGGCGAGGACGGCTTCCAGGCTGTCGTAGACCAGTGATGCGGTGACCGTGGCGATGGCCCCGGCCAGGGCCGCGACGGCGAGGCCGCACCGGGCGGCGAGCCAGCCGGCGCCGGCGCCGAGGACGATCCAGGCCGGGGCCGAGTCGAGCAGGAGGTTGACGTACTCGGCGGCCTGGGCGGCGGGGCTGCGGTCGGCTCGGGCCAGGCCCACCTCGCCCATGGCGACCGGCAGGTGGTTGGCGACGGCGGCCGCCGCGGCCAGGACGGCGCCGAGGGTGGCCGCGACGGCTATCGATCTTGCGGTGCGCATCGGGTCAGCGTAGGGGAGTGTTTCGGGTGTGTTGACAGCGCGTGACGCGAGCCGCAGCATATGGGCTGTTGTCGATGGAAGCGTTCCCAGGGGGTTGGCCGTGGTGCGTGCGCTGGGTGCTGTCGTGGTGCTCCTCGTGGCCGGAGCGGCCGGAGCGGTCGCCCCGGCGGCCGGGGCCGAAGCCGCCGAGGAGCGGGAGCTGCTGGTCAACGGCGGCTTCGACGGCGGGACCTCCCCGTGGTGGTACAGCTCCGGGACGATCGAGGCCCGCGCCGGCCAGGCCTGTGTCACCGTGCCGGGCGGCACCGCGAACAAGTGGGACGTGTCGCTCGGGCAGAGCGGGCTCGCGCTCGTCGCCGGGGAGAACTACCGGTTCAGCTTCCGGGCGTCGTCGAGCCCCGGCGGCCAGGTCGTCCGGGCGATCACCGGGCTCGGCGTCGCGCCCTACGACACGTACTTCGAGGCTTCTCCCGCCCTGACGACGGACCCCGCGAGCCATGCGTACGTCTTCACCGCGCCGACCAGCACCGACCAGGCGCAGGTGGCGTTCCAGGTCGGCGGCGGCGCGGATCCGTGGGAGTTCTGCGTGGACGACGTGTCGCTGGTCGAGGGCGTCCCGCCGGAGGTCTACGAGCCGGACACCGGCCCGCGCGTGCGCGTCAACCAGGTCGGCTATCTGCCCGGCGGGCCGCAGCGGGCCACCCTGGTCACCGACAGCACGACGCCGCTGCCGTGGGAGGTGCGCACCGCGGCCGGCCGGGTCGCGGCGCGGGGGACGAGCACCCCGCGCGGCGTGGACGTCTCCTCCGGCGAGAACGTGCACACCATCGACATGGGATCCCTCAAGGCCGGCGCCGGATACACGCTGACCGCCGACGGGGACACCAGCCGGCCCTTCGACGTCGGGAAGCGGATCTACGACCAGCTGCGCACCGACGCGCTGAAGTTCTTCTACACCCAGCGCAGCGGCATCGCGATCGACGACACCCTGCGCCCCGGGTACGGCCGCCCGGCCGGCCACGTCGACGTCGCACCCAACCGGGGCGACGGGGCCGTGCCGTGCCAGCCCGGCGTCTGCGACTACACCCTGGACGTGCGCGGCGGCTGGTACGACGCCGGCGACCACGGCAAGTACGTCGTCAACGGCGGCATCTCGACGTGGCAGGTGCTCAGCGCCTACGAGCGGAACCACGTCACCACCGCGCTGAGCATCCCGGAGAGCGGCAACCGGATCCCGGACGTGCTCGACGAGGCGCGGTGGGAGCTCGACTTCCTCCTGCGGATGCAGGTGCCGGCCGGGCAGCCGTACGCCGGCCTGGTCCACCACAAGATCCACGACGCGGCCTGGACCGGGCTTCCCCTGCTCCCGCACCTGGATCCGCAGCAGCGTGAGCTGCATCCCGTCTCGACCGCCGCGACCCTGAACCTGGCGGCGACCGCCGCCCAGGCCGCCCGCGTCTACCGGCGCTTCGACCCGGCCTTCGCGGCCCGGGCGCTGAGCGCCGCGCGCACCGCCTTCGCCGCGGCCGAGGCCCACCCGGCCCTGCTGGCGCCCGAGAGCGACGGCGTCGGCGGCGGCGCCTACAACGACACCGACGTGCGCGACGACTTCACCTGGGCCGCCGCGGAGCTGTACCTGACCACCGGCGACAACTCCTACGCCCGGTGGATCGAGCTCCCGGAGTTCGGGCCGGGCGCCTTCGACTGGGCGCGGACCGGGGTCGCCGGGCTGCTCGACCTGGCCGTGCTGCCGAACAAGCTGCCGCAGCGCCCGGCGATCCGGGCGGCCGTGCTCCGCGGCGCCGACCAGTACCTCGCCGTCCAGCGGCAGCACCCGTACGGCATCCCCTACGCCCCGGCGAACAACAGCTGGGACTGGGGATCCAACAGCGTCATCCTCAACAACACGGTCGTGCTCGCCACCGCGTACGACCTGACCGGCCGGGCGCAGTACCGCGACGCCGTGCTCGAGGCGATGGACGCGATGCTGGGCCGCAACGCGCTCAACCAGTCCTACGTCACCGGGTACGGCGAGGTCAGCTCGCACCGTCAGCACAGCCGCTGGTACGCCCGCCAGCTGGATCCCGCGTTGCCGGACCCGCCGGTCGGCTCGCTCGCCGGGGGTCCCAACTCGTCGATCCAGGATCCGTACGCGCAGAGCAAGCTCACCGGCTGCGTCGGCCAGTTCTGCTACATCGACGACATCCAGTCGTGGTCCACCAACGAGCTCACGATCAACTGGAACTCCGCGCTCGCCTGGGTGGCGTCCTACGTGGTGAATCAGTCGTGAAAGGCGGGCAGCCCGTCGATGCTGGTGGCGTTCTTCGCGCGCCGGTAGTCCGCCAGCTTCGCCGGGCTGCGCCGCTCGCTCCAGCGGAGCAGGGTGTCGCGGTCGCCCTCGTAGGCCATCAGCGGCACCGAGTAGCCGCAGGAGTCGCTGACCCGGTGCACGTCGACCACGACCACCGACCGGGCGCCGTGCGTGTCGGGGGCGTCCGGGAAGCGGGCCAGCAGCGCCGGGAAGCCGGGGTCGGTCAGTGGCACGACCCGCCCGGTGCCGTGCAGCCGGACGATGTTCGGCGGCCCCTGGAACGCGCAGAACATGATCGTGATCCGGCCGTTGTCGGCCAGGTGGGCGGCGGTCTCCGCGCCGCTGCCGTGGAAGTCCAGGTACGCCACCTCGTGCTCGCCGAGCACCGCGAAGGTGCCGCCCATGCCCTTCGGCGAGACGTTGACGTGCCCCTCCGGCCCGCTCGGCGCCGTGGCGACGAAGAACATCGGCTGCTTCTCGACGAACGTCCGCAGCCGCCCCGTGATCCCCTCATGCACCTTCATGGGATCGACCCTATAACTGCACGGCGTAACACAGTCGTTGACTAGCCGTAACGCATCGAACATAATCACTGCGTCTGCCGAAGTGTTAGCGCTCACATCGGAGTGATCCCATGACCTACGCCCGGCCGTTGCTGGGGCTGTCGACCGCAGCCCTGCTGGCCGTCACGCTGACGGGCGCGGCGCCCGCCCAGGCCGCCGACCCCGGCTACACGATCACCGTCGACACCACTGCCTCCGGCCCCGAGATCAACGACCGCATGTACGGGGTCTTCTTCGAGGACATCAACTACGCGGCCGACGGCGGGCTCTACGCCGAGCTGGTCCGCAACCGATCGTTCGAGTTCCTGCCCGCCGACAACGGCTCGTTCACCGGCCTGACCGCGTGGACGCCCACCGGCACCGGCGGCACGGCCACCACTGTCAACGACGCCGCCCGGCTCAACGAGCGCAACCGGACCTACCTGAGGCTCGATCTGACCGGCGGCGGATACGGCGTCACCAACTCCGGATACAACACCGGCCTGCCGCTGACCAAGGGCGCCCGCTACGACTTCTCGGTCTGGGCGCGCACGTCCGCGGCCGCCGGGACGACGCTGACCGTCGGCCTCACCGGGACACCGGCGCGAGCCCTGAGGATCCGCGGCGACGCGTGGCGCAAGTACACCCTGTCGATCGCGGCCGGGCAGACCACGGACGCCGGCCGGATCACCGTCGTGGCGGGCGGCGCGGGCACCGTACGGCTGGACGAGGTCTCGCTCTTCCCCCGCGACACCTACCAGCACCGCGCGAACGGGCTGCGCCGCGACCTCGCCGAGAAGATCGCCGCGCTGCACCCGGGCTTCGTGCGCTTCCCGGGCGGCTGCCTGGTCAACACCGGCAGCATGGAGGGCTACGACGCGGCGAGCGGCTTCCCGCGCGCCCGCTCCTACCAGTGGAAGGACACCGTCGGCCCGGTCGAGACCCGGGCGACCAACGCCAACTTCTGGGGCTACAACCAGTCGTACGGCCTGGGGTACTACGAATACTTCCAGTTCGCCGAGGACATCGGCGCCATGCCGCTGCCCGTCGTGCCCGCGCTCGTCACCGGCTGCGGCCAGAACCGGGCCACCCTGGACGAGGCCCTGCTGCAGCGGCACATCCAGGACACCCTCGACCTCATCGAGTACGCCAACGGGCCGGTCACGTCGACGTGGGGCAAGCTGCGCGCCCGCTCCGGGCACCCCCGGCCGTTCGGCCTGACGCACGTGGCGGTCGGCAACGAGGAGAACCTGCCCGAGGAGTACTGGGCCAACTTCGTGAAGTTCCGCGCCGCGATCGAGGCCCGTTACCCCGGGATCACGGTGGTGTCCAACTCCGGTCCGGACGATCAGGGTGCCACGTTCGAGAACCTGTGGGCCAAGAACAGGGCCGCCGGCGTCAAGATGGTCGACGAGCACTACTACAACAGCCCGACCTGGTTCCTGCAGAACAACAAGCGCTACGACGCGTACGACCGCAGTGGCCCGAAGGTCTTCCTCGGCGAGTACGCCTCGCAGGACGCCAAGCTGTTCAACTCGTTGTCCGAGGCGGCCTACATGACCGGGCTCGAGCGCAACGCCGACGTGGTGCGGATGGCCTCCTACGCGCCGCTGCTCGCCAACATCGACAACGTCCAGTGGCGCCCGGACCTCATCTGGTTCGACAACGACGAGTCGTGGGGCTCGACGAGCTACCAGATGCAGAAGCTGTTCATGACCAACGTGGGCGACCAGGTCGTGCCGAGCACGGCCACCGGCGACGTCGTGCAGCCCCGGCCGATCACCGGCGCGGTCGGGCTGTCGACCTGGCGTACGGCCGCCACCTATGACGACGTGCGGGTGACCCGTCCCGACGGCAGCCTGCTGTACGCCGACGACTTCGGCGACGGCAACGCGGACGGCTGGACGCCGGTGACGCAGCGGGGGTCCTGGTCGGTGACGAACGGGGCGTACGCCCAGACCGACACCGCCGCCGAGGACACCATGGTCAAGGCGGCCACGATCACGGACACCGACTACGACCTGAGCGTCAAGGCGACCAAGACCGCCGGCGACGAGGGCTTCCTGGTGGCCTTCGGGATCCAGGAGACCGGCCAGTTCTACTGGTGGAACCTCGGCGGCTGGAACAACACCCAGGGCGCGGTCGAGAAGGGCTTCACCAGCGCCAAGGAGCAGCTGCTCACCAAGCCGAACAGCGTCGAGACCGGGCGCACGTACGACCTGCGGGTCTCGGTCCGCGGCACGCACGCCGACCTCTACCTCGACGGGCAGCTGTGGGGCAGCTTCGACGACGACAAGGTCACCGAGCCGTTCGCCCAAGTCGTCACCCGCGACGTCGCGAGCCACGAGCTCATCGTCAAGGTGGTCAACGCGCAGGACACCCCGGCCGTCACCCGGGTGGACCTGGGCCGGGCACGCGTGGCCGCCACCGGCACCCAGACGGTGATCACCGGCGACCCGGGCGAGCAGAACACCCGTACCGCCGAGCCGATCCAGCCCGTCACCTCCCGGGTCACCGGGCTGGGATCCACGTTCACCCGCACGTTCCCCGCGAACTCCGTCACGTTCCTCAGGTTGAAAGAGAGGTCCCGATGAGGATCAGCCGCCGAAGCCTGATGCGCGGAGGCCTGGCCGTGGCCGGGGCGGGCGCCCTGGCCCTGCCCGAGGCCGCCACCGCGGCGACCACCCCGCCGCTGATCAGCCAGCGCGCCGACCCGTTCATCACCCCGCGCGTCAACGGCACCTACTACTTCACCGGATCCGTGCCCGAGTACGACCGGATCGCCATCCGCGGCGCGGCCACGATCAGCGGCCTGGGATCCGCGGCCGAGACCGTGGTGTGGCGCCGCCCCGCGACCGGCACGATGGGCGGCCACATCTGGGCGCCCGAGCTGCATCGCATCGACGGCAAGTGGTACGTCTACTTCGCCGCGGGGGACAAGGACGACGTCTTCCGGATCCGCATGTACGTCCTCGAGTCCTCCCGCGCGGACCCCCGGGATCCCGCCGGCTGGGGCGCCCCGCGCAAGATCGTGACCGAGTGGGACAGCTTCGCGCTGGACGCCACCACCTTCGCCCACCGCAACCGCCGCTATCTGATCTGGGCGCAGAGCGAGCCGGAGATCGCGGTCAACTCCAGCCTCTACATCGCGTCGCTGGCCAACCCGTGGACCCTGTCCTCCAAGCCGGTGCGCATCGCCACGCCCACCCGCAGCTGGGAGATCCAGGGCTACAAGGTCAACGAGGGCCCGGCGGTGATCGTCCGCAACGGCAAGGTCTTCGTGTCCTTCTCGGCCAGCGCCACCGACGCCCGCTACTGCGTCGGCCTGCTGTCCGCCTCCGCGGACGCCGACCTGCTGCGCAACGCCTCCTGGACGAAGAACCCCAACCCCGTGTTCGTCACCAGCACCACCACCGGCCAGTACGGCCCCGGACACAACCAGTTCACGGTCGCCGAGGACGGCGTCACGGACGTCCTCGTCTACCACGCCCGCGACTACCGCGACATCACCGGCGACCCGCTCTACGACCCGAACCGCCACACCCGGGTCCAGCGCCTCACCTGGAACGCCGATGGCACCCCCCACTTCGGCATCCCGCAGGGTGGGGCGTCGATCTAGATCCGCCCGTACGAGCGGAGCGTCCGCAGCGCCTGGAGGGTGACCATGCCACGCCACTCCAGGCGCGCGGCCGTGCCCGGGGGCTCCCAGGTGATCGGCCAGCCGCCGTCCTTCTCCTGGGCGGCGGCGAGGTGGTCCAGGTGGGCCTCGAGGTCCGCGGCCGGGAACAGCCCGCGCCACGGCGAGCCGGCCGCCGGGGCGATGTGCAGCGGCGTGAGGCCGTACTCGCCGGGGGTGGGCCGGGCCTGGAACATGGAGTGCGCCCGCAGGCGCTCCAGGAGGGCGGGCGCGGCCTGCTCGGCGCGCGGGCGGTCCGGGACGTGGGCCAGGAAGACGAACATCTCCGCCAGGGCGTGCACCTCGTCGGGGACCTCGGCCCGCCAGCACCACTCGGTGGCTGCCGTACGCCACGGGTGGTCGAAGCCGAGCTGGTGCAGCAGGCCGGCCAGGCCCGCGGTCGGGTTGACGCCCGGCTCGTACGTCCACTCCGTCCAGTGCTCCGCCCGCGGATACCGCTCGATGACCGGGAAGGCGAGCGGCACCGCGCCACCGGGAGCGGCGATGCGTGCCAGGTGGTCGCAGGCGGATCCCAGCAGCTCCGGATCGGGCGCGCCGGCGGCGGCGAGGGACTGGAGGGCGATCTCGGTGTAGATCGGCAGGCTCGCCGGGCAGCGGGTGTCCGGCTCGAGGCCGTGGCCGAAGCCGCCGTCCTCGTTGCGGTGGGCGCGCAGGGCGGCGACCACACCGGCCGGCGAAGCGCCCCGGAAGAGGGTCGCGAAGAGGCGGCGCTCCAGCAGGCGCGCCTCGGTCGTCAGGAAGCGCTCGGCGGCGTCGAAGTCAGCTGTCATGCCCCCGACCGTAGGGCCCCGCCGGGCCGGGGTCTTGAACGAATCGGACGCGCCGGGGATTAAGCTCGATCACGGACGAGGGGACGGACCCGTACCCTCGAAGCGGCGCGGGAGGAGCGGTAGTGGATCCCGCGCAGCCGAGGAAGCGCAGAGGGCCCCGCAAGCTCAGCCCGCACCGCATGGCCCTGGCCCTCGCGCTGGTCTCCACGGCGCCCCCGCTGATCATGCGTTACGGCTGGCCGGGCGTGCTCGCGGCGATCGCCGCCGTGGCGTACGCGGTGTATCTGATCGGTGGCAAGAAGTGGCCCTGGTCGCGGTGATACCTCGCCCGAAGTAACACTCTGGACAGCGGTTCGATCAATAAACCGACAAGATCGAACTCGATGTGACAAAGCCCCCTAGCATTCCGGCCGTGCGACATTGGGGGGAACCGGACCACGCCGTGCCCGATCGGACGGCTCCGGACGAGAGTGGACGAGCGGCGCCCGGGGGCGGGCTGCTGGCCGGCCGGCTGCGCGAGTCGCGGAGCCGCGCCTTCGTGGGCCGGGGCGCCGAGCTGGCCGTGCTGCGCGCGGCGCTGGCGGGGGAGCCCGGCTCGGCGACGGTGTTCGCGCTGACCGGGCCCGGGGGAGTCGGCAAGACCACGCTGCTGCGGCGCTTCGCGGACGAGGCCGGGGCGGCGGGGCGTACGGTGATCGAGGTCGACGGCGCCGCGATCGAGCCGGCGCCGGCCGCCTTCGAGGCCGCCGCGAGCGCGGCGCTCGCCGAGCCGGCCGGGGTGCTGCTGATCGACTCGTTCGAGCAGTGCCAGGGGCTCGGGCCGTGGCTGCGCGACAGGTTCCTGCCCCGGCTGCCGGCGGGGGCGCTGGTGGTCATCGCCGGGCGCCGGCCGCCGGACCCGCGGTGGACCGCCGACCTGGCCTGGTCGGAGCTGCTGCGGGTGATCGAGCTGCACGACTTCACCCGGGCGGAGGCCGTGGACCTGCTGACCCGCCGGGGCATCCCGGAGTCCCTGCACGAGCCGGTCATCCGCTTCGCGGGCGGCCACCCGCTGGCGCTGAGCCTGGCCGCCGTGGTCGCGGGCCGCTCGGGCGCCGCCGGGCACTGGGAGCCGGGGCCCGGCGTGCTGACCGCGCTGGTGGAGGAGTTCGCCGGCGCCGTGGAGTCCGACGCCCACCGGCTCGCCCTCGGCGTCCTCGCCCACGCGCCCAGCACCACCGAGGACCTGCTGCGCGCCGTCGCCGGGGAGCGCGCCGCCGAGCTGTTCGACTGGCTGCGCGCCCAGCCGTTCACCGAGTCGCACGCCGGCGGCCTCACCGCCCACCGGGTCGTGCGCGGGGTGGTCGACCAGCACTACCGCTGGCGGGACCCGTCCAGCTACGCGGCGATGCACCGCGCGATCGTCACCCACCTCGCCGAGCACGCCCGCCGCTCCACCGGGGGCGCTGCCGTGCCCGCCGTCCGCGCGCTCTACCAGCTCATCAGCCCCGATCACACGGTGGCGCCCGAGCTGGAGGACGAGCACACCGGCGACTTCTACGCCGCGCCGCTGACCCCGGCCGACACCGAGGTGGTGCTGCGGCTCGCCCGGGAGGCCGGCGGCGCCGGGGCGGTGGACGTGGTCCGGCACTGGCTCGACCGGCAGCCCGAGGCGTTCCGGGTGTTCCGCGGCACCGCCGGCGGGGCGGTGGCCGCCAGCGGCGCGGCCCTGCTGCTCGACCGTCCCGACCCGGTCGACGTGGCCGCCGACCCGGCCGTCGCCGCCGCCTGGCGCGCCGTCGCCGGCCGGGGCCCGCGCCCGGGGGAGCGGATCTGCGTCTCGTGCTTCCACTTCCCGGTGCACGGCCGGCCCGCCGGCGTCGACGGCCTGCTGCGCCTGACGATCGCCGAGGACTGGCTGCTGACCGAGCGGGTGGCGTGGTCCTTCGTGCTCCTGGGCGCGGACAGCCCGCTGGGGCCGCTGCTCGAGCTGGGCGGGTTCGCGCGCGCCGGGGAGCCGGTCCGGCTGGGCGGGATCACCTTCCAGCTGTACGGCCACGACTGGCGCGAGATGCCGTACGACGCCTGGATCTCGCAGCTCAGCGACATCGCCCTGTACGGGCCGGCCGGGCGCCCGGGAGCCGAGCAGGGCGAGCTCGTGCTGGGCCGTGCGGAGTTCGACGCGGCCGTCCGCGACGCCCTGCGCGCGTGGCACAACCGGCCGGCGTTCCTGGGCAACCCGCTGCTCGCCACGCGCCTGGTGACGGCCGGGGTGCGCGGAGAGCCGGAGGTGGGCGAGCAGCGGCTGCGGGACCTGCTGGAGGAGACCGTCGACGCGCTGCGCGAGGACCCGAGGGAGAACAAGCTGCACCGGGCGCTCGCCACCACGTACTTCCACAAGGTCCCCACGCAGGAGGCCGCCGCCGAGCGTCTCGGGCTGCCCTTCAGCACCTATCGCCGGCACCTCACGCGGGGCCTGGACCGGGTCGCCGCGGCCCTCTGGGAACGCCGGTCGACCGCGCCGTGAACACTGTGTGTCATGGTCATGTTTCGGAGGGCGGATCGACGGAGTGGTGTTGGTAACAGTTTTGAGCTGGTGGGAGGGGTCGTGCCTTGGTGTCCGAAATGAGTCCGTAACGCCCCCGCTATTCTTCTGACCGCTACCGACCGTCACGAGCGGTCCGGGGCGACGGGGAAGGGGCGGAGATGCGGAACAGGTCGATCAAGGCGAGCGTGGCTGCCCTCGTGGTGGCCGGCGGGCTGCTCTCGGGCTGTGGCGGCACCGACGGCGGGAGCACCACGGCGCCCGGTGCGGCGGCCGCGCCCTCGGAGGAGGGCAACGGCGTCGCGGCGCTCGAGCCGGCCGAGATCCTCAGCCGCAGCAAGGCGGCGGTCGGCAAGGCCGGGTCCTACACGCTGTCCGGCACCCTGCGCGACGGCGCCGAGGAGCTGACCCTCGACCTGGCGGTGGGCGGCACCGACCTGGTCGGCAACGTCCTCGTCGGCTCCGGCCGGGTGCAGCTGCTGCGGGCCCACGGCAAGGACTACGTACGGCCGGACGCCGCGTTCCTGGCCGCGACCGGCAACGCCAAGAAGGCCGACGCCATGGTCGCCGAGCTCGGCGACAAGTGGGCCCTGGTGCCCGCGACCAACCAGACCTACGCGAGCCTGTTCGCCCTGGCCGACGCCGACCAGCTGCTCACCGCCACCGGCACCCTGACCAAGGGCGTCGAGGGCGAGATCCACGGCACCCCGGCGGTCGGGCTGGTCGACAGCGCCGACGGCGGCGTGCTCTACGTGGCGACCAGTGGCGAGCCGTACCCGCTGAGCCTGCAGAGCAAGGACGCCGAGCAGGGCTCGCTGACCTTCAGCGGCTTCGGCGCCGAGGTCGAGGGCGCCACGCCGCCCGCCACCACGCAGGTGATCGACCTGGCGGAGCTGGGCTGAGAAACGTCGCGGCCGCATCCACCTCGCACAGCCGGGCCGAGAAGCGTCGCGGCTGCATCGGTCTCGCACAGCTGGGCTGAGGAAGGTCACGGCCGCATGGACCTGGCGGAGCTGGGCTGAGAATCGTCGCGGGCGCCGGGAACTTTCCGGGCCCGGCGAGCGACCAGTCCGCGTGAGAAACCGACGCCGCCTCAGTCTCCTGCCGCTGCTCCTGGCCGCCTGCGCCGCCTTCGTGCTGCCCGGCTCGCCCGCCTGGGCCCACGCCCAGCTCACCTCCTCCACCCCGGAGGAGGACGCCACGGTCAAGAAGGCGCCCGCCGAGATCACGCTGAAGTTCAGCGAGCGCCTCAACCCCGATTTCACCACGATCGTGCTCAGCGACGCGGCGAAGCGGAAGGTCGGCGCCGACGGTCCGGAGGTCGACGGGCGCGAGGGCACGCTGACCCCGGCGGAGCCGCTGGCCAACGGGACGTACACGGTCGCGTACCGGGTGGTGTCGGTGGACGGGCACACCGTGCAGGGGTCGTACTCGTTCACCGTGGCCGACCCGTCCGCCACGGCTGCCCCGGCGCCGTCGGCCACCTCCGCGGCCCCGGAAGCATCGGCCACGTCCGCGGCTCCCGCCCCGGTGGCGTCGGCGGCGGCCTCGGCGGCTCCGGCGACGGTGCCGCTCGCCGAGGAGTCCGCGGAGGACGACGGGGTTCCGGCGGGCGTGCTCGTCGGGATCGGGGTCGTGGCCCTGCTCCTCGTCGCCGGGGCCGGCTATTTCTGGCTGAGCCGGCGCCGTGGCCCCGCCGCCTGAGGGGGCGCCGTGGCCCCGCCGCCTGAGCGGGTGCCGGGCCGGCCGGCCTGCCGAGTTGGTGCCGGGGTCTCGCGGCCCGCGGGTCACCAGCCCAGGTCGGCTCGCACCAGGGAGTAGACGCCGAGGTCGACCCGGCCGGCGTGGGTGTGGCCGGCGCTGCGCGCGACGCCCTCGAAGGTGAAGCCGGCCTTCTCGGCGACGCGCTGCGCGGCGACGTTGCCGGCGGCCGCGGTCAGCTCGACCCGGTGGATCAGCTCGTGGCCGAGCGCCCACGCGGCCAGCACCTCGACGGCCTCGGTGGCGTAGCCGCGGCCCCGGCAGTCCGGCGCCATCCAGCAGCCGATCTCCGTGGTGCCGCGGGGCCACGAGGTCTTCTTGAGGTGCACGCACCCGGCGAGCAGGTCGGTGAGCGGATCGGCCATCGCCAGCTGCAACCCGTCCCCGGCGGTCCGGCGCGCCTCGGCCTCCTCGTGGCACCACCAGAGCGCCAGCGCCTCGGTGAACGGGCGGGGCATCGGCAGCCACCGCTGCGTCTCGCGGTCCGAGCAGGCGAACCACACCCGGGCGGCGTCCTCCGGCGCGAACGGCCGCAACCGCAGCCGCGGCGTCGTCAGGACCGTGCGGGGGAAGACGACCACGGCCGCTCCTCCGGCAGGGGGGTGGCCCGGGCGTCCTCGTCCACCGGGCCACCGTACTCCGGATCAGTCCTGCAGATCCGCGAGGTCGAGCACCTCCTCCGCCGGCGGCGTCTCCATCCCGGCGAACGGCTCCCCGAAGTCGCTGAAGGTCATCGCGCCGTCCGACGCCTTCTCGGCCTCGATGCGCAGCGGGTACGGCTCCCCGACCGTCGCCACGTACATGGTGCCGCGGTCGGATCCCCCGGTGACCAGGCCGATCGCCGGAGTGCCGGCAACCTCCTTCTCGGCGCCCTTGGTCACCTTGCCGTCCGGCTCGAGCAGCTCGTCGACATTGGCCGGCGCGAACAGCTCGGCCATGTCCTTCTCGTCCTCGGGCACGAGCACCCACCGGTCGCCGATCAGCTGGGCCATCGCCTTGCCCTGCTTGGCGTCGCCGGTGGTCATCGTCCAGAAGGCCTGGTCCGCCCGCATGTACTGCTTCCCGCCGACGGCCAGCAGCTCCACCGTGGCCCGGTCGAACGACATCTCCCCGGCCAGGTCCTTCCCGGCCACCTTGAAGTCCAGCTTCATCGGCTGCCCGTCCTGCACGATGTCGCCCTTGAGCCGGTACGAGCCGGCGGCCCGCAGCGCCGTCTTCGCCTTCGCCAGGATCGCGTCGGCCCCGAGCTCCGCCACCCCGTTGTCCGCGGGAGCCGCCGACGTGCTCACCGCCGGCGCCGGCGCGCCCGCATTCCCGCCGCCGCCGTCGGAGTTGCCGCAGCCCGCCAGCGCCGCCCCGGCCAGCGCCAGCACGGCCACGCCGCCCTTGATCGATCGCGTCCCCATGAGAGTGCCCCTTCCCGCCCGCCCGTGAAGCCCCGGGCCGGTCGGAGCGCCCGGGGAGCTGCCCAACATAGCGGGCCCCCGTGCCCCGGACCGCCCCGATGGTGCGCCCTGTCGGGAAGCCGACCAGCTCAGGAGGGCTTGATGCCCGCAAGGTGGACCACGAGCAGCACGACCCGGTACGCCTCGGCGACGTCCGCCGCCGTGCAGGAGATCGTGCGCCCGCCGCCGGTCCGCGTCACGCCGGGCACGAGGGTGGCCAGGTCGACCGCGAGGGGACTCCCGACGTCCACTTCGACGTGGACCGGGCCGGGGATCGCGAACGGCGCGATCTCCGCGCGGTGGGTGACGGCTTCGGCGGCGGCGCGGCGCAACTCCTCGCGGACGGCGGCGGGGTGGCGCGTGATCGCGGCGGTCTGGCCGATGGCCTGTTTGACGGCCACGGTGACCGCGCCGGGAACGAGGGAGCGCAGCTCGGCGCACGCCTGGTCATCACCGCTGAGCAGCACGACAGGCGCTCCGAAGTGGCCGGCCGTCGCGGCGTTCAGACCGATCTCGCCGTACGGCCGGCCGTTGACCCGTACCTCGAGGATGTCGCCGCTCATCGTGTGGGCCAGGACGGCCGGACCGGCACCCGCGCGGGCGTGGAAGCCGACGAACAGCACGGCGTCGGTCGCCTCGTCGAGGCCGTCCAGCATGCCGTGGGGCCGGGGTTTGCCGCGCACCAGCAGGGCCCGGCGGTCGAGGTCCTCGGGCAGGATGTTGCGGAAGGAACCGTGCGCGTCGGTGACCAGGACCTCGGCGGCGGGATCCGCGTCGAGCACGCCGGCGACCACCGCGTTGACCTCGGCGGTCATGAGGGCGCGTCCGCGCTCGTAGTCGTACCTGCCGGGTTGGATCTCGCTCTGGTGCACGACGCCGGAGATGCCCTCCAGGTCGGCGGAGATCAGCACTCTCATACGCGCAGTCTAGGAAGCAACAGCGGCGTGGCGAGGAGGAGCAGCCCGGCGGCGGCGATGGCGGTGCGGAGGCCGGCGACGCCCGCGAGCCAGCCCCAGACGGCGGTCAGGGCGGCGACGCCGGCGTTGCTGGAGACCGACCACGCGGTCAGGGCGCGGGCGACGCGGTCGGGCGCGATCCGGTCCAGGCGGTGGGTGGCGAGGACCGGGTTGTAGACGCCCATGCAGGTGACCAGGGCGAACTGCACGGCGAGGACCAGGACGAGCCCGCCGGTGCCCGGGCCCGGAAAGGCCAGGCCGAGCGGCCAGCAGACGCGCAGGACCCCGGCGGCCCGCAGGACCCGGTGCCGGCCGTAGCGGGCGACCAGCGGCGGGGCCAGCCGGGAGCCGAGCAGGCCGCCGAGGCAGGGCGCGCCGAAGGCCAGGCCGTACTGCCAGGGGGCGAAGCCGAGCCGGTCGAGCAGCAGGACGGCGACCAGCGGCGAGGTGGCCATGATCAGGCCGTTGACCGCGACCGAGTTGGCGTACAGCAGGCGCAGCTCGCGATGGCGGAGGAGGTGCCGCCATCCGTCGAGCAGGGAGCCGGCCGGCCGCCGGTCCACCGTGCCTTCCGGGAAGCGGATCGCGCGCAGGCCCAAGGCCGACAGCAGGTAGCTGACCGCGTCGGCGGCCACCGTGACCACCGGGCCGAGCAGGCCGATCGCGGCCGTGCCGAGCGGCGGGCCGACGAGCGTGGCCGTCCAGGTGGTGGCCTCGAAGCGGCCGTTCACGGCGAGCAGGACGTCGCGGGGCACCAGGCTCTTCAGGAAGGCGCCGCTCGCCGCCCGGGAGGCGATGCCGGCCGCGGCGGTGACGATCGACACGGCCACGAGGTGGGCCAGGGTCAGCGACCCCAGGGCGTACGCGGCGGGCACGCTCGCCAGCGCGGCGAACCGCACGAGGTCCATGGTCACCATGACCGGCCGCTTCGGGCGCGCCTCGATCCAGGGCCCGAGCAGCACCGCGACGAGCGCCCCGGCGGCCGGTCCCGCGGCCGCGAGCAGGGCCACCCCGGCCGGGCCGGCGTGCAGCACCAGCACCGCGATCAGGGCGAACGCGCCGAAGCCGAGCCACGTGCCGAAGGTGCTCACCGTGTACGCGGCCCACAGCCACCGGATGTCCCTCTCCACGCCGAGCATGCAAGCAGCGGGCGGCGCGGGAGATCAAACAACCGCCACGCCGGGCGGCCACAACGCCCGGTTGTGCCGCTAGAGTCGCCCGCCGTGGACCTCGACGCCGTACGCACGTTCGTCGCCGCCGCGGAGGCGGGCCGCTTCCAGGAGGCCGCCGACGACCTGGCGATCACCCAGCAGGCGGTCTCCAAGCGCATCGCCACGCTGGAGCGCGGCCTCGGCGTGCGGCTGTTCGCCCGGACACCGCGGGGCGCCGCCCTGACCGTCGACGGCCAGGCGTTCCTGCCGCACGCGCGCGAGCTGCTGGCCGTGGCGGGGCGTGCGGCCGCCTCCGTGGCTCCCGGCCGCCGCCCGCTGCGCGTCGACGTGATCGCCTCCCGGCTGGCCACGGCGGGGATGCTGCGCGACTTCCACCGTACGCACCCCGCGGTCGACCTGACCGTGGTGACGCTGCACGACCTCGGCTCGGCCGTGGCGGCCCTGCGCAGCGGCGTGCTAGACGCGTCCTTCCGGGCCGTCGCCATGCCCGGCCTGCCGCTGCCGGACGACATCGCCTCGGTCCGCGTGCTCGACGAGCCGTTGCAGCTGCTGACCGGTCCGGCGCACGCCCTGGCGGCCCGCCGGTCGGTGCCGCTGGACCGGCTCGCCGGGCACCGCATCTGGATGCCGGGCATCGCCCCGGGCACCGAGTGGGCCGCCTACTACGCCGAGCTGCAGGCCGCCTTCGGACTCAGGATCGAGGCGACGGGACCCAACTTCGGCTCCGACGCGCTGCTCGACACCGTGGCCGGGACCCCGGCCCTGGCGACCTTCCTGGGCGAGCACACCCGGCTGGTGTGGCCCGCGGGTCACGACCTGCGCCGCATCCCGATCGTCGATCCCACGCCGGTCTATCCGCACTCCCTGCTGTGGCACCGGGACAACCCGCACCCGGCCCTGGACACCCTGCGCGCCCACCTCGCCGGGGGCCGGAGCGGCCGGCCGGGGACCTGGACGCCCGTCTGATCACGGCAGCGGGATGCCCACCTGCAGATCCGCGAAGGCGGCGGCCGCCGGGCCCGAGCTGAACAGCCGTTCGAGGCGGGCCAGGGCGAGCTTGCGCCGGAACGGTCCCGCGGCCGTGTCGTCGCCCGCGTCGTGCACCATCTCGCTGAACCACTTCGAGAAGTCCTGGTAGTCCCACGTGCGGCGCAGGCAGGTCGACGAGTACGCGGCCAGCGGCCCCTCGTCCCCGTCGCACAGCGCCGCCCCCAGCGCCTTGGCCAGCACGTACGCGTCGGCGAGCGCGAGGTTCATGCCCTTGGCGCCCATCGGGGTGATGATGTGCGCGGCGTCGCCGGCCAGGTGCAGGCGGCCGTAGGTCATCGGCTCGGCCACGTAGCTGCGCATCTCGACCAGCTCGCGCTCGGTGATGGCGCCCGCCGGCAGCGACCGGTCGCCGAGCCGCAGGCGCAGCTGCTGCCAGATGTGCTCGTCGGTCCACTGCCGCGGGTGGTCGGTGCCGGGCTGGTACTGCAGGTAGAAGCGGCTGGCGTGCGGGCCCCGCGCGTACTGCGCCGCGTAGCCGTGGCGGCTGATCGCGAAGAGCGGGTACTTCGGGGCGGGCGACGCGGCCATCAGGGTCAGCCAGCCGATGCCGTGGTCGTGGGTGTACTCGGTGAGGAACCCGTCGGGCACGCTGCGCCGGGACACGCCGTGGAAGCCGTCGCAGCCGGCCACGTAGGAGCAGCTGATGTCGTGGACGACGCCGGCCTCGTCGCGGTAGGTGACGTGCGGCGCGTCGCTCGCCAGGCCGTGCGGGGTGACGTCGGCGGCGGCGAAGCGCAGGTCGCCGTCCTCCTGCTCGGCGACGGCGAGCAGGCGCCGCACGAGCAGCTGCTGGGGGACCAGCCGGCCCGGGCGCCCGCCCGCCACGGCCGGGGTGTCGAAGAGGCGGCTCACGCCGTCGAGGCGGTACTCGGCCTGGCTCTCGTAGGGCGCGTCGGCGAGGACCTGGTCGGCGAGGCCGTACTCGTGGAAGATCTGCGCGCCGGGATGGTCGAGGATCCCGGCCCGCTGGCGTTGCTCGAGGTGCGCGCGCTCGCGGACCTCCAGGACCACGGAACGGATCCCCTCGCGGCGCAGGAGGGCGGCCAGGGTCAGCCCGGCGGGTCCCGCTCCGATGATCACGACCTGCGTTGCTTCGCGTACGGGCTCGGCCACGCGCCCACCGTACTGTATGGACGGTGGGCGCGCAGTGCCGTCAGTTCGCTCGTTTCGTGAGCCCGTGCGGGTCGAGGACGTACTTGCGGGCGGCGCCCTGGTCGAAGTCGCGGTAGCCCTGCGGCGCCTGGTCGAGCGGGATCGCGGTGGCGTTGACGTTCTTCGCGATGCTGACCCGGTCGTGCAGGATCGCCATCATGAGGTTGCGGTTGTACCGCATGACCGGGCACTGACCGGTGACGAAGGAGTGCGACTTCGCCCAGCCGAGTCCCAGCCGCAGCGACAGGGATCCCACCTTGGCGGCCTCGTCCACGCCGCCCGGGTCCCCGGTCACGTAGAGCCCCGGGATGCCGATCGCCCCGCCGGCCCGGGTCAGGTCCATGAGCGAGTTGAGCACCGTCGCCGGCATCTCGGTCCGCGCGTCCTCGCCGTGCCCGCGCGCCTCGAAGCCGACCGCGTCGACGGCCGCGTCCACGAGCGGCTGGCCGATGGCCGGGGCGGACGGTCCGAGGATCTGCTGCACCTGCTCGGCCGGGTCGCCCCGGGTCACGTCGACCGTCTCGCACCCGAAGCTGCGCGCCTGGGCCAGCCGCTCCTCGTTGAGGTCGCCGACGATGACCACGGCCGCCCCGAGCAGCCACGCCGAGGTGGCCGCCGCGAGCCCGACCGGTCCCGCCCCGGCGATGTAGACCGTGGATCCGGTGGTGACGCCCGCGGACACGCAGCCGTGGTAGCCGGTGGGGAAGATGTCGGTCAGCATCGCCAGGTCGAGGATCTTCTCCAGCGCCTGGTCGCGGTCGGGGAAGCGGAGCAGGTTCCAGTCGGCGTAGGGCACCAGGACGTACTCGGCCTGGCCGCCGACCCAGCCGCCCATGTCCACGTACCCGTAGGCGGAGCCGGGTCTGTCGGGGTTGACGTTGAGGCAGACGCCGGTCTTGCCCTCCTTGCAGTTGCGGCACCGGCCGCACGCGATGTTGAACGGCACCGAGCAGATGTCGCCCACCTTGACGTACTCGACGTCCGAGCCGACGTCGATCACCTCGCCGGTGATCTCGTGCCCGAGCACCAGGCCCTCCGGCGCGGTGGTGCGCCCGCGGACCATGTGCTGGTCGCTGCCGCAGATGTTGGTGGCGACCGTGCGCAGGATCGCGCCGTGCGGGGTGCGCCGTCCGATGTTGGCCTTGTTGACGCCGGGGCCGTCCTTCATCTCGTACGCCGGGTAGTCGATCTCGCGCACCTCGACGCGGCCCGGGCCCTCGTACACGACTGCTCTGTTGGCTGGCATCGTTGCCTCCCTCAATCGTTACGCCCATGTTTCTCGGCGCGCACGGCAAAGAGAACCGTCGATGTTGGCAAGAGCCGCGAACAGTCGCAATGCGGTCCTATCGCAGCCTGCCGGCCGCCCAGGCGCGCAGGTCGGTGAGGCGGAAGCCCAGCGCGGCGGCGTGCCCCGGCCGGGCCGGCTGGCCGGCGGCGTCGAGGTGGTCCATCGCCTGCACCATGTACGGCGCCATGCCCCGCGCCAGCGCGTCCTCCGTGCTCAGGACCGGGGCCGTGACCGGCCGCCCCAGCACGTCGGTGAGCGTGGCGGCCAGCTGCGTCATCGTCAGCAGGTCCCCGGCCAGCTCGAGCTCGCGCCCGTCCAGCCGCCCGGGCTCGGCGAACGCGGCCGCCGCCACCGCGCCGATGTCGTCGACGGCGATCCACGACAGCGCCGTGTCCGGGGCGTAGCTGGTGACGAACACGCCCTCGGCGGCCCAGTCGCCGAACATGGGCGACCATGCGAGCAGGTTCTCCATGAAGGTCGCCGGTCGCAGCACCGTCCAGTGTGCGAACCCGGCGTCCCGTACGGCCTCGTCGATGGCGGCCTTGCTGTCCCAGTAGTGGTCGTTCCAGCGCCCGGTTCCGTATCCCGGCACCGACCGGTGGAACGCCCCTGCCCCCGACACGGACGTGTGCACGAACTGCTCGACCCCCTGCCGCCGGGCCGCCTCGACCAGGCGCAGGCCGCGGTCGCGCTCGGCGTCCGTCCCGGCGTCCGCCAGGCTCAGCACCGCGACCGAGAACACGCTGGTCGCGCCCGTGACGGCGGCCTCCACCGAGGACCGGTCGTCGAGGTCGCCGGTCACCAGCTCGGCGCCGCGGGCGGCGAGCTCCTTCGCCCTCGGGGCGCCGGGGTCGCGGACCAGGGCGCGCACCGGCCGGCCCGCCGCGAGCAGGGCCCGGGCCGTGGCGCCGCCCTGATTGCCGGTGGCGCCGATGACAAGAGTGGTCATGGTTCCTCCCTAAGTGGGGTGTCACCCCATTTCAATGGCGCTAAGATATGGGGGAGCACCCCATTTATGCAAGGGATCCCATGCGAGCCGACGCCCAGCGCAACTACGACCGGATCGTGTCCGCCGCCGACGACCTCGTGGCCCGCGACGGCGCCGAGGTGTCCCTCGAGGAGGTCGCCCGGCGTGCCGGGGTCGGCTCCGCCACGCTGCACCGGCACTTCCCGGGCCGGCTCGCGCTGCTGCAGGCGGTCTTCCGCGACCGGATCGCCGTGCTGCTCGACCGGGCGCGAGAGCTCGCGGAGACCGGCCCGCCGGGGGAGTCGCTGGTCCGGTGGCTGCACGAGCTGAACGAGTACGTGACGACCTCCCGCGGCCTCGCCGCCGCGCTGCTGGCCCGCGGCGAGCGGCTCGCCGAGGACGACTCGTGCGGGGTCAAGACGGCCGCCGCGAGCGAGACACTGGTCGCCCGGGCGCGAGAGGCGGGAGCCGTCCGCCCGGATGTGTCCGCCGAGGACCTGGTCGTGCTGGTGAGCGGCATCTCCCTGGCGGCCGGCGGCGACCCCGGGCTCTCCCGGCGGCTGCTCGGTCTCGCCCTGACGGGGATCGCCCCGGTGGCGGCCGCCCGATAGGGTCACGGGATGGACCCGGTCATCGACACCACGGTGGCGCACCCGGCCCGCCGCTACGACTACTGGCTCGGCGGCAAGGACAACTTCGCCGCCGACCGCGAGTCCGGCGACGCCATCGCCGCCCGCTTCCCCGGCATCCGCACGGCCGTGGTCGAGAACAGGGCCTTCCTGCGCCGCGCCGTCACCCACCTGGCGCGCGAGGCCGGCATCCGCCAGTTCCTCGACGTCGGCACCGGCCTGCCCACCGCGAGCAACACCCACGAGGTCGCCCAAGCCGTCGCCCCGGAGTCCCGCGTGGTCTACGTGGACAACGACCCACTGGTCCTGGTCCACGCCCGCGCCCTGCTCACCGGCGCCCCCGAGGGGATGACCGCCTACATCGACGCGGACCTGCGCGACCCGGAGCGCATCCTCGCCGAGGCGGCCCGCACCCTCGACCCGGAGCGGCCCGTCGCCCTGATGCTGCTGGCGATCCTGCACTTCCTGACCGACGAGGACGACCCGTACGCGATCGTCCGCACCCTGACGGCCGCCCTCCCGCCCGGCAGCCACGTCGTCATCTCCCACGCCACCGCCGACTGGCTGCCCCCGGCCGCGGTCGCCGAGATCTCCTCCGGCCGCCACGGCGCGGGCCGCCTGCGCTCCCGCGCCGAGGTGACCCGCTTCTTCACCGGCCTCGACCTCCTCGACCCCGGCGTCGTCCCCCTCGCCGACTGGCACGGCGAGCCGGCCCACCCGCCCGCCGCCGAGGTCTCCATGTACGCCGGCGTCGCCCGCACCCCGCTCACGCCGGAGCGCTGATGCTCACCGGCTCGTCGTAGTCGTGCAGCTTCATGGTGGCCCGCAACTTGCCCGACGAGTTGGTGCCCTGGTCGCTCACCCCCAGGTCCAGCTTGATCTCCACGGGCCGGCTGTCCCCGTCCAGCTTGATCGTCAGGTCGGCGTGCCCGGAGGTGAAACCGTCGCCGCGTCCTTGAGGTCGCTGAAACACCCGGCCACCAGCATGAGAACCCCCGCCAGCGCCACCGCGGCCCCGCACCGGGCCGGCCCTTTCGCATTCATGATCGTGATGGTCGCACAGAAGGCTTCCCCGTCGGTCCCGCGAGGGTCGGCCCCGGTGACGGCTCACCGGACGTGGACGACCGTGCCGGGCAGGATGTGGTGCAGCAGCGCGCGCTGGGCGCTCGGCGGCGTACGGATGCAGCCGTTGGAGATGCTGTGGCCGAAGACGGCGGGGTCGTGCCAGGCGTGGATGCCGGTGTGGCCGTCGCGCAGGCCGGCTGCCACCCGGCCGGGGTGGTCGGGGACCGCGCCGAGGGCCAGGGCGTCCAGGCCCGCGTACGCCGCCCCGCTCGTGGCGGTGCGCCCCAGCACGAAGGTGCGGCCGGGCGGCGTGGGCGTGCGCTTCGACCCGACGGCGACCGTCCACCGGCGGTGCGGCCGGCCGTCGCGCAGCCAGGTGAGCCGGCGGGTGTGCCGGTCCAGGACGAGCTGGTCGGGCAGGGTGCGCGGCTGCCAGCCGCCGCGGGGCAGCCAGCCGATCCGCCGGTTGAGCGTCGGCAGCAGCACCGCCACCCAGCCGCGGTGGCGCCGCACGATCGGCACGGTTACCGGCATCCCCTCGATCGACCCCGGCAGGTACGCGCGCGGGCGCCCGCCCACGCCGTCATAGACCACGAGCTGCCGGTCCGGACGCAGTCCGCCCCGCACGGCATCCGTCGTCGTGGCCGCGGTGTCCCGGGGGAACCCGGCCGGCGCACTCCAGTAGGTGATCGTCGGCAGCCCGCGCGGAGCCTTCGCGGCGACCGGGATCTGGTCGAGTCGCGCCGGCGCTGGTGCGAGTGGTGCCGGGGCGGCGGCGGGCGGCGGCTCGGGGGCAGGCGTACAGGCCGTCATGGCCGTCAGCGCGACGATCACGACGGCTGCCCGCTTTCCGCCATATAAATCCATCACCTCACGGTATGCGCAGTTAGCCCATAACGCCCAATCAACGGCATGTCCGCCGATATTCTGGGGGTGTGCACACGACCATCGAGACGGGCAGCCGGCTGGATCCCGACGTCGCCCTCGGGGAGGGCCCGGCCCTGACCATGGTCACGGGCGCGCCGGTGGAGCTGCTGATCGCGCTGCGGCGGCCGCACGAACTGGAGGTGCAAGCGGTCACCGCGGCGCCGACCCAGTTCGCGTGGGTCGACGGCGCGGACACCGGGATGCTCCTCTACCGCCTCGGCCCGGTGCTGCCGTGGGCGCAGGTGGCTTACCATCCGCACCTGGTCGCCGCCGAGGAGGGTACGCCGGGCGTCGACGCCGGCGAGGGCGTGCGCATCATGCTGGTCGACCTCGACACCCGGATCGTCCGGGCGGTGCACCGGGTCCGCTGGCCCGCCAAGTTCGCCGCGGCGGTCGGGGCCACGGTGACCCGGCTGGAGCAGGCACCCTACGACCGCCTGACGCACCGGCACGCCGTCGCCGCCCTGCACCGCCGCTTCCCGACCGCCGAGGACCTGCTGATCGAGCGCGCCGACGCCCAGTGCACCGCGACGCCGATGCGCTAATCGAGTGGCGACACCCGGATCAGGTTGCCGTCGGGGTCGGCGGCGACGAACGTGCGGCCGAACACCTCGTCGTGCGGCTCCTCCACCACGGTGACGCCCTTGGCGACCCAGTCGGCGTGGAGCTTGTCGACGGCTTCGCCCGTGCCCGGGAGCATCAGGCCGACCTCCGAGGTGCGCGGCGTTGCGGGGTCCACCTGGTCGGCCCGCCCGCTCCACAGGGCGAAGAGCACGCCGGGCGCGACCTCGAAGGGCACGTACCGCGGCGTGACCATGGTGGGCTCCATCGCGAACAGGTCGCGGTAGAAGGCGGTCGCGCGCTCGACGTCGGTCACGTACACGAGAAAGAGGTTGGGTGTGGTCATGCCGCCCACTCTGGCAACATAACCGGACAGAACTTGTCAGGAAACCGCGGAAGAGTGACCGGATGAGCCGTCCGCAACGCCTGATCGGCATCCTCGCCGCCCTGCAGAGCCGCCGCCGGACGTCCGCGGAGAGCCTGGCGGAGGAGTTCGGCGTCAGCGTGCGCACGGTGCTGCGCGACATCCGCACCCTGGTCGACGCGGACCTGCCGATCGTCACCGAGCGCGGCCGCTACGGCGGCATCAGCCTGCTGCCCGGCGGCCAGGTCGACCTCGCCAAGCTCACCCCCGCCGAGGCCGACATCTTCCGCGCCGTGGGCGTCGACCTCGACCGCGCCGCCCAGCTCGGCGCCGCGCCCGCCGCCCGCGCCGCACTGGGCAAGCTGACGCCCAAGCGCCTCCCCGGCGGCCCGCCGCTGTCGCTGGCCGACGTGGTGACCGTGGACAACCGAGGCTGGTTCGCCTCCGACGACGCCGTCGACGTGTCCCGCCTCGCCGCCGACCTGCGCCGCGGCGGGCGTCTGCGGATCCGCTACCGGCGCAGCGGGGACCCGGCCGCCGGATCCTCGGACACGGATCCCTACGGGCTGCTCCTGCGCGCCGGCCGCTGGTACCTGGTCGCCGACGTGGCGGGCAGCCCGCGCCTCTTCGCCCTGAGCCGCCTCGAGTCCTGGGAACCGCTGCCCGGCCCGCGCCGGCTGCGGGAGGGAGCCACTCTCGACACGGTCGCCCGCGACCTGGCCCGCCGCCTCGAACAGCCCGGCGAGATCGAGATCACCGCCCGCCTGGCCGCCGACCGCCTCGACCTGGCCCGCCGCGTCCTCGGCGCCCGCCTGCGCTCGGCCGGCCCCGCCACCTCGGGAAAGGTCACGATCACCGTCGCATACGAGCAGCTGGAGGGCGTCCGCCAGCTGCTGCAGTTCGCCGACCACCTGGAGGTGATCGCCCCGCCCGAGGCCCGCGCCCGGATCCGCGACCTCGCCCGGGCCCTCGTCCGCAACCACCGCTGACGGCCCGCCGTCAGCCGCGAGCACCCACCCACCCCATGGCGCCGAGGCCCAGGACGGCCAGCAGGCCGACGCCGTAGACGATGTTCTGCCCCGTCGGCCCCCAGAAGTAGTACGCGCCCTGGGCGAGAAGGAACACGACGCTGCAAACGACATCGAGCGGGATCATCAGGAGGGCGACGGCCAGGCGCGCCAGGAACCAGAGAAACCCCAGGCCGTGCCACTTGCCGAGCGTCGCGTCGTCGTACGCCCAGCGGGTCAGCACGAAAGGCTTGTAGAGCGACCGGTCCCAGCCGGCGTCCCACTTGCGGGTGCCGTTGTCCCACCAGGACCGGACGGCGTTCGGCCGGGACGCGGACGCGGCGGAGGGAGTCCGGCTGAGCTGGACCACGCCGACCCTGCCGCCGGTCACGTCGATGGTCACCCGGCCGTCCTGGACCTCGATCGTGGTGCGCCCGTCGACCACGGCCCGCAGCGACCCACCGCCGTGGTCGACGAGGTAGATGTCGTCCACGCCCCGATTCCTGCTCCGGTCGCGGATCACGACGTAGACGGCGTCCCGCGGCCGGTCGGGCAGGCTGTACTTGGCGTTGATCGAGAAGACGCCGACGGGCGTGACCATGGTGCTCTCGCCGGAGACGTCGACGCCGTCGGGCCCGATCGTGAACTTCACCGGGAGCAGGACCGGCTTGAAGTGCACTTCCGGGTGGACCGCGGGGTCGTCGGTGCAGGCGGGGAGCGACAGCAGGAGAAAGAGGGCGAAGAGCGCGGCGAAGCTCCATCGGGCAGGCGTCGGCACGACTGCCATCGTGAATACTCCTAGCAATGTCGATCATCGTCGAATCAGCGATCATCGGCTCGTGACGGGTCGCGGTGCCCGCGATCGGGCGGGAAAGGGCTGGTCGGGGGCGAGGTGTGCCAGGGTGGCGCCGGCGCGGACGGGCGCCGCGTGTCGTCGGGGGCTGCCGGGCGTTGATCATCGCGTGGTGCAGTGGGCAATGTCGCACGGCGGTGACGTGCGGGGCGGGGCGGTGGACCCCGGCGCCTATGCTCGTGCGTTCGCCGGCAGGGGCGAGACGATCGGCGACGGGGACGGGGGGTTCGGCATGCTGCCCGCGGACAGCGGCGACGAGGCGGAGGGTCAGCTCGACCTCGGGCGGATGGCCGGGTTGCCCGGCGGGCTCGTGGAGGCCAGCTATCTGACCGGCCCGCTCGCCGCGCAGTACAGGCTCGTCGTCGACGTGCTGCTCGACCAGCAGCAGCACACGCTGACCGGCGTGCCCGCCGCGGATCTGCCGGGGCTGCTGCGGGAGCATCTGCGCGGGCGGGGGCTCGACGCCGGGCTCGTCGACGACCCGGGGTTCGCGCTGGAGCAGCGGATGCGGCGCCTGGCCGCCTGGCACGTGGTGGACATCTGGCAGGACCGGGCGCGGCGGGACGAGGACTTCCTGCGCAACCTCGACCGCTATCAGCTGACGCCGACGGCGGCGGCGCTGCACAGTGCGGTGCGGCGGCTGGGGGAGGACGACCTGGCGACGGCCGCGGCGGCGACGATGGCGCCGTCCGTGCTCACGGCGCAGCTCACCACGCTGCGCGACGCGGCCGCCGGCGATCCGGGTGCGGCTGCCGGGGCGTGGTCGGTCATCCAGACCACCCATCAGGCGATGGCGGCGGCCGCTGCCGGGTGGCAGGCCCGGCTGGCCGGGGCGCTCGCGGGCGCACCCGACGCGGACAAGCTCGCGCTCGTGCAGGAGACCCTGCGCCGGTACGTCGACATGTGGGGCGCGGGCGTCGACACGCACTCGGACACGATCACGGCACTCGTGCGCGACCTCCGGCGTACCGGCGAGGCGGGGTGGCGTCGCATCGCCGTGCACCATCTCGGGCCGGCCGCCGACGACGCCGCGATCGACGAGTTGCGGCGCAGCTACACGCAGACCCTCGACACGCTGCGCCGGTGGTTCGACGGGCCCGGGTGCCAGGCTCGCGTGCTGCGGCGGCAGATGCGGGACACCATCACCCCGCTCGTACGCGGCCAGCGCACCCTCGCCGCCGTCGGAGGCCACGTCTCCCGGCGCGCCGAGCTGCTCGCGCTCGCCGCCCGGCTCGAGGCCACGCCGACCGAGCAGGCCGGCTGGGAGCTGTGGTGCGCCGCCACGGGACTGTTCTCGGCGCGGCACCTGCCGGGGGAGGCGCCCGCCCCGGCGGGCAGTCCCGGGGCGACGTCGTTCTGGGACGCGGAGCCCGTACCCGTGGAGGCCCGGCTGCGCAAGCACGGGCCCAAGGCGACCACCGGCTCGGCCGCGCGCATCCCGGATCGGACCGAGGCGCGCCGGGCGGCCCGGCAGCGTGCCGCCGAGACCCAGAGCGAGGCGGCGCGCACCGAGGCGGCGGTGCTGGCCCGCTCGGGCAACCGGTTGTCGCAGTGGGCGTCGCCGACCGGCGGCGAGACGCAGATGCTGCTGCTCCTGCTGGGTGTGGTCGCCTCGGCGCGGCCCGGCAGCGACGGTGTGCGCGAGGCCGTGACGGGCGATTCCCGCTGGTACGTGCGGGCCGAGCCGGCCCCCGCCGGTGCGCCCGCGGCCGTCGTCCACACGCCGGACGGGCGGCTGGTCCACCCCGACATCACGCTGCACATCGAGGCCCGGTCATGAGCACGAGCGCCGACACCCGCGACGCCCAGCGCGCCTTCCTCGGGCTCCTCGAAACCCCGATGATCACCCCGGCGACCGATCCGGCGCTGCACCGGCTCGTGCTGCGCCACCTGCGCGCGGTCACCGAGAGCGCCGGACGCCTGGGCTACCGCGTGCAGCGGGTCGGGCGCACGATCCGCCTGATCCGGGTCCCGATCGCCGGCGGCGTGACCGCGCCCCCGCGCCCGTCCGCCGCGCCCGACCGGCGGATCCTCGCGCTGACGTGCTGCCTGGCCGCCTGCTGCGAGGAGATCGCCGGGCCGGTGACGCTGCAGCGCCTGTCCGATCTGGTCCGGGACCTGAGCGCCACGGCGGGCGTCCGCATCCAGCCGTACGACCCGGAGGACCGCCCGCAACGCAAGCTGCTGCGCGCCGCGGCGAGTGTCCTGGAGTCCTGGGGCGTGCTGCGCCGGCGGACCAGCGACGAGCACCTGCTCGACGAGTGGACGGAACGCGGCAACGGCCCGGGCGCCGGCTACGACGTGGACCGCGACGCGCTGCTGCTCATGACGAGCCCGGACGTGCTGGCCGCGGCCCTGACACCGGACGAGGACACGCCGGAACAGCGGGCCGCCACCCGTACCCTCCGGCAGTTGAGAAGCCTGACCGAGACGCCGGCCGTGCTCTACGCCGACCTGGACCCCGACGACGCCGAGGCCTGGAGGGCGGCCCGCGGGCCGCGCGCGGGCGACGTGGCGCGGATGACCGGCGGGCAGGTCGAGGCGCGCGCGGAGGGGCTCGTGCTGGTGCTGACCGGCGACGAGACCCCGGCGACCGTGGCGGACTGGCCCCGGGCCCGCGCCGCCGACTGGGTGGCGCTGCTCATGGCCGACGGCGCCGGGCAGCACGGCACCCGGCAGCCCGACGGCACCGTCACGCTCACCGACGCGCAGGTCGAGGAGGTCGTGGCGGACCTCGTCGAGTGGCGCGGCGACTACCTCAACAAGGCGCAGCGCGAGGTGCCGGGCGCGCTGCGGGCCGGGGCCGAGGAGCAGCTCACCGAGCTCGGCCTGCTGCGGACCCACCCCGGCGGAAGCTGGACCCTGTTGCCGGTCGCCGGACGCTACCGCGCGCCCGGCGTGACCATCACCGACGCCACGGAGGCCTGATGACGACCGCTGTCGGACCCGACCTCTCCGACGCCCACCTCGCCCGGTGGCGCGACGCCGCCGCGGGCGGGGAGCTGCCCGCGCCCACCCGCGAGCGGTGGCAGATCCTGCGCGCGGGCGTGGTGAATCTGTGGGAGTTCGACGCGGCCGAGTACTGGTTCGCCGACGGCCGGGCCCAGTTCGTCGGCGCCAACCAGTCCGGCAAGTCCACGCTCATGGCGCTCACCACGCTGATCATGCTGGCGGGCGGCCTGGACCGGCAGTACGTGGACACCTTCGGCCAGTCCGACAAGTCGTTCCGCTACTACGTGGAGCCCACCGACGACGCCCGGGACCGCCGCGAGACCGGCGCGGGCACGAACCGGGGCTGGGCCTGGGTCGAGTACGGCCGGCTGGGCGCGCGCGGCCCGGAGTTCTACACCACCCTGCTGTACGCGCAGGCCAAGCGCGGCGTCAGCCAGCTCACCCCGGTGTGGCTCATCTGCCACGGCACCGACCGGGTCCGCGCCGGCCTGCACCTGGCCGCGGGCAAGGCCGTCGTCGAGCCGCGCGACCTGTCCGGCGTGCCCGGTCTGACGGTCTGCGACAGCGGCAAGAGGTACGCCGAGCGGCTCGCCACCGAGCTCTTCGGCTTCGCCGACACCGACCGGTACGCCACCGTGCTCGAGATGCTCAAGGTCCTGCGCACCCCGCATCTGGGCCAGCGGCTCAACCCGGACTGGTTCACCGCGCAGATCCGGGCCGCGTTGCCGCCGATCGCGCGGACCGAGGTCGAGGAGCTGGCCGAGGGCTGGCAGCAGCTCGAACAGCTGCGCCGCGACCGGGACCACGCCGCCGGGGCCCGGGACGCCGTCGCCGTCTACCTGGCCAAGGCGTGGCGCCCGTGGGCCGACGCCGTGCAGCGCCAGCACGCCGATGCGCTGCTGGCGGCGTCCCGGTCCGTGGATGCCGCCTCTCGCGCGGTGGACGACGCCACGTCGGCACTGGATTCCGCCCGGGCGTCTTCCCTCGCCGAGGGCGAGAACACCGCCTCGCTGGAGCAGGCGGTCAAGCACGCCCACGCCGCGTACGAGGAACTGCTGCGCTCGGACGTCTACCGCGACGCCGCCGCCCGCGCCGCCCGGGCCGAGCAGCTGACCCGCGAGGCCGGCACCGCCCGGACCCGGGCCACCGCCGCCCGCGCCCAGGCCGACCGGGCCGCCTCGGAGACAGCCCGGGCCGCCGACGCCCACGAGCGCGCGTCGTCCTCGCTCGCCGCGGCGCGTGCCGCCGTCTCGGCGCTGTCGCAGGACGTGGCGTCGGCCGCCGCGCGGGCCGGGCTGGGCGACTCCTCGGCGTCGTGGGCCGCCGTGGCCGACACCGACCGGCTGACCGCCGCGATCACCGCCCGCCGGGGGCGGGTCGCCGTGCTGCGCAAGCTGCTGCGGACGGCGGCCACGGCCGTCGCGTCCGCCCGGTCCGCCGAGGACGCGGCGTCGGGCGCGGCGGCGGAGCTGGACGCGCGCGCCTCCGCCGCGTCGGATGCCGCCGAGGCGCTGACGGATGCCCTGCAGTCGCTGTCGGACGACCTCGAACGCTGGGCGGAGAAGCTGGGCGACACCGCGCCCGCGGCGGCCGTGCGCGAGGAGTGGCTGCGCGAGGTGACGGCGTCGGCGACCGGACCGCGGCCGCGGCAGGTCCTGCGGACGCTGCTGACCACGGCCTGGCTGGATCCCGTGATCACGCCGCTGACCGAGCGGATCGGCACGCTGCGCGCGCAGGCGGCGGAAGGGGATGCGCGGGCCGCCGCGCTGGATGCGGACGCCGCCTCCTTGAGCCCGACCGCCGACGTGACCCCGCCGGCACCGGTGGACTGGTTCCGCCGGGACCGGAGTGCCGCCGCCGGGGCGCCGCTGTGGCGGCTCGTGGATCCGGTCGACGGCCTCGACCAGGACGTGCTCGACCACGTGGAGGCGGCGCTCGCGGCCGCCGGGCTGCTGGACGCCTGGATCACCGCCGACGGCACCTGGGATCCGGCGCGTGACGGCCGGGATGCGGTCGCGGTCGCCTCGGGCTCGGCCGGCGCGTCGCCGCTGCGGGTCGCCGAGGACGCCGGAGAGCTGGCCCCGGCGGTGCGGTCCGTCCTCGCCGCCGTCGCCTACGCCGACCCGGGTGCGCCGCTCGATCCCGAGGCGACCGTGGCGATCTCCGGGGACGGACGGTGGCGTACCCCGATCACCGCGGGCCGGGCCGGGCCCGCCCCCGGAGGCGCGTCCCTGCTCGGCACCGCGGCCCGCGCCGCCGCCCGCCGGCGCCGCGTCGCCGAGCTGCGGGCCCAGGCCGATGCCGCCCGGACCGCGGCGGCCGAGGCCCGGGACGCCGCCGCCGCGGAGGCGCAGAAGATCGCCGAGCTGCGTGCCGTCGCCGCCCAGGCACCCGACGACGTCGACGTCACCGCCGCCGGCAGCGCCCGCGCGGCCGCCGCCGTGGAACGCGACCGCGCCGAGGTCGCCCACAGCCGGGCCCACGCCGCCGCGCTCACCGCCCGCCGGCGCGCCGAGGAGGCCGGCACCGAGGCGGCCACCCACGCCGCCGAGCACGGCCTGCCCGCCGCCGAGGACCAGCTCGACGCCGTCGTCACCGAACTCGACGAGGCGTCGCGCGCCGTGGCCGAGCTGCGGCTGGCGTCCACCGGCGTGACCGCCGCCGAGCGCGACGTCGCCACCACCGCGGCGACCGCCTCGGCAGCCGCTGCCGCCGCGGCCGAGTCCGACCAGGCGGCCCGCGAGGCAGCCGCCGAGGCGTCGGAGGCCGCGATCCACGCCGAGGAGGCCGGCGAGTCGGTGGCGCGCGACGACCGCGACCAGATCGAGCGGGCCACCACGCTGCAGGCGCGGATCCGGTCACTGGACAAATCGGTCACTGCGAGCCGGGCGAGGGGATCGGAGCTCAGCGCCGCGGCCAGCAGCGCCGCGACCGCCCTGGAACAACGGATCGCTGCACGGGACAGTGCCCTCCACGCCCGGGAGGCCGCGTTCGTGGCGTGGTCCTCGCTGCACCCCGGTCACGAGGATCCGGTCGCCCTCGCCCGCGAGACCGAACGCACTGTTCGTCCCGCGAACTGGCCCGACACCGCGCCGGAGAAGGCCAAGCGCGTGCAGGCCGCCATGTCCCGGGCCCTCGGCAACCCGCTCGCCGAGCTGCGCACGGTCCTGGAGGCCTCCGGCGGCCGGTCCGCCCACACCGTCGAGCCCGACGAGACCCACGACCTGCCGTCGGTCGCCGTCGTGGTCGACGCCTCCGGCGCCCAGCTCAGCCCGGCCGAGGCGGTCACCCACCTGGACGAGCTGGTCACGGCGCTGACCGCCGCGTACGACGGCAAGCTCGACGCGATGTACACCGAGCTGCTCGCCTCCACCTTCATCGACCACCTCGCCGACCGCCAGAAGAAGGTGGTTGCCCTGCTCGCCGTGGTCAACGAGGTCCTCGAACGCCACCCCACCGGCGCCAACCGCACCACCCTGCGCCTGCGCCGGCACCCCGCCGAGGGCCAGAAGGCCGGGTACGCCATCCTCAAGGCCCTGGAGTCCGGCACCCTCGACTCGGGATCCGCCCAGGAGCACATCCGCACCTTCCTCGGCGACCGCCTGCGCGAGGCCCAGGACGCCGGCCCCGCCAGCACCCAGGAATGGCTCGACCACCTCGCCCGCCTGCTCGACTACCGCACCTGGTTCGACGTGGTCGCCGAGTTCAAGGTCGCCGGCAGCGACTACAAGCCGCTGACCCGCCAGGCCCACGGCGTCGACTCCGGCGGCGGCAAGGTCGTCACCCTGCTCCAGCCGCTGCTGGCCACCCTGGTCGCCCTCTACAGCGAGTCCCCGCAGGCCCCGCGCCCGCTGTGGCTGGACGAGGCCTTCGAGGGCGTCGACCCCGCCAACCGGGCCACCATGCTGCGGCTGCTGGTCGACTTCGACCTGGACTTCCTGCTGGCCGGCCCGTCCGCGCTGGTCGCCGCCGCCCAGGTCCCGGCCGCGGCGGTGTGGATCGTCTCCCGCGCGCCCGCACCGACGCCGGGAGTCGACCTGTCGCTGATGCTGTGGGCGGGCAAGACCCTGGAACAGCTGCCCGTGGCCGACCACACCGTGCAGATCCTCGCCCAGCGCCGCCCGGTGGACGAGCCGCTCGGCCCCGACCTCTTCGACTCGCTGGCGGAGGCGGACACCTGATGGGCATCTCCCCGCACGTGGCACGGCTGCGGGCAGCGGTCGGCCACGACCTGATCCAGCTGCCGTCGGTGTCGGTCCTCGTCACCGACGACGCCGGACGGCTGCTGCTGGTACGCCACACCGGCCTGCCGGACGACTGGGCGGTCCCGGGCGGCGCGGTGGAACTCGGCGAGTCCCCGGCCGAGGCCGCCGCGCGCGAGATCCACGAGGAGACCGGCCTCCGGATCGCCCCGCCCCGCCTCCTGGACGTCCTCGGCGGCCCCGACTACGAGGTCACCTATCCCAACGGCGACCGGGTCGCCTACGTCCCCGTCGTCTATGCGGCCGCGATCGCCGGCGGAACCCCCGCGCCCGACCAGGAGGAGGTCAGCGAGCTGGGCTGGTTCGCGCCCGCCCAGCTCGCCGGCGTGCCCCTCAACCGCTTCGCCCGGGCCCTCCTCCGCTCGACCGGCCGCCTCACCCCCTGAGCCGCCCGCCGGGCTCCGCGGCGCACCCCGGTCAGCGGGGGGAGACGAGTTGCGGCCAGCGGGTCAGTTCGGCCGCGGTTGCCGGGTTGTCGAAGGACAGGGTGAAGGAGGCGTCGGCGGTGCGGCCGACGTTCCAGAGCAGGGCGCCGTCCAGGTCGTTGCTGTGGACGGCCCGGCCGGCCGCGGCGTAGAAGGCGGATCGGGCCGCCTCGTCGCCGCCGTCGGACAGGGAGTAGCCGACCTCCTCCACGAGCACCGGCTTGCCGGCCGTGTCCGCGTCGGCGCGCCAGCCCTGGAGGACCGGGGTCAGCGTGGCCTCGTCGGTCAGGTACTTCGGGAACAGGTGGGTGGAGCAGAGCGTGATGGACGGGACCGAGCACAGGTCGCCGAAGCCGCTGCCCGCGGGACCGGCCATCTCCGGGCGCGCCGGATAGCCCGTACGGAAGCCCTCGGCGCCGATCGTCACCAGGTGGCGCTGGTCGAGGCTGGCCACGAAGCTCGCCATCCGTTCGGTCCAGTCGCGGACCGGGCCCCGGGGCTCGTTCATCAGGTCCCAGGCGAGGATGCCGGGCGAGTCGGCGAGCCGGACGCCGTGGTCGTCGGTCCAGGTGAGCACCCGCCGGACCTGGTCCTGGAAGGGCCCCGGCGACGTGAAGAAGTCCGGGGCGATCCCGCCGAAGTCGTCGTGGAAGTTGGACAGGGTGCAGACCAGGCGGACCGAGCGGCGGGAGGCGTACTGGGCCGTGGCGGCCAGGGTCCGCAGGGTCGCGTCGCTGATGCCGCCGTCCTTGTCGAAGCACCACGTGCGGATCGTGTTGTGGCCCGCGTTGGCGAGCGCGTCGATGCGCGCGACGATGTCGGCGTACGGCTGGGTGAGCAGGTCGTAGCTGTTGACCCCGGCCGCGCGCCACCGCTCGCCGGCCAGAGAGAGATGCTGGCCCCGCTTCTGGACGAACTCCGACGCCGGCGGGCGGCGCTTGTACACGTGGATCGGGCCGCTGCGGTAGACCTCGGCGAAGTGGTCCTTGAGGATCGCGCGGGCCTGCGTGCCGAAGCCCTTCCACACCGCGTCGGTGTCGCCCTGCTGCAGGATGATCCAGGTGGCGTGCTTGCCGGGGTTGTCCAGGCTCTCCTGCCAGTACGGCTTGTTGCCCACGCCGATCAGCGAGTGCATCGGGACGCCGCTCTCGACGGGCCCGATCGGGCGCCGGTAGTCGTCCATGAGCACCAGGCCCGAGTCGTAGTGCGCGCGCATCCACGCCTCGACGGGCGGCGCGTCCGGGCCCTTGGAGACGAGCTGGGAGGAGAGGCCGTGGGTGCCGTCCTCGTACGTCATGACCCGGCTCGTCGCCACGGACACCGCGCCCTGGGCGAGGATCACCGCCACGAGCACCGGCCCGAGGATCTTCGGCCGGCGTGCGGCCAGGAACGCGACGAACAGGCCGATGGGCAGCAGCGCCTGCAGGCCGTACCGGATGTTGCTCATCGTGTAGGGCACGTTGTCGGGCACGAACCTGGGCAGGATGAGCGACGCCTGCCCGAGCCAGAGCGACAGGATGTAGAAGGCGAAACTGCTCAGGGCCACGAACCCGATGAGGACGGGACCGAGCGTGCGCTTCCGCACCGCGGAGGCGACGAGCCCGACCAGCCCCGCCCCGGCGACCACCATCAAGGTCGAGCCGGCGACGATGCGGACGTCCTCGAACCAGTAGACGACGGACTTGCCGGCGTTGTGATAGGTCGGCAGCAGGCCCGTACGCAGGAAGAATTGTTGTTGTTCGGCGGAGCCGTACACGCTGGACGCGAAGTAGAGCGGATCGGAGAAGATGAGCTGGTTCCACACGAGCCAGCCGCCGATGCCGGCGAAGGCCAGCACGCCGAAGAGGATGACCAGCCCGCTCCGGCGGGTCCGGAAGGCGATCAGGGCCACGACGACGGCCTCCATGCAGACCAGCGCCCAGCCGTCGTAGCGGGCCAGCGTGGCGAGGCCGCCGAAGAGCCCGGCCAGCACCAGGCTGCTCGTGCCGCCGCGCAGGACCCACTTCGCCAGGAAGTACAGCGAGGTGGTGACCATCGCCAGCAGCAGCACCTCGGTCATCGGCGTCGCCGCCAGGTACAGCGTGTTGGGGTTGGCGAGGATCACCAGCGGGGCGAGCCAGCTGACCCACGCCTGCTTCGTCAGCAGGTACGCCAGCTTGTACGCCATCACGCACAGCAGCACGAGCGCCGGCACACTGACGGCCGGGCCGGCGATGCCGCTGCGCCACATGTCGTCGTTGGCCACGAACGGCAGCATGCTCAGGTGCGGCAGCGGCAGCCACACGCTGCCGAGCTGCGCGAACCCGCCGGTCAGCCCGCCGACGACGCGCTTGGCGATGTTGAGGTGCGCCTCGGCGTCGCCGTACGCGAGCACGACGTGGTGCTGCATCGCCCAGACGCTCGCCGCGATCCCGGCGACCAGCGCGAGGATCCCGACCAGCCAGGTGTGCATCCGCAGCCGGGACCGCTCGCGCCCGTTGAAGCGGGCCCGCATCGCGAAGAACTCGCGGATCGCCCGCCGGATGACGGCGGGGTCGCCGCCGGTCGCCTCGCCGAAGCGCCGCGGCAGGTGGGTGACGGGCAGCTCGCGCACCCGCAGCCCGTGCTGCCGCGCCTGGTAGAGCAGCTCGGTGTTGATCATCGCGCTGTCCGCGGTGAGCTCCAGCCGGTCGAGGGCGGAGCGGCGCAGCAGCTTGAAGGCGCAGTCGACGTCGCGGACCCGGGTGCCGAAGAACAGCCGTCCGGCCAGGTTGAACAGGTGCGCGTTGCGGCGGCGCGACCACGGGTCCTGCCGCTTGCGGCGCCACCCGGTGACGATGTCCGCGTCGTCGGTGAGCGGGACGAGCCGGGGCAGCTCGGCGAGGTCGAACTGCCGGTCGCTGTCGGTGAACAGCACCCAGTCCATGGTCGCGGCGGCGAGGGCCCGGCGCACCGTCGGCCCGTACCCCAGGTTGGTCCCGTTGCGGACGAGCCGGACCACCTTCCCGTGTACGGCCGCCAGCTGCTCGACGATCGCGGCGGTCCGGTCGGTGCTGCCGTCGTCGACGACCACGACCTCGTACGTGTCGGTGACCGCCGCGGCGGCGCTGATCGCGTCGCGGACGGCCTCGGCGATGTTCTCCGCCTCGTTGTGCGCGGGCATGACCACCGACAGGGAGGTCAGCCGGTGCGGCGGGGCGTAGCGGAAGTGCTCGGGGGCGACGGCGAGGGTCATCGGGCTGTCTCCTGCTCCAGGTGCAGGCCGTGGACGGTCTTCTCCCAGTAGTGCGGCCGCAGGATCAGCTGGACGAGCGCCTTCGCCGCCGCGACCGACATGAGCAGCCAGTAGAACGGGGACAGGAGGCCGTACTTGATGAGGTCGTGGTTGCCGCGGCGCGCGCTGCCCAGCAGGAATGTGTAGACGAACAGCAGGTTGCCCACGGCCAGGGTGAAGACCGCCGGGTAGAACACCCACGCCGGATAGAACTGTTCGATCCGCTCGCCGATCGCCGCGCGGAAGGCGAAGTACGCGATCGTCGCCGCCCACATCAGCGGGTTGATGTAGTTGACCAGCACCTTGCCGCCGATGACCAGCAGGAACGTCAGGAAGTGCGGGTCGCGGGTGTGCCGCAGGTCCCAGCCGCCGCGGGTGTGCACGAGCAGCGTCTGCAGGTAGCCCTTGATCCAGCGGGAGCGTTGCCGGATCCAGTTGCGGACCCGCGGGTTGGCCTCCTCGTACGTGGTGCTGTCGAGCATGCCCGTGCGGAAGCCCTGCCGGTAGAGCCGGATGCCGAGGTCGGCGTCCTCGGTCACGTTGTACGGATCCCAGCCGCCCAGCCCGCGCAGCACCCCGGCCCGGAAGTGATTCGACGTCCCGCCCAGCGGAATGGGACCGCCGAGCCGTTGCAGCCCGCGCAACATCAGATCGAACCAGAGGCTGTACTCGGCGGTGAACAGCCGGGTCAGCACGTTTTGCCGAGGATTGTAGAAATTGAGCGGCGCCTGCAGGCACGCGACCCGCGTGGACAGTTGATCGAAGGCCGTGACCGCCTTTTTCAATTGATCGGGCTCGGGCACGTCCTCGGCGTCGAAGATCACCACGTACTCGCCGCGGGCGATGGTGAGCCCGTGGTTGCAGGCCTTCGGCTTGGTCTTGGGCTGCGAGTCGGGCACGACGATCACGCGGAAGGTGGCCGGCAGCGTCCGGGCCCGGACGAAGGCGATCGTCTCCGTGTCGTCCTCCTCCAGCAGCAGGAGCACCTCCAGCCGGCCGGCCGGGTAGTCGAGCGCTGTCATGGCCCTGACCAGCTGATCCAGGACGGCCGTCTCCTGGTACATCGGACACAGGACCGTGTACATGGGCCAGTCCGCCCGGGCCGCCACGGCGATGCCGGGCATCTCGTCCCGGGCGGAACCGGTCACCAGCCAGGCGCAGAAGAGCAGATCCGCGAGGTAGAGCGCGGTGATCAGCGCGACCACGACGAGCAGCCCGGCCGGATGCCCGAGAACCGCGAGCACGATCATCGTGGCGAGGGCGATTCCGGCGACGCCGAGCACCGCCTTCTGCGCCGGGGTGACGGTCACCCGCGCATCGTGGCGCAGCCGTCCGAGCGCGTTCCTGGCTTCGACTGTCGTCATTTCCCGGCTCTCTGATCGACGCTTGTTTCGGCCGCGTTTCTCCACATCGGACGACGGCCGGGGTCGATGAAAGCACAGGCGCCGCGGGAAAAGAAGACAGGAAACAACACGTTCACGTGCGCTTTTCTGCGGCGCGTGAATTCCCCGCCTCCGGGGCACGAGCAACCGGTGAACAATCTTCTCTTGACAGAGATCCACAGGAAACAGTGATGATGTAGCTCCCGCACCGACCTGTTGGGAGCGTCCATGTCACCGATCCGGGCCGCCGTCCTGGCTCTGACCGCCACCCTGCTCACCGCCGCGTCCGGGCCGCCGGTCGCCGCCGCCCCCGCCCCGGTCACCGCCCCGGCCGCGGCCGCTCCGGTCACCGCCCCGGCCGCCGCCGCTCCGGTCACCGCCCCGGCCGCCGCCGCTCCGGTGGCCGCTCCCGTCATCGATCAGAACTTCGCCGATCCGGACGTGCTCAAGGTCGGGCGCACCTACTACGCGTACGCCACCAACAGCGACGGCCGCACGATCAAGTGGGCCACCTCCACCGACCTGGTCACCTGGGCGGTGCAGCCCAGCGACGCCCTGCCCACGCTCGGCGCCTGGGCCGACACCGACTGGTCGTTCCCGCCGGGCGGCGCCGGCGACCGCGGCGTCTGGGCGCCCGAGGTCTTCGCGACCGGCCCGCGCAGCTTCGTCATGTGGTACACCGCCCACGACCGCGCCTCCGGCAAGCAGTGCATCGGCGCGGCCACCGCCACCACGCCCGGCGGGCCCTTCGTACCCCGGGACACCGCCCTGGTCTGCACCCCGGAGATCGGCGGCGCGATCGACGCGTCCTCCTACACCGAGCACGGCCGCCGCTACCTCCTCTGGAAGAACGACGGCAACTGCTGCGCCCAGGACACCTGGCTGCGCCTGCAGCAGGTCAGCGCCGACGGCCTGCGCCGCGTCGGCACCGAGACACCGCTGATCAAGCAGGACAAGCCCTTCGAAGGAACGCTCGTCGAGGCGCCGACGCTGGTGAAGCACGGCAACACCTACGTGCTGTTCTACTCGGCCAACTTCTTCGGCAACGACAGCTACATCAGCAGCTACGCCACGTCGACCGGCCTGCGCGGCCCGTACACCAAGGCCGGCGCCCCGCTGATGACCACCGACAAGCTCGCCGGCGCGGTCCGCGGCCCCGGCGGCCAGGACATCGTCACCGGCCCGGACGGCCGCGACCGCATCGTCTTCCACGGCTGGAACGCGGACTACACCTACCGCGCCATGTACACCCGGCGCCTCGACTGGCGGGGCGCCCGTCCCGTCGTCGAAGGCGCCAAGATCCGCTACGAGGCCGAGGACGCCGCCTTCACCCGGGCCAACGCCCGCTACGCCACGGGCGGCGCCAGCAACGGCGTGGTCGTCGGCGGCATCGACTTCGCCGACAGCCGCGTCACCTTCACCGTGACCGTGCCGCGCGCCGGCACGTACCGCCTCTTCACCCGCTTCGCCAACGGCTCCGACGCCGGCGCGGCAAGCCACACCCTCACCGTCAACACCACCCCCGCCGGCACCGTCGACTACCCGGTCACCGGCTGGGACAACTGGCAGACCAGCGAGCGTACGGTCACCCTCAAGGCCGGCCCCAACACCCTGGCGTACGCCAAGGGCGCCAACTACGCCGAACTCGACGCCATCGACGTCGCCTGACGACGTTGCGGGAGCCGGTTAGTGTCCGCTGGTGATCTCTCGCCGGACGGCCATTACCGCGGCGGTGGTGGCCCTGACCGTGGTCGCGGCCACCACCGTGCTCCTGCACACGCGACTCTTCTCCGGTGGCGGGCCGGGCGAGGTGCCCGCGGTGCTCGCGTCCGAGGTCTCCGCCCAGGTGACGCCGCTCGTCGAGCAGCACATCAGCGCCGCCTGGTCCGGCGACCGGATCGGCTGTGCCACCCGCGTCTTCGGCGTCGAGCCCGCGGCCGCCCGCACCCCGGCCGACGTGCGGACCGCGTACGTCTGGGCGCAGTGCACCACGATCGGCACCGGCATCGACTCCGGCACCGTGCTGCCCGCCGCGGTCCGTCTCGGCCCGGCACCGTCCGTCGACACCCCGCAGGACGGCTCGTACGCCGCCGACGTCGAGCGCATCTTCCCGCCCCGCCTGCGCGACCTCGCCTACGGCGACACCCGCCCCGACCTGAGCGCCGCCGTCGCCGCCCGCGTCGCCGCCCTAGACTGAGCGCCGCCGTCGCCGCCCGCGTCGCCGCCCTAGACTGAGCGCCCGGCCGGCGCGTCAGTGCTGCCCGGGGCCGATCTCGGCGACCAGGCTCACGGGCGGGAGCTGCCGCGCCGGGGGGAGGGGCGGGCGCTGCTGCCGGAGGGCCGCCGCTCGCGGGCGGCGGGCCGGGATCGTGGTCCGGCCTCGTGCCGTTGACCCGTGGCATCGAGCGCCCTCGCCAGGTTGTCCGCACTGTCGGCGTGGCCGTCCTCGGCGCCGGCGCGCCACAGTCGCAGGGCCTCCGCGGTGCGCCCGGTGCGGTCCAGGAGCAGGCCGAGATTGTTGCGGGCACCGGCGTCGCCACAGGATGCCGCCACCCGGTACCAGTATTCGGCTGCGAAGTCGTCGCCGTCGTCCTCGTGGTGCAGGGCCAGGAGGTGGGCGCTGGCGGCGTGGCCGCTCTCCGCCGCGGCCGTCAGCCACGGTGCCGCTTCCGCGAACCGCCCGAGCCGGTGGAGCAGGTGCCCCAGCCAACGGCCGCCGAGGGCGTCGCCACCCGCGGCGGCGGCTCGGAACCAATGCTCGGCGCCGTCGTCGTCGCCGAGAATCTCGCAGAACACCCCGGCGTTGCAGGCGCCGAGCACATCACCGGCCCGCGCCGCGGCCACCAGGAACGGCAGCCCTTCCCGATGCTGCCCACGGCCGCCGAGGAAGGCCCCGTAATTGGTGAGCGCCTGGGGGTTGCCGGCGCTGATGGCGACGCGGTGCCAATGGTCCGCGTGGACATCGTCGTTCCGGCGCTGGTACTCCAGCGCCAGATCGTAGGCGGCGTCGAGGTCGCCGGCCTCCGCCCGGGTCAGCAGCCACCGCAGCGCTCGGCGGTCGGCCTTGGTGTGTCGTTTGGCCACGCGGCACAGAGTGGCGGACCCGCCCCCGCGCGGCAAGCGGGAACGACGGGAGGCCGCAGCGGCGAACCGCTACGGCCTCCCGGTGCTGGGATCAGCGCGTCACTCGGTGGCGGTGGCCTCGCCGAGGCCGGCCGGGACCACGTCCGGCACGACGCCGCCGCGGTCGGCGCCGGTGAAGGTCAGCTTGCT
>NZ_JAUQWH010000290.1 GCF_030757795.1 Actinoplanes oryzae
CGACACGATCAGCGTTCTCAAGGTCGGCTGAGACGACAGCGGGTGGGTGCGATGTCCATGGGGGGCTGGATCGCCCTGGCGATCACCGTCTTCGGCGCGGCCAGTTACGCGGCCGCGTCGCTGCTGCAGGCCGTCGCGGCGCGCAAGAGCGTGAGCACCGCCGCGACCATGAAACACCCGCTCTATCTGGCCGGCATCGGCTGCGACGTCATGGCCTGGGTCGGCTCGATGATCGCCCTGCGCGAGCTCGCCGTCTACCTGGTCGAGTCGGTGCTCGCCGGCTCGCTCGCCCTGACCGTCATCGGCGCCCGCCTGATCCTCAAGTCGCACCTGCGCCGCCGGGACATCGTCGCGGTCGTCGTCTCCATCTCGGCGCTCGCCGTCCTGGCCTCCTCCGCCGGCCCGCAGCACGGCGTCGAGCTGACCCCGCAGCTGCGCTTCACTCTCTGCTCGGCCGCGATCACAATGGTCCTCTTCGGCTGGGGCGCGGCCCGCGCCGGCGCCCCCGCCGGCCTGGTCGCCGCGATGGGCGGCCTCTGCCTCGGCGGCGCCGCCCTCACCGGCCGGGCCCTCGGCGAGGTCACCGGGGGAGCGGTGGGCATCCTCACCGAGCCGCTCACGGCGGCGGTCCTGGTCTTCGCCGCGACCGGCATGATGCTGTACGCCCACGCGTTGCAGAACGGCCAGGTCGGCCCGGTCACGGCCGTCCACTGGAGCGCCGAGGTGCTGGCCCCCTCGGCGGTGGCGTTGCTGCTGCTCGGCGACACCGTGCGCCCCGGCTGGGAAGGGATCGCCCTGGTGGCCGGGCTGGTCACCGCGATGTCCGCCGTCGTCCTGGCCTCGGCGCCCGGCACGAGCGCGGCCGCCCTGCCCGCCGAGGCCACCAGCGTGCCCGGCACGGTCTCGATCGACCTCGAACCGAAGTGGACCGTGCCGTCCGGCGAGCCGATCCGCGTCGCACGCCCCGCGACCCGCCCGTCCGTGCCGCTGCCCCGCCCCGCCACGCCCCCGGTCGCCCGAGCCGCCGACCGCATCGTCTGGTGGGGCCCGCCCCCGATCTGGCGCCCCCCGGCCCGCGCCGCGGCGGAGCTGGCCGCCGCCCCACGCCCGGCCGAGCTGACCACGGGCGTCCCGCAGGTCCAAGCCCTCGGCACACAGCCCTGGCTCCCGGACGCCGACGTCACCGAAGCGCCCGCCACCGAGCCGATCCCGGCCTGGATGCTCGCCGGCACGTACCCGCAGGAGCCCCTCCCCGAGCGCGAGGCCATCCGCCCTCAACCGTGGAGCGCCCAGTAGCCGACTGCTTCGTCGAGTGACTAGATGGCATTGAGCTAGGTTCCAGGGATGATCGAGCCGATGAAGGTTCACGCCTCGGCCTTGGCGTTACACTTGCTGCAGCTGGTTCAGATGGAGCAGTTGGAGCAAACCATGAGTGATCTTCTGTCGCGTGATGCGGATGCCCTCCACCGTGCGCTCGACAAGGCCGGCGACGAGGTGCGGGTGAAGCTGTCGAGAGAGACGGCCGAGCTGGTGTCTCGCTGGATCGACGCACGGACGCGCGGTGAGGAGGTCCTGATCTCGCCGGGTAACGCCGAGGTCACCCCGACCGAGGCGGCGGTGCTGCTGAGCATGTCGCGCCCTCAGGTTCGCAAGCTCATGGATCGCGGCCTGCTGGAGTTCCGCAAAGTGGGCACGCACCATCGCGTCCGAGTCTCGTCGATCAGAGCCTTCCTCGAAGCAGAGCGCCCCCGTCGGCGTGAAGCCCTCGCCGACCTGGCCGCGCTGCAGAACGAATTCGGCCTGACGGAATGAGCCGCGGGCCACGCCGGACCGACGACGAGTCGGACAGCGTGCTTGTCGTTCTCGCAGATGCGAACGTCTTGTACTCCCGCGTCCTTCGCGATTACCTGCTCTATGCGGCTGATCAGAAAGTCATCGCGATCGCGTGGAGCCCAAGCATCCTGCCCGAGGTCACCGAGCACCTCGAACGCAACGTGGCCGGCTTCGACGTCGCGGCGGGCCGGCGGCTGACCCTCGCGATGAATCGTGCCTTTCCCTTCGCCGGGATCGAGCCGAGCGCAGAGCATCAGCGTCTGCTGGACGAGTTGCTCACTGCGCGGGTGCTTCCTGACGAAGGCGACCGCCACGTTCTGGTCGCCGTGGTCGCTTCCGAGGCGACCGTGCTCTGCACCTCCATCACCAAGGATTTTCCCGCTGACATCATGGAAATCCTCCACGTCGAAGTGCTTACTCCGGACGAACTGTTCAGTCGGCTCATCGCCGAGTTCGAGCTGCGGATGCTTGCCGCACATCGGGCCGCGGTGACGTCATTGAAGGGAGCCACCGACCGGTCGACGATCGAGGCTCTGCACCGAGCAGGAGCCACGACAACGGCTGGCTTGATGAGTCGACTGCTGCTTTCGTGAAGGTTGTGTGCAGGGTCGGCGGGATGACGAGCGTGCGGCGGGCCGGGGTGCCACCCTCGGCGCCATGGATCTGATTGTCACGCTCACGGCCGTGTTCACGCTGGCCGCCGGTGTTGTGAGCTACCTGGTCGCGCGGCGGGATCTGCGGCCCGGGCCGGCTGGTGCCGTAGCTGTGGTGGCGGGGCTGTGCACCGGGCTCGGTTTCCTGTTCACCGTCTACCTGGCAGTTGTCGCGTACGTGGGCTCGGTCGTGGTGTGGCTTGTCGCCCGGCGGTTCCTGCGCAAGCCCGGGTCGGCGCTGGTTGTCGCCGCGGGGGTCTTTGCTGTGGGGCTTGCGGGGTCGGTGACAGTGATGAGCGTCGCGCTCAGCAACATGTAAAGTCCGTCCTCTGGTCGGTGATCCGAGGGGGTCCGGGTGCGGCGAAGCGGGCGGGCCGTTGCCGTCGTGGCGGTGGTGGCCCTGGCGGCTGCCCCGGCGATCGCGGTGCCCCTGCTCGCGTCGGCGGCGTTGGAGGAGGCGCGGCTCGTTGTCGGTCCGTCGGCGGACGGCACGGTCTCGCGGGTTGCCCAGGACGGCGACACGAGTGCCGCGTCGACGTTGACCACGTGTCCGGCGCTGTGCGAGGGCAATCCGCAGGGCGAGCGGGATGCCGCCGTGACCTTCCAGATCAACGGCCTTCCGCGTACGGCCGGAGTGGTCGAGGCGCGTCTGCGGCTCTACTCGTGGCAGGCCTTCGACGCGGCGACCACTGTCCACGCCGGTGGGCAGGAGCTGGACCGGGCGGCCGGCGTGACGGCCGGCTACAACGAGTGGGACGTGTCGCGGGCGGTGGCCGGCAACGGGACGTACACGTTCACCGTGCGGCAGGCGGACTACGGGAGCCGGATCTACTGGGCGTCCGCGGAGAACAAGAGCCCGGCGATCCGCCCCGAGCTGGTTTTGTCGTATAAATCGGACAGTGCCGCACCGCCCTCGTCGCCGTCGCCGTCGGCGATGCCGTCGCCTCCGGTCCCGGCTTGGCGGCTCGCCTGGGCGGACGAGTTCGACGGCACAGCGCTGGACGCGGGCGCCTGGGTCGCCAAGGACAACACCAGCGTGGACTACGACCGCGCCTGCCTCACCGCCGCCCCGGACACCGTCTTCGTCGGCGGGGGAATGCTCACCCTCCGCGCCCAGCGCCGCCCGGCCACCTGCGGCGCCGAGGCCCGCGGCTACACGAGCGCCTACCTGACGACCGAGGGCCGGAAGTCCTTCCAGTACGGCCGCTTCGAGGTCCGGGCCAAGTCGCCGACCGGCCCCGAGGGCTCGACCGGGCTGTGGCCGGCCTTCTGGCTGCGCCCCGACGACGGCGGCCACGGCGAGATCGACGTGGTCGAGCTGCCCGGCGGCGCCCAGTACCACCAGGCCGCGACCCAATCCATCTTCTACGACTACACACCGGTCAAACAGGACAACCGCTCGCCCTTCCCGGTGGGCCACGCGGCGGACGGCTTCCACACCTACACCACCGAGTGGGAGCCGGGCGTCCTCCGCTGGTACATCGACGGCGTCCCCGTCTGGCAACGCGACCGCACGACGACCCCGTGGTTCGACGAGGTGTTCACCAAGCCGTACCACCTCCGCCTCAACTTCCAGGTGGGCGGCTGGCTCGGCGACCCGGACGCGGCCACCCGCTTCCCGGCCGACTTCCAGGTGGACTACGTACGCGTCTGGCAGCGCTGAAAGCGGCCCCTGAGCAGGCGTTCCAAAAGCAAGCTGAACGTTACTCAAGAATCACCTAAGGTCGTGCTAAGGTTCCGAAGTCCTCAGTGGCTTGGCGGCCTCGCTGGGACCGTTATCTCGTCGGACAAGACATCGGCGGCATCCCCCACCGGGCTCCTCACCCCCGGTCCGTCGTGCTACCCGCGAAAGGGCGCCAGCCGCTCATGACGCAATCCCTCACGCCCGCTCAGTACGCCACTGTGCCCATCCACCAGCTCTCCACCCGGCCGAACTGGCAGCGGAAGTACTTCGTGGCCATTCTGCTCACCGACATCGCCGGCGCGGTGATCGCCGGTCTGCTCGCGATGCAGTTGCGCTTCGGCGGCGACTTCGCCATCGCGGACTGGTACTACGCGGCGCTCAGCTCGCTGCTGCCGCTGGGCTGGGTGCTCATGCTGCTGCTCAACCACGCGTACGACGACCGCTTCCTCTTCGTCGGCAACGAGGAGTACCAGCGGGTGCTGCGCGCCGCGCTCGCCCTCACCGCCACGATCGCCGTCCTCGCCTACGGGCTCAACGCCGACGTGGCCCGGGGGTACGTCACGCTGGCCATCCCGATCGCGACCGTGCTCGGTGTCGCGGGGCGCTACCTGCACCGGTCCATGCTGCACCGCGCGTGGGCCAAGGGGCGCTGCCTGCGTCGCGTGCTCGTCGTCGGCCACGCCGCGTCGGTGGCCGGGCTGACCGGGCAGCTGCGGCACGAGCGCTATCACGGGCTGGAGGTCGTGGCGGCGTGCGTGCCGTCGGCGGACAGGGTGCCGCCGGTGTTGCGTACCGTGCCGGTGGTCGAGGGTCTGGACCTGGCCGCCGAGACCGCGCGGGTGGTCGGCGCGGACACCGTGATGGTGCTGGCCGGCCCGGACGTGGACGGCCCGACCGTGCGGCGGCTGGCCTGGCAGCTGGAGCCGCAGGACATCGACATGATCCTGGCCAGCGCCCTGCTCGACGTCGGCGGCGCGCGCACCTCGATCCGGCCCATCGACGGCCTGCCGATGCTGCACGTCGAGCACCCGCGGCTGAGCGGGCCGCGCTGGCTGCTCAAGGGGCTGTTCGACCGGTTCGCGGCGGCGTTCGCGCTGCTGCTGCTGGCGCCGCTGCTCGCGGTGTGCGCGCTGGCGATCCGGCTCGACCGGCAGGCGCCCGGCCCGGCGTTGTTCAAGCAGACGCGGGTGGGGCGGCACGGGCGGCAGTTCACGATCTACAAGTTCCGGACGATGCGGACCAACGCCGAGGACCTGCTGGCCGAGCTGCGGTCGCTCAACGACAACGACGGCGTGCTGTTCAAGCTGCGCCGCGACCCGCGGGTGAGCCGGGTGGGCCGGATCCTGCGCCGCTACTCGCTGGACGAGCTGCCGCAGCTGCTCAACGTGCTGCGCGGCGAGATGTCGATGGTCGGCCCGCGCCCGCCGCTGCCCTCGGAGGTCGCGGCCTATCCGGAGGACATGCGCCGCCGGCTCGTGGTCAAGCCGGGGCTCACCGGGCTGTGGCAGGTCTCCGGGCGCTCCGACCTGGCCTGGGACGAGGCGATGCGGCTCGACCTGCGCTACGTCGAGAACTGGTCGCTCACCCTCGACATGATCATCATCCTGCGGACGGGATCGGCGGTCCTGCGGGCCAGCGGGGCCTACTAGATCCCGCGGCGGCGCTTGCGCGGGCCGTCGC
>NZ_JAUQWH010000291.1 GCF_030757795.1 Actinoplanes oryzae
GCCCTGCGCCCGCTCCCCGATCCGCGGGTGCGCCGACAGCCCCTGCAGCACGTCCTCCCAGGTGAGAGCGGCCGAAGCGGCGTCGGCGGCGGCCAGGAGGTCGTCCCGGGAGGCGTACGGGCGCCCGGCCAGCACGGCGGCACCCCACGCGGGCGCGGCGCACACGGCCAGCAGCTCCCGCGTCAACTGCTCGGCAGGCAGCGCGTTGAACTCTCCGAGGCCGTCCACATACCCCCCAGGTGGTCAGGAGAGATCAGTCAAGCAGCCCCGCACCGGATCCTCCATGCCTTCGGGGAGGATTTAACCGTGCTGATCCACCGACTGCCGGACCTCCCCATCACTTCCGTCCTGCCCGAGGTGACCGGCGCCCTCGCGGACCGGGGTGCGGCGGTGCTGGTCGCGCCGCCCGGCACCGGCAAGACCACGGTGGTCCCGCTGGCGCTCGCCGAGCCGGCCGGCGGCCGGGTGGTGATCGCCGAGCCGCGCCGGGTCGCGGCCCGGGCGGCGGCGCGGCGCATGGCGGCCCTCTCCGGCACCGAGGTGGGCGACCTGGTCGGCTTCTCGGTACGAGGTGAGCGCCGCACCTCCGCCCGCACCCGCATCGAGGTCGTGACCACCGGCGTGCTCGTCCGCCGGCTCCAGCGCGACCCGGAGCTCGCTGGCGTGGCCGCCGTGGTGCTCGACGAGTGCCACGAACGGCACCTCGACACCGACCTCGCGCTGGCGTTCCTGATCGAGGTGCGCGCCGCGCTGCGTGACGACCTGCGCCTGCTCGCGACGTCCGCCACCGCCGACGCCACCCGCCTCGCCGGCCTGCTCGGCGACGCCCCGGTCGTCACCGCGCCGGCCGTTCTGCACCCGGTCGACGTGCACTGGTGCCCGCCGCCACGCCCGGTGCAGCCGCCGCAGGGCCTGCGCGTCGACCCCAAGCTGCTCGACCATGTCGCCGCCACGGTGCGGCTGGCGCTGACCGGCGGCGACGGCGACGTGCTCGTCTTCCTGCCCGGCGCCCGCGAGATCGAGGCGGTGGCCGGCCGGCTCCGCGGGCTCGACGTCGACGTCGTGTCCCTGCACGGCCGCCAAGCCGCCGCCACCCAGGATGCCGCCCTGCGCCCCGGCCCGCACTGCCGCGTCGTGCTGTCCACCGCCGTCGCGGAGAGCAGCCTGACCGTGCCGGGCGTGCGCGCGGTGGTGGACGCCGGGCTCAGCCGCGTTCCCCGTACGGATCACGGCCGCGGCCTGGGCAGCCTCGCCACCGTCCCGGTCTCCCGCGCCGGGGCCGAGCAACGGGCGGGCCGCGCCGGCCGGGAGGCGCCGGGGCGCGTCTACCGGTGCTGGTCGCAGGCGCAGCACGACCGCCTGCCCGCCCAGCCGGAGCCCGAGGTGGCCGCCGCCGACCTGACCGGCTTCGCCCTGGACCTGGCGCTGTGGGGACACCCCGACGGCAGCGGCCTCGCCCTCCCCGACCAGCCGCCCGCCGGGGCCCTCCAGGCCGCGACGGAGACCCTGCGCGCGCTCGGCGCCGTCGGCGACGACGGCAAGGTGACCCCGCGCGGACGGGCGCTGGCCGGTGCGGGCCTGCACCCCCGGCTCGCCCGCGCGCTGATCGACGGCGCACCCCGGGTGGGAGCCCGGCGCGCCGCCGAGATTGTCGCCGTCCTGGACGCCGACCGCACGGCCGGAGACGTGGTCGCCGCCTGGCGCACCGCCCGCGGCAGCCGGGACGGCGCGTGGACGGCCGAGGTACGCCGCCTGACCGCCGCCGCGACCAGCGCCGGCCGGGCCCCGGAAAACGCCGACGACAGCACCGGCCGGGCCCGGGGAAACGCGGACGACAGCGCCGGCCGAGCCGCGGCGGACGGCGCGACGCCGATGACCGACGACCTGGCCGCCGGGCTCGTGACCGGGCTCGCCTATCCGGAGCGGGTGGCCCGCGCGCGGGAGGCGGGCTCGGGGGCGTACCTGATGGCGGGCGGCACCGCCGCGGAGCTGGCCGGCGGCAGCCCGCTGGCCGGCGCACCCTGGCTGGCCGTCGCCGACGCCGACCGCGCGCCGGGCGCCCGCACCGCCCGCATCCGCGCCGCCGCCCCGCTCGACGAGCCGACCGCCCGCGAGGCCGCGGCCACCCTCGACAGCACGGTCACCGAGATCGGCTGGATCGACGGCGACGTGGTCGCCCGGACCGTTCGCCGGCTGGGTGCGATCACGCTCACCGAGCGCCGCCTCGACAACCCCGACCCCGCCCAGGTCGCCGAGGCGCTGCGCGAGGGCCTGCGCCGCGAGGGCCTGACCCTGCTGACCTGGTCCCGCACGGCTACCGAGCTGCGGCAACGGCTGGCCTTCGCACACGCGGCCCTCGGCGACCCGTGGCCCGACGTCAGCGACGCCGCCCTCGCCGACCCGGCCTGGCTCGACCTGGGCCGCGCCCGCCGCCGGGCCGACCTGGCCCGCATCGACGTGGTCGCCGCCCTGCGCGCCCTGCTCCCCTGGCAGGTCGCCGGCCGCCTCAACGAGGTCGCCCCGGAACGCCTGCCGGTGCCGAGCGGCTCGGCCGTCCGCGTGGACTACGCGGACCCGGCCCGCCCGGTCCTCGCCGTCAAGCTCCAGGAGACCTTCGGCTGGCAGGACGCGCCCCGCCTCGCCGACGGCCGGGTGCCCGTCGTGCTGCACCTGCTCTCCCCGGCCGGCCGGCCCCTCGCGGTCACCAGCGACCTGGCCAGCTTCTGGGCGTCGGTCTACCCCCAGGTGCGCGCGGAGATGCGCGGCCGCTACCCCAAGCATCCCTGGCCCGAGGACCCTACCGCCGCAACCCCCACCCGCCACACCACCCGCCGCGCCCGCTGATCATGCGACTTCCTCATGCACGACGCGTCAGCTGTCTAGCGAGTAGACGCTGGCTCTGCCTAGTGCCTAGACATACACTGTGAAGGCGCGAGAGGTGAACAAGCGCATCGAACGCCTCGGCGGCGTTCACGTCAGGACCCGAGGATCGCATCGGCGCTCCAGCGTCACCGGCAACGGCACCACGGCACATACGAGCGTTCCGCAGCATCCCGGCGACATACCCATCGGCACGCTGGCCGCCATCCAGCGCGATCTGGAACCGGTCCTCGGCAAGGGGTGGCTGACTTGATCTCGGAGAACTACCACGTCGTCGTGACCAAGGAAGGAACGAACTGGCTCGCCGACGTGCCGCAGCTCGAAGGGGCACACACCTACGCGCGCTCCCTCAAGGGTCTCGATCGAGAGGTCCGCGAGGTCATCGCTCTCGTGGAGGATCTTCCCGAAGGCGCGGAGGACGACCTGTCCCTCTCGTTCGAGTTCCACACCGGCGACGCGACCCTCGACGAGGCCACCGCTCGCATCCGGGCCGACCGGGCCAGGCTCGCCACGGAAGAGCGGAGCCTGGCCGAGCACACGCTCGCCCTCGCCACCGAGATGCGGAAGGCACGGATGCCGGTACGGGACGTCGCCGAACTCCTGGGCATCTCGTCGCAGCGTGTCTCACAGATCGCTCCTGAACGGGACCGGCGAGCCGGCTAGGCCGGCACGCACATCCCGCAGCACGGCGCCCCACCGTCGAGCGCAGCCTCCGGCGTTTCCGCCGGCCACGACAGCGACGGGAACTCGGTGCGCATGGCGACGCACCCGCCGTCTTGGACCGACCAGGCCACCTGACATGCGACTGGCCGACTCATGCCGGGAAGTCGCTACGAGGCGAGCTGGGCGCGGTCGGTCGGGCCCGGCTGGGTGGGGACGCCGGTGGTGAGGGGCTGGACCGGGCGCGGCTGGCCGTAGAGGTAGCCCTGGCCGAGGTCGCAGCCCAGGCCCGTCAGCGCCGCCGCTCGCCCGGGTGTCTCGATGCCCTCGGCGACGACCAGGATGCCCAGGTCGGCGCAGATGGTGACGATCGAGCGGCACAGGGCTCGCGCCCGCTCCGGGGCGACGTCGACGTCCGTGAGGCTCGAGTCGAGTTTGACGATGTCGACCGGGAGGGCGTGGAGCTGGGCGAGGGCGTTCCAGCCGCTGCCGAAGTCGTCCAGGGCGATGCGGACCCCCTGGGCGCGCAGGGCGTCGGCGGAGGCGGCGGCGCGGGGCATGTCGGGGATGCGGCGGGTCTCGGTGATCTCGACGATGAGGCGCTGGGGCGGGATGCCGTGGCGGGCCAGGGCGCCGGCCACCGTCTCGGTGAGGCCCGGCTGGGCGAGGCGGGCGGCGGAGACGTTGACGTGGACGTCGACCGGCCGGCCGTACGTGTGAGCCAGGGCCGCCATGTCGGCGCAGGCGCGGTCCAGGACGAAGTCGTCGACGGCGGCGACGAGGCCGGTGCGCTCGGCGACCGTGACGAAGACGTCGGGGTCGACCGGGCCGGCGATCGGGTCGGTCCAGCGGGCGAGGGCCTCGACGGCGACGACGGCGCCGTCGGAGAGGCGGACGATGGGCTGGTAGTGGACCTGGAAGCCGTACTCGGCGGGGTCGGCGGAGAGGGCGCGCAGGAGCAGGTGCGGGAGGTCGGCGTGCGGGCCGCCGTCGGCGGCGCCGGTGTAGCGGGCGAGGGCGTTCTTGCCGCGGCGCTTGCTCGCGTACATGGCGGCGTCGGCGCGGCGCAGCAGGGAGTCGGCGGAGAGCTCCTGGTCGCCGGGGTCGGGCACGACGAGGCCGACGCTGGCGCTGACGACGATCGTGCGGCCGTCGACGAGGAACGGCTCGCGCAGGACGGCCAGGATGCGCCGGGCGATCGGCTCGGCGTCGCCGGCGTGGTGGTCGAGCAGCACGGCGAACTCGTCGCCGCCGAGCCGGGCGACCAGGTCGCCGGGGCCGGTGCAGCCCGCGAGGCGCTCGCCGACCGCGCGCAGCAGCCGGTCGCCCGCGGCGTGGCCGTAGCTGTCGTTGATGAGCTTGAAGTCGTCCAGGTCGGCGAAGATCAGGGCGACGGGCACACCCCGCTGCCGGTACGCCTCCAGCGCCGGCCCGAGCCGCTCGCGGAACAGCGCCCGGTTGGCCAGCCCGGTCAGCGAGTCGTGGTAGGCCTGGTGGCGCAGCCGTTGCCGGCCCTCCGTCACCCGGGCGAGCAGCACCGAGTTCTCGGCGATCGTGAGCATCTGCCGCGCGACGACGAGACCGAGGCCGAGCCAGCCGTAGAACGCCTCGTAGGCGGTGAGCTGCGCCCCGGAGCTGGTCCGCGCGACGATGACGAGGCCCGACGCGATCACCGGCAGGTAGGGCAGCAGCAGGTGCGTCCAGTCGGCCTCCGCCCGGGACGGGTCCGCGGGGGCGACGTCGCCCGGGTTGCTGAGCGCCGCGAGGCCGAGCAGGGCGGCCCCGGCGAGACAACCGGCGGACTCGACCGCGCCCGGCGAGGTCGTGTCCAGGTGCAGCAGCCGCACGAGGTCGGAGGCGGCGAAGGCCAGCATGCCCGCGGCGACCAGCCCCAGCGGCTCGCGCCCCGGCCGCCACGCGGGCCGGGTGACGATCAGGAGCACGGCCATCACGGCGAGGAGCAGATCCGCCACCGGGTACGCGGCCGCGACGCCCGTGGTCCACGGGGTCCTCGCGACCTCGTCGACGACCCGCAGCGGCAGCAGCGACCAGACGAGGGCCACCAGCGAGCCGGTGACGAGCACGCTGTCGATGACCAGCACCACGCGGTCGCGCCCGAGGGACACCCGGGCGGGCCGGCAGCTCGGGACGCTGCGCCACGGTCTGGCAGAGGTCCGGCAGCCCGGTGCGCGGGTCGAACTTCGG
>NZ_JAUQWH010000292.1 GCF_030757795.1 Actinoplanes oryzae
GGCTGGCCAGGTGCACGACGTCGGTCCCGTGCGCCCGCAGCGCCGCGGCGATGGACGTGGTCGGCAGCCCGAGCCGGATCTGCGGATACCCGGGCATCCGCAGCGAGGCGATCCGGACGACCGGATAGGGCAGGTCGACGGGACACCGGCGTCCCGGGGGCTGGGGTGCGATGACGAGCGGCTCGTGGCCGCGTCGCATGAGATGTTCGGCCGCCCGCACCACCGAGTGGGCGACCCCGTTGACGTCCGGCAGGAAGGACTCCGTCACCAGGGCGATGCGCATGCGCTGAGAATGCGGGGCGCGACGCGCCCGGCGGAGAACGCGATTATGACCGGAAAGGGAACTCGCGACGACAAGAGTGCTGTTCGCGTGCGGTTTGCTTGACGTCTCCCGGCCGTTGCCCACGCGGGGCCAGAGTGACCGCCGTGGATCGACGTAACATTCTCCGAGCGGCTGTTGCCGCCCCCATCGCGGCCGCCGTGACCCTTCCCGCCGCCGCTGCTGAGGCCACCGCCAAGACCGGTGACAACGATGACACCCGCTTCGCGCTCGCGGTGCTGCCCGACACCCAGTACCTCTTCGACGCCGACAGTGCCGACCCGGCGCCGTTGCGCGAGACGTTCCGCTACCTCACCGAGGAGCGGGAAGTGGTCTTCATGACCCACCTCGGCGACGTGACCGAGCACGGGACGGCCGCCGAGATCGAGCTGGCCAGCGAGACGTTCAAGAAGATCGACGGCAAGCTCCCTTACAGCGTCCTCGGTGGCAACCACGACGTCAGCGGCGACGACCAGCGCGGCAGCACCCCGTACCTGAAGGCCTTCGGTCCTTCCCGCTTCACGAAGTCGCGCACTTTCCTCGGCGCCTCGCCCGACGGTTACAACAGCGCCCACCTGCTCTCCGCCGGCGGCCGCAAGTGGCTGATCCTCGCCCTCGACTGGCGCATTTCCGACGCCGGCATCGCGTGGGCCGAGGGCATTCTCACCAAGAACAAGACCGTGCCCGCGATCGTCACCACGCACGACCTCGCGTACAGCGACGACGCCGGCGTCGCGTCGCTCTCCGCCAACGGCCAGCGCATGTGGGACAAGCTGATCCGCAAGCACGACCAGGTCTTCCTGACGCTCAACGGGCACTATTGGCCGCCCGGCCGCACGGTCCTGAAGAACGACGCCGGCCACGACGTCCACGTGCACATCACGAACTACCAGGACCGCTATTACGGCGGCGCGGCGATGATCCGCCTCTACAACTTCGACCTGGCGCGCAACACCATCGACGTCGAGACGTTCTCGCCGTGGTTCCTCGCCAGGAAGGAGGCGGACCGCACGCCGCTCGAGGCGGAGACCCTTGAGCTCACCGGTCCCACGGACCGCTTCAGCCTCGAGATCGGCTTCACCGAGCGGTTCGCGGCCTTCGACCCGCCGGTGCTCCCGGCCCCGCGCCCGGCCTCGGCCGTCGTGAGCAAGGACACGGTCGCCTACTGGCGCTTCGACGGCCTGTCGTCGGTCGCCGACGGCTCGGTGGTGCGAGACCTTTCGCGACACGGCAACGATCTGACCGTACGCCGCCTGGCCGGCAGCCCCGAGGACGTCCTCACCCTGTCTCCGGAGCACCACGTGGGGCAGCCCGCGCACGCCAGCCTCTTCTTCGACGGCGGCAAGGACCCCAACCGGGGAGCCCTCCTCCGTACGGGCGACAGCGCGCCGCTGAACAGCATGAAGTTCCTCGGCGGCTACACCATCGAGCTCTTCCTCAAGCTGCCCGAGCCGTTCGAGGGCGACCACTCGTGGATGGGCGTCTTCAACTGGGAAGGCCGCATGCGCGACGCGGGCAAGACCAACGGCTACGACCCGCTCGAACCCACGTGCAGCATGAGCCTGTCGGGCGAGCGCTTCCTCCAGTACGTCGTCTACCCGCACGTCGAGGACGCCAGCCCCACCTCGTGGAGCCACGCCCTCCCCGTGGGTCGCTGGATGCACGTGGCAGTGGTCAACAACGGCCGCCGCACGCTCGTCTACATCGACGGCTCGAAGATCGCCCGCAACCCGTCCCAGCCGTCCCACGGCATCGCCACGCTCGGCCGCCCGTTCGTGCTGGGCGCCCAGTCGTACGACCTCGGCTACGGCCAGGGCTTCTACGGCTACATGGGTGACGTGCGCATCACCGGCCGCGCCCTGACCCCGCAACAGTTCCTGCGCGCCTGACAGATCCACGACGTAGATTCGGGGACATGTCGACGTTCCTCACCAGCGACGGCGTGTCCCTGCACTACACGGATGCAGGTTCCGGCCCCGCGGTCCTGCTGATCGCCGGGTTCGCCGCCTCGGCGGAGACGTGGGAGCTGCAGCGTCGTGCCCTGCTCGCGGCCGGCCACCGGGTGCTCGCCCTCGACCGGCGCGGGCACGGCTTCTCGGCCACCCCGGCGTACGGCTGGCGCATGTCCCGCCACGGCAAGGACCTGCACGACTTTCTCACGATGCTCGACCTGCGCGACGTCGTCCTGGTCGGCGGCTCGATGGGCGCCAGCACCATCTGGGCGTACCACGATCTCTTCGGCGGCGACCGGCTGCGCGGCGTGGTCTCGGTCGACCAGACCCCGCGCATGCTCAACGACGACGACTGGACGCACGGCTTCTACGGCCTGACGCCGGCGAACCTCGGCACCTACTTCGCCGGCCGCCAGCCGGACACGGGCCACCCCGGCCACCCTTCGCGTACGGCCGCAGGGCTCGCCCGGCTCGTCGAAGCCCTCGGTCATCCGCCGCGGCGCTCGAGCCGGCGGGCCATGCAAGCGCTGATGCAGGACCACGCGGGTCAGGACTGGCGGGACGTGGTGGCGCGAATCGCCGTACCGTCGCTGTTCCTCGCCGGGCGCGACAGTCAGTTCTGGCCGTGGACCCACGCGACGGCGGCCGCCGACCTCAACGAGCTGGCCACGGCCGAGATCATCGACGACTGCGGCCACGCCATGAACCTCGACCAGGCCGACGCCGTCAACGAAGCCCTCGTCACCTTCCTGAAGAGCCTCGCATGACCCTCCCGCGCCTCAGCCACCTCGAGCTCGTCACCGACGCGGACGTCCTCGCCTCGCTCAGCCACGACGACGCCGAATGGGCCCCGATCGGCAAGGCTGTCGCCGCCGTGCGTCCGCGCTCCACCGCCGAGGTCCAGGAGGTGGTCCGCGCCTGCGCTGCTCAGGGCATCCCGGTCGTCACGCGCGGCGCCGGCACCGGGCTCTCCGGCGGCGCCAACGCGGTCGACGGCTGCCTGATCCTCGACCTCTCGAAGATGAACAAGATCCTGACAATCGACGTCGACAACCAGATCGCCGTCGTCCAGCCCGGCGTCGTCAACAACGACCTCAAGGCCGCCGTCGCCGAGCACGGCCTCTGGTACCCGCCCGACCCCGCCAGCGCCCCCTGGTCCACGATCGGCGGCAACGTCGCCACCAACGCCGGCGGGCTGTGCTGCCTCAAATACGGCGTCACCCGCGACTACGTGCTGGGACTCGAGGCCGTCGTGGGCGGTCCCGCAGGCGATTACGGTACGGCCGTCCGAGTCGGCCACCGCACCACGAAAGGCGTCGCCGGCTACGACCTCGTCGGCCTGCTCGTCGGCTCCGAAGGCACGCTCGGTGTCGTCACCGAGGTGACGCTGCGGCTCCGGGCGGCTCGCACGGCTGCACCGCGTACGGTGGTCGGCGCCTTTCCCAGCATCGTCGCCGCGGGCAACGCGGTCGTCACGAGCACCCGCCGCGGCCTGCTGCCCACCGCGCTCGAACTCCTCGACAAGGCCTGCCTCCAAGCCGTCGAGGACTGGAAGCACCTCGGCCTCTCCGCCACCGCCGAAGCCCTGCTGCTCGCCCAGGTCGACACCCCGGGCCGCGCCGGCGACGACGAAGCCGGCGCCCTGGCCACGGCCTTCCGCGACGCCGGCGCCGAGTGGGCCGAACAGTCCACCGACGAATTCGAGGCCGAGGCCCTCTTCTCCGCCCGGCGCCTCGCCTATCCCGCCCTCGAACGCCTCGGCCCGGTCCTCACCGAGGACGTGTGCGTCCCCCGCTCCGAGGTCCCGGCCATGCTCGCCGCCATCGAGGAGATCGCCGCCCGCCACCAGGTGTCCATCGCCACCCTGGCCCATGCCGGCGACGGCAACCTCCACCCGCTGCTGCGCGTGCCCGCGAACGATCCCGCTGCCCGGGCTGCCGCTCAGGCCGCCTTCGAGGAGATGCTCCAGTCCGCGATCGCCCTGGGCGGCACCGTCACCGCCGAACACGGCGTCGGCCTCCTCAAGCGCCGCGGCCTCCGCCAGGAACAGCAACCCGCGGTCCTGGCAATGCAGCAGGCCGTCAAGGACGCCCTCGATCCCCGCAACCTCTTCAACCCCGGCAAAATCCTCGGCGACCCGAACGCCTGACCCCTCGGCCTGCCCCTTCCGCGTCCGATCGTCGCGGCCGTCGATCGCTCACGCGGCTGTCGATCGTTCACGCGGCCTTCGATCGTTCACGCGGCCTTCGATCCTGTCGCCGCCTTCGATTCTCGGGCGTCGTCAAGTCGTGGGCTCAGCCGCGGCAGGTCCAGCTGTCGCGGCAGATCGCCGGCCGAGCCGATCAATCAATTGCGTTCGACGGTGATCCCGGAAACGCCGGAAGTGGCATCGACATCGAACCTGTTCCCCGCGGAGTCCCACCCCGGATCGGCGAACACACTCCCACCCGAAACCCCGTCGTGCGACTGCCCGCCGATAATCACATCGCCGGCCCCGTTGTGCGCACTCACCCGGACCGGCGCGTCTCCCCCGAGACGCACGGTCAACAGACTCGCCCCACCGGCCAGCACAACCTTTTGCGTCCCCGAAGCCGCGGGCAGAGCCACCTCGGCCCGGCTGGTTCCCGCAAGAAACTCAACATCCCCACCAGCCGACCCGCCAGTCAGATCAACCGCCTGATCCCCGGCGCCACCACCGAGCCGCACCTGCCACCGAACATCCTTCGCCAGCAGCACCGTCACCAGCGCCGCCCCGCCAGAAGAAGTCTGCCGCAACCCCGCGACCACGGTGTTTCCCCGCACCTCCACCGCGGGCGCCACCTTCGAGTCGCCGGGCGTCGACACAGCAACAAGATCCCCGCCCAGGTCAGCCACGCTCACCCGAACAACATCAGCCCCACTCACCAGCTGAAAGACCGAAGCAGCCCGCGCATAACCAGACCCGCCGCGAACCTCATGATCCGGCTCGCCGGGCCCAGCTTCCCCCACCCGAGGCTGTTCCCCCGACCAGCCGTCCGCCGGCGAAGTCCCGTCCCGCTCAGGCAGCACATACCGAGGCTGATGATCCGGGTTGTAGTCCCGTCCCCCATCATCAACCCCCGAGCACCCGGCCACCGCAAGCAGCACAGCCACCGCACCCGCCCGCAGCACCCGAACAATCATGGCGACCAATTACCCGAGCCCCGACCGCCCTACACGAGCCCGCCACCCACCAGCCCGCCGCCCCGACGGCCACTTCCCCAGCAAGCCGCTGTCCTCGTGCCGTCGCCGCCGCCGGAGAGCTCCCAAAAGCGACGATCGGCCATCGGTGCCGTAGCGGGTCTCGTCCGTGTCGCAGCGGTTACGCGGATGCGGGTGACCGGACCGGTCAGCTCCTCCGTCGCGCCGTGCGCAAGAAATGCAGAAACGCCCGTCCCCGAGCCTGT
>NZ_JAUQWH010000293.1 GCF_030757795.1 Actinoplanes oryzae
ACGCCATGATCGACAGGACAGACCCTAGGCCGGCTCGATCCAGAGGTTGCGGTAGCGGACGTTGGCGCCCGGGTCGCCGTGGTCCTGCAGGCGGATCGGCTGGGCGGACGGTCCCTCCGCCGCGCCGGCGCCGGTCGGGCCGTCGATCTCGACGTTGTTGTGGACGGTCACGCCGTTCCAGACGACGGTGACGCGGGCGTTCTCGGTCTTGGTCGTGCCGTTCCAGCGGGCCGCGCGGAACGTCACGTCGTAGGTCTGCCACGTCTCCGGTGCCGTGGCGGCGTTCGAGGACGGCGCGCGCTTCTGATAGATGGCTCCGGCGTCGTCGGTGGCCGGGACCTGCTTGCCGTACGAGTCGAGCACCTGCAGTTCGTACCGGTCCTGCAGGTAGATGCCGCTGTTGCCCCGGGCCTGACCGGTCACGTCGGCCGGCAGGGTCGGGATCTGGAATTCCACGTGCAGTTTGAAGTCCCCGTACGTCTGCTTGGTGCGCAGGTCTCCGCCCAGCACCTCGGCCGACCCGCCGGAGACCGGCCAGGTCGGCGCACTGCCGTCGGCGTTGCGGAAGGCGCCGAGCGTCCCGCCGTCGAAGAGTGTCACGCGGCTGGTGCCGTTGTGCGTCCAGCGTTGCTGGGCCACGTTTGCCCACTCCCAGAGTTGCACGGCCGTGCCGTCGGCGCTCGCCCCGCCGGCCGCGTCGAGCACCTTGCCCGACGCCGGGTTGAGCAGCGAGCCGTTCGCCTGCGCCTGCCACACCTGCGCGGCGCTGTTGTTGCAGGTCCAGAGCTGGACCTTGGTGCCGTTGGCCGTCCCGGCGTTGTCGATGTCGAGGCACTTGCCCAGCGCCCGCAGCGTGTCGCCCTCGCGCGTCCAGCTCTGTGCCGACGAGTTGTTGCACGTGTAGAGCTGCACCTTCGCGCCGTCCGCGATGGAGGCGTTGTCCACGTCGAGGCACTTGCCGCCGATGCCCGTGATGGTGCCGGTCCTGGCGGCAGCCGCGGACGCGAGAGTCAGGCTGTCCAGGTTGACGTGCCCGGAGTCGCCGCTGTCGACGCGATAGGAGACGGTGTTGCCGCCCGCCTGCAACGTGACCGTGTCGGCCAGCGTCGCCCACGTGTCCCAGGTGCCGGTGTCGGCGAAGCTGACCTGCTTCACGCGCGTGCCGTTCACGTACAGGCTGAGGGTCTTGGTCCCGGCGGCCGGGTTGGGGCCGTTGCTGAAGCGCAGCGACACCGGGTACGCCCCGGCGGTGGGCACGTTGACCGTGAAGGTGGTCGCCGCCCCGGCCGCGCTGTGGCCCGCCGCGAAGCCGGTGCCGGTGTAGCCGGTGTGGTCGCTGGCGAACGACGTGCTGCCGCTGAGCCCCGACCACTCGGCCTCGACGCGGTCGGACTTGAGCGTGGTGCCGTTGGCCAGGCTGGTGAGCGTGTACCAGGCCTCGGTGCTCCACAACGACGAGCCCGACGCCGAGGTGAACGGGCGCGGGGAGCGGACGTGCACGACCCGGCCCGGCTTGAGCCCGGCGAGTTTCAGGGTCACCTTCAGCTTGTCGGCCGACAGCGTGGCGGAGGTGACGGCCAGCGCCTCCTCGTCGATCTTCGGGCCGCCGTAGTCCGGCGTCGGGACGTAGCGCCACTGCTCGGCCCGGTACCGGGTGGCCAGCTGCGCGGCGGTGGTGTCCGAGACGGGCTGCGTGTACTCCAGCTCGAAGCCGTCCGCCACGGCCCGCATCGCCTTGATGTCGAAGACGCTGGTGCCGTTGGGCGTCAGCTTCTGCAGCCCGTACGTGAGCTTGCCCTCCTGGCCCCAGTTGCCGCCCGCGCCGAGCCCGCCCGCGTAGAGCGCGCCGTCCGGGCCCTGGCTCAGCCGCAGCACGCCCATCTCCAGGCCCTGGGTGAGCCGGAACACCGCACCCTGGTACTGGCCGTTGACCTTCTCCAGGTACGCCCGCTGGATGCCGCCGTAGGTGACGTCGCCGAAGAGCATCTGGCCCGCGTACGGGCCGGAGCTGAGCATCAGGGGAGTGCTCGGCGAGTTGGCGATCTCGTTCTGGGGCAGCCACAGCACCGGCGGGGTCACCGGCTTGAGGTCGAACGGGCCGTCCGGGTTGGTGTAGTGGCCGAAGAACCGGTCCTGCTTGATCTGCACGAGCTTCGACGCGGGCAGCCAGCCGCCCTGGTTGTCGAGCACGAAGATGTCGCCGTCGGGGCCGAAGGTCAGCCCGTTGGGCGTCCGCAGCCCGCCCGCGACGTACTGCACCGCGCCCGTGGAGCGGTTGATCTTCAGCGTGGTCCCGCGGTTCGGCGAGCCCTGCGGGTCGGTGGTCGCCCCGCCGAGGTTGATCGAGACGGACAGGTTCAGATAGAAGTAGCCGTCCTGATAGAGCAGCCCGAACGCGAACTCGTGGAAGTTGCCGTCGAAGGGCCACGTGGCGACCCGGCGGTACTGGTCGATCGTCCCGTCGCCGTTGGTGTCGTTGAGCTCGGTCAGCTCGTGCTTCTGCGAGACGTAGATCTTCCCGTCGACGATCTTCAGGCCCATCGGCTCGCGGAGACCGGTGGCGATCCTCTTGTACGTGACCGGGCCGCTCCCGGTGGCGCCGGTCAGGACGTACACCTCGCCGGCGACTGTGTCGCTGCCGCCCCACGTGGCGATCGCGAGCCGGCCGTCGGGGAACCAGTCCATCGCGCTCACCTGCGGCTCGAAGCCCGGCGGGCGCAGATTGCCCAGCGTGTAGCCGGGGTGCACGCCGGTCAGCGGCAGCCCGTCGCCCGGGCTGTCGCCGGAGGCCTCGCACTCCTTGCGCCCCGGCGCGGTCACCCGTACGACCCCGGCGTCGGTGCTCAGGACGCTGGTCGGGACCACGGTGTACGCGCTCGCGCCCGGCGGCCGCCACTCCAGGGTCAGCTGCTGCCCGCCGTCCCGCTCGAAGAAGTCGATGTGCAGCCCGTGGTAGCCGGTGGTCAGCGCCACGGAACCCTCGACAGCGGTCGCGCCGTGCGCGCCGTCGTTGCTGATGACGGTCCCGTTGTCGATGCGCAGGCGCGAGCCGTCGTCGCTGGTGAGGCGGAAGGCGTACGTGCCGGCGGCGGTGATGTTGATGTTGCCCAGCACCTCGGACTGGAAGTGATCCTCGAGCCCGAAGTCCGCGGCCGTGGTCCAGTTGACCGTCGGCAGCAGCTTGTCGACATTGGGCGTCTGGCCGGACTTGAGCGTGCAGAGCTCGTTGCGGGCCGTCTGCAGATCGAACGTGCGCAAGGTGACGCCGGGCTCCTGCGGGGGCACCTCGGCGGCGGCTGCGGGCAGTGCGGGCACCAGGCCCGCGAGCGTGACGATGACGAGGAGGCTTTTTCTCATGGACCGCCCTCACTTTGACTTCGACGAGGATCGATGCCTCGGTGCCTGAAGACGGTAGGCCGCTTTCGTAGGGCAGTCCATAACTTTCGCGCGTTTATTGAAAAGTGTTGTTTCCAGATACGCGCCGGAACGCGCCGGGGGCCATGCCGTACGCCCGGCGGAATGCCCCGGCCAGTGCCGATTCGGTGGCATAACCGGCCCGGCGGGCGACCGTGGCCAGGGGCGCGTCGGTCTCGCGCAGCAGGCGGGCGGCATGGCCGAGGCGGTGCGCGAGCAGATAGTCCGCGGGCGTCCGGCCCACCGCCGCGGTGAAACGCCGGGTGAACGTGGCCCGGGACATGCCCGCCGCCCGGCTCAGCTCCCGCACCGTCCAGCGGGTCTCCGGGCCGGCGTCGATCGCCCGGACGGCCGCGGTGATCGCGGGATCGGGCGTCGCCGGCAGGTCCGCCGTGCCCAGCCAGCGGCGCAGGGCGTTCGCGATGACGAGATCCAGCCAGGCGTGCCGGGTGGCATCGACGACGAGGCCCGCCGCGTGGTGTTCGTCGAACAACGTCACCAACGAGTCCGGCGTACGGACCACGATCGGGTCGGGCAGCGCGGCCAGATAGGGGTGCACGTGCTGCCCGGGCCCCAGCCGGTACGCGCCGCAGAGGAACTCGAAGTCCGCGGGCCCGGGTGCCGGCTCGGCGGCGCCCAGCTGGACCGGCGGCAGTCCGCGCATCGGTCGCGGGCCGGACGCGAGCCCGTGATCCGCGCCGGAGGTGACGAGCACGACGTCGCCGGGCCCGAGCTCCACGGGCGCCCGGTCGCCGGGCAGCAGCCAGCCGGAGCCGTGCAGGACGACGTGGAAGCCGCTGCCGCTCAGCCCGGAGTAGCTCAAGCCCCACGTCCCGGACTGCCGGAAGCGGCGCACTGTGCCACGCCCCACCCGCAGCGCGGCCAGCGCCTGACTCATGGCGTCCACCGGTTCGATGCTACATACGCGCACCTTCCTGAGCCGCCGTCGCATGGTCCCGTGAGCCGCCGGCCGCTTGGCTGGAGGGCATGAAGGATTGCATCGTCATCGGCGCGGGCGCCGCGGGTCTCAGCGCCGGGCTCACGCTCGCCCGGGCCCGGCGTACGACCTGGATCGTCGACGCCGGCCGCCCCAGCAACCTGCCCGCCGCCACCATCGGCGGCCTGCTCGGACACGACGGACGGCCGCCCGCCGAGTACTACGCCGCGGCCCGGGCCGAGCTCGCCGCCTACCCGTCGGCCGAGCTGTCCGGCGGCGAGGTCACGCAGGCGGAACGGCTTCCGGACGGCACGTACGCGGTGACGCTCGCCGACGGGCGCCGGGAAAGCGCGCGTACCCTGCTGCTGGCGCCGGGGATGGACTATCGGTATCCGCCGGTGCCCGGGCTGGCCGAGCGGTGGGGCGGCGACGTGTTCCACTGCCCGTTCTGCCACGGCTGGGAGGTGCGGGACCGTCCCGCGGCGGTGCTGGCGACCGGGGCTGTCGGCGTGCACGGTGCCTTGAACTTGCGCGCGTACACGGGCGACATCACCCTGCTGACCAATGGTCACGATCTGTCCGGCGTGGAGCGCGACCAGCTGGCCGCGGGTGGCGTCAAGGTGGACGAGCGGCCGGTCGCCGCGGTCGGCGGGCCCGGGTCGCGACTGAGCGCGGTGCACTTCGCGGACGGCGCCGAGCTGGGTGTCGCGGCGCTGCTGGTCAAGACGTTTCTCTATCAGCGCTCGTCGCTGGCGCGGGATCTCGGCGCCACGGTGTCCATGCTGCCCGAGCATCTCGGGGTGGAGGCGATCGTCGTCGATCCGATGTTCCGCACCGGCGTTCCGGGCCTCTTCGCCGCCGGCGACGCGGCCGCGTCCGGTCCGCCTTCCATGGCAGCCGCGGTCGCGTCGGGTTATCTGGCGGGAGCGGGCGCGGCCGTGCTGGCGGCGGCCGGATACTGACGGCTCAGGTGCTGAGGCGCACGACCAGGCGGTGGCCCGCGACGATGCGACGGGCCGGGGCGCCGTCGAGGCGGTCCCCGAGGCAGTCGAGGGCGGCGCGGGCGATCGCCTCCTTGTCCGGGGCGACCGTGGTGAGCGGCGGGTTGCTGTAGCGGCCGTCCTCCACGTCGTCGAAGCCCGCCACCGCCAGGTCGCCGGGGACGCTCAGGCCGTGCCGCAGGGC
>NZ_JAUQWH010000294.1 GCF_030757795.1 Actinoplanes oryzae
CGGCGTCACCTGGCGGGACGTGCCCGCCGCTGAAGTGTTCCCGGAGATTCCGCCCGGGGCGTCGGGATTTCTCCAGCTGTCTGGGGCCACGTGGCTGCGGCGGGTCGACGCGTGGGCGACGGCGAACGGGTTCGGGGCGGCGTTGCCGACCGGGTGGGCCGCGGCGCCCGGAGGCGGGTGGGTCGTCGGGGTGGTCTTGTTCGAGGCGGCGGCGGTGCAGCGGGTTCCGGTGTCGGGGGAGGCGCTCGGGTACCACCAGGAGTTGTGTGCGCGAGAGGCGAACTGGTCGGAGCCCGACGCGCCGGAGACGGGGTCGGTGACGGCCATCGCCTCGGCCGACGGCATCGCGTCTCCGGCGCCGCTGGCGATCAACGAGGCGCCGTTCGGCGACCCTTTGTTCGCCGAGCCGGGCAAGGTGGCGTACCTGCGGTGCGTCGCCCGGCGTAACGGCAGTGCGGTGATCGCGGTCCTCGCGCAAGGGCCGGATGCGGTGCGCCTGGTCATGCGGCCCCGGCAGGACTCGCGCCGGGTGGTCTTCTTCGCGAACTCGGCGAGCAAGGGCGCGTGGATCGTGGCGCACCGCTTCAACTTCTCGACCAACGCGGGGATGGGCGAGGTGGCCAGCTTCTACCGGCGCGAGGGCGCGGGCGTGGCGCAGGCGTTCGACATCACGACCGGGACGGCCGGGGCCGGCCGGGTCCAGGCGCACACGGTGGGATTCGTCAAGCAGGGCCTCTTCGGGGTGGCGCTGCCGATCATGAGCTTCTCGTGGTCCACCTTCCTCGGGCTGTCGGCGGGCATGGACCTGACGTTCACCTGGGTGAGTCCGTGACCCAGCGGGCGTCCAGCGCAGGATCCAGGCCTCTTTCGCACCAAGCCCGCCTCAGCCACGACAAACCCCGCGGCTACACCCTCTGCCAACTGCCGTTGCAGTACTAAGCCAGGACCCAGGCGTCGTCCTCGAGGAGGGTGACCTCGCCGTCGCGGCCCCGGGCGGTGACGGTCAGGCCCTCGCCGCCGATGACGACGTCGGTGTGCACCATGGACGTGTTGTGGCCCGCGGCGAAACGCTCCTCGGCGCTGCGCCCGGGCAGCGCGAACGGGAAGCTGTTGCCCCAGGCGACGTGGCAGCCCGCGTTCTCGTCGAAGAGCGTGTTGTGGAAGACGACGCCCGCCGCGGCGATGCGGCTGTCCCGGTCGACCAGGGAGACCTCGCCGAGGCGCCGGGCGCCCTCGTCCGTGTCGAGCTGCGCGCGGACGACCTCCGCGCCCGCGTCGGCCGTGACGCCGGTGATGCGCCCGTCCCGGAAGGTCGCCCGCAGCCCGGTGACCAGCTGCCCCGCCACGACGACCGGCTTGGTCAGCCGGATCGTGCCCTCGGCGTGCTCGCGGTGCGGGCTGGTGAAGACCTCCTCGGTGGGCAGGTTGGGCATGAAGAGCATGCCGGAGTCGTCGACGAGCCCGCCGCCCGTCCAGCGGCACCCGGCCGGCAGGCCGACCCGCAGATCGGTGCCGTCGCCGAGGTAGCGCACCTCGGTCAGCGCCAGGGCGTCCAGCCGGGCCGCGCGGGCCGCGAGCACCTCGGCCCGTGCGCGCCAGGCCGCGACCGGGTCGGGGTCGTCGAGGCGCAGGGCCGTGGCGACGACCTCCCAGAGCCGGTCGGTGTCCGGCTCGCCGAAGATCTGGCGCGCCCAGCCCGGGTTCGGCGCGCCGATGACCGACCACCGGTGGGCGGTGCCAGTGGTCACCTTGCGCATGGTGCGCGACTCCTCCCGGCGCCGGGCCGCCATCCGCAAAGGGTCCGCGCCCTCGAACACCGTCGGATCGCTGCCGACCAGGGCGATGAACGCCACCCCCCGCTCGTCCCAGGCGGCGTTGCGGGCGAGCACCCAGGGGCGGTCCGCCGTCAGCTGCTCGACGCTCAGGTGGTCGAGCTCGGACCGGCGCATCGGCCCGTCGTCGAAGAGCGGCTCGACGAAGGCGGCTCCAGCCGCGTAGGCCGCCTCGGTCACGGCCCGCGCGATCTCGAGGTGCGCGGTGTCCGTGGCCAGCACGAGACCCTGCCCCGGCTGTAGGTTGACACCGGCCCGTACGACCAGGTTCGCGTAGCGCTCCAGGAGAGTCATGGCTGCCATCATGGACCATCGGGACGGTCCCCTGCTGATCCACTCCATGCCGACGCAGCGCCTGCCCGTGGGGTGCGAGTCGATCCTCGGGCCGCCGCCCGGGCGGCTGCGGGGCCACGTGCTGGGCTATGCCGGCTTCGGGGGCCCGGCTGCCGCCCGCGTCGGGCACCGGCTGCTGCCGATCACCGCGACCACGCTGGTCCTCGACTTCGCCGGCGGCTCGGGACTGGTCACCGGCGTGCGGGGCAGGGCCCACCTCGAAACCCGCAACCCCTGGGGGTACGGCGTCACGGTCGCCCTCACGCCGGCGGGGGTGCGCGGGCTGCTGGGCGTACCGTCGCGTGAGCTGGCCGGGGAGACGCTCGACCTGGCGGCGGTTCTCGGCGCGCGCGCCGCGGAGCTGACCGAACGCCTCGCCGTCGCGCCGGGCTGGCCGGACCGGTGGAGGCTGCTCGACCAGCTGCTGACGGCGGCGCTGGAACCGGCCCCGGACGACCTGCTCATGACCGTGTGGCGCCGGCTGCACGCCGAAGGCCGGCTGCGCATCGGGGCGGTCGCCGCGGCGCTGGGCGTGTCGCGCCGGCGCGTCGAGGTCGTGATGCGCGATCAGCTCGGGCTCTCCCCCGGCATGGTGGCGCGGATCGCCCGGCTGCAGCGGGCGACGGGACTGCTCGCGCGGGGATCGCGGCCGGCGACGGCCGCGGCGACGGCCGGCTTCGCCGACCAGGCCCACCTGACCCGCGAGATGCGCGCGCTGGGCGGTCTGACGCCGGGTGAGCTGTGCGCAATCCTTCAAGACCACTGGTCCGTACGCACCTAGCGTGGCCCCCATGACGCAGCTCACCGGCAAGACGGCTCTGGTCACGGGCGGCTCGCGGGGCATCGGACGGGCGATCGTCCGCCGGCTCGCCGAGGCCGGCGCGAGGGTGACCTACACCTACCGGCAGCAGCCGGCCGGCGACGCCCCGGACGGTGTCGTGGCCGTGCGAGCCGACCAGGCAGCCCCGGGCGCGGTCGAGGCCGCCTTCGCCCCGGTGCGCGACGAAGGCCTCGACATCCTCGTCCTCAACGCGGGCATCGTCGACCGTACGCCGATCAAGGACATCACCGAGGAGGACTACGACCGGGTTCTCACGGTGAACACCAAGTTCCCGCTGCTGGCGCTCCGCGAGGCGGCCGGCCTGCTGCACGACGGCGGCCGGGTCGTCGCCGTCTCCACGCTCAACACGGTGATGCGCGGGCCGGGGCTGGCCCTCTACTGCGCGAGCAAGGCAGCCTTGGAGCAGTTCGCCGCGGTCGCCGCCACCGAGCTCGGCGAACGGGGCATCACCGTCAACAGCGTCCTGCCCGGCGCCACCGACACGGACATGCTCCGCGGCGTCCACACCCCCGACTCCCTGGCCCGGGCAAGGTCCATGACCGCGCTGGGCAGGATCGGCACCGCCGACGAGGTGGCCGCGGTCGTCGCGTGGCTGGCCGGCCCCGACGCGGGCTGGGTCACCGGTCAGAACATCCGGGCCACCGGCGGCCTGTTCAACTGACGCCTCGTGTCTCCGACCTCCCTGCGGGCGCCGCCGTTCACCCCGCGCACGCCGCCTTTCCGCAGTCGGGCTCAGTCGGCGCGGTCGGCGGGCCGGTCCCACCCGTCACAGCTGTCCGGCGGCTCGGTCTCCCCGTCACCGCGCAGCAGGTCGAGCAGATCCGGCCCCCGATGCCCGACATCCACCGACCGCCCGACGAGCCCGAGCTGCGTGGCACAGTCCCGCCCGTAGCCCTTGACCATCCGGTCCGCCCGCGTCAGATGCCCGCACCGCGGACACCGCCGCAGCTCAACCGCATCCACCCCCATGCACCCAACGTACCGCCGCCCCGCCTCCCACGTGCGGCGATGCCCGGCCCAGCGGCGCGGGCGGCGGAGCAGCGCTTCGGTCGCGCCCAGCGTGAGGCCGCCGACCTGGTCGAGCGCGAGCCCGGGGCCTTCCAGGTGCTCGACATTCTGGGGGCGGCCCTCGCCGGCCTGGCGATGTGCGATTCGCCGGCCTCCCGGGAGGCGTACCAGGAGCGGGACTGGCTGCGCCAGCCGGCCGGCGGTGTCACCGTCGCCGCGCTCGCGTCGCGGGTCGGCCGTAGCGGCTCAGAAGAGGGTGGCGGGGGCGATCGGCTCGGGGTCCGGGAGGGGGTCCAGCTCGGGCACCAGGGCGCGCACCTCGGCGTGGAAGCGGCGGGCCAGCTCCGGGGCCTCGGCGTTGTCCGGGGTGTGGAGGAAGACGGTGGGCGAGCGGCCCTCGCGGAGCCAGGCGGCGGTGCGGGTCACCCAGGGCTGCCAGCCTTCGACGGTGCGGGCGGGATCGTCGCGGCCCAGGTAGCGGACGATCGGGCGGGCGGTGAGGGCCCGGTCGCGGAAGGGCATGCGCGGCTTCTTGGACCAGGCATCGCGTTCGGCATTGCTGGTGGGCGGGGACGCGAAGAAGGTCGTGGTGTCGAAGGGGACCCACTCGGCGTCCGCGCGGATCAGGACGTCCTCGAGCGCGCCGGCCGCCCCGGGGTCGGTGAAGAAGGCCCGATCGCGCACCTCCACGGCGTACCGGAAAGCGGGCGGGAGGCGGCGCAGGAAGCCGGCCAGCGCGGGAGTGTCGCCGGGGCCGAAGGACCCGGGAAGCTGGATCCACAGGGCGTGCACCCGGGTCCCGAGCGGCTCGATCGCATGCAGGAAGGCGCGCAGCTGCTCGTCGCCGCCGCTCAGCCGGTGCTCGTGGGTCACCGGCCTGGGCAGCTTGAGCACGAAGCGGAAGCTTGGATCCGTCTGCGCGGCCCAGGTCGCCACGGTCTCCCGGGCGGGCGTCGCGTAGAAGGTGGTGTTGCCCTCGACGGCGTTGCACCAGCCCGCGTACGACCGGAGCCGTTCCTGCGACGAAGGCCACGCCTTGTGCGTCCACATCGCGCAGCCCACATGAAGACGCATGCCGGCCAGCCTAGCGTCCCGCGTGGATCGGGCCGTCGGTGGCGGTGAGGCGGGAGCCGGAGCCCTGCCAGCGCAGCGCGACGATCTCGGCCGCGATGCTGACGGCGGTCTCCTCGGGGGTGCGGGCGCCCAGGTCGAGGCCGATCGGCGACGCCAGCCGGGCCAGCTCGTCCGCGGTGAGGCCGGTGTCGCGGAGCCGTTTGAGCCGGTCGTCGTGGG
>NZ_JAUQWH010000295.1 GCF_030757795.1 Actinoplanes oryzae
AGTCCGACGACGTTCTCGGCCGCGTGAAGGTCTACGAGGCCATCGTCAAGGGCGAGAACATCCCGGAGCCGGGCATCCCCGAGTCCTTCAAGGTGCTCCTCAAGGAGCTGCAGTCGCTGTGCCTGAACGTCGAGGTGCTTTCCAGCGACGGTGTGGCCCTCGAGATGCGCGAGACGGACGACGAGGTCTTCCGGGCCGCGGAGGAACTCGGCATCGACCTGTCCCGGCGCCCGAACGAGGGCGTCAGCAGCGTCGAAGAGATCTGACGGAGTGCGTCCCCGGTGAGTGACAACCCACCGGGGACGCCCCCCGCCGGCCTGGAACCCATCCGAGCAACGAAACACGAGGGATAGACCAAGTGCTCGACGTCAACTTCTTCGACGAGTTGCGCATCGGCCTGGCCACCGCTGACGACATCCGGCAGTGGTCGCACGGCGAGGTCAAGAAGCCCGAGACGATCAACTACCGCACCCTCAAGCCCGAGAAGGACGGACTCTTCTGCGAGAAGATCTTCGGTCCGCAGCGGGACTGGGAGTGCTACTGCGGCAAGTACAAGCGGGTCCGGTTCAAGGGCATCATCTGTGAGCGCTGCGGCGTCGAGGTGACCCGGTCCAAGGTCCGCCGTGAGCGCATGGGCCACATCGAGCTGGCCGCGTCGGTCACGCACATCTGGTACTTCAAGGGTGTGCCGAGCCGGCTGGGCTACCTGCTCGACCTGGCGCCGAAGGACCTCGAGAAGATCATCTACTTCGCCTCGTACGTGGTCACGAGCGTGGACGCCGAGGCGCGTCACCGCGACCTGTCCACCATCGAGAACGAGATCTTCGCCGAGAAGCGCCAGTCGGAGAACAGCCGCGACTCGGAGATCGAGAAGCGCGCCGCCAAGCTCGAGCAGGACCTGACCGAGCTCGAGGCCGAGGGTGCCAAGGCCGACGTGCGCCGCAAGGTCAAGGAGGCCGGCGAGCGCGAGATGCGCCAGATCCGTGACAAGGCGCAGCGCGAGATCGACCGGCTCGACGAGGTGCTCGACACCTTCCGCAAGCTCGACAGCAAGCAGCTGGTCACCGACGAGCTGCTCTACCGCGAGCTGCGCGACCGCTTCGGTGAGTACTTCACCGGCGGCATGGGTGCCGAGGCCATCAAGGCGCTGCTCGAGAACATGGACCTGGACGCGGAGGCCGAGAGCCTGCGCGAGACCATCCGTACGGGCAAGGGCCAGCGCAAGATCCGCGCGCTCAAGCGTCTCAAGGTCGTGGCCGCGTTCCTCAACACCCGGAACTCGCCGCTGGGCATGGTGCTGGACTGCGTCCCGGTCATCCCGCCGGACCTGCGCCCGATGGTGCAGCTCGACGGTGGCCGCTTCGCCACGTCCGACCTGAACGACCTGTACCGCCGGGTCATCAACCGCAACAACCGGCTCAAGCGCCTGATCGACCTGGGCGCCCCCGAGATCATCGTCAACAACGAGAAGCGGATGCTGCAGGAGGCCGTCGACGCGCTGTTCGACAACGGCCGCCGCGGCCGGCCGGTCACCGGCCCGGGCAACCGCCCGCTCAAGTCGCTGTCCGACATGCTCAAGGGCAAGCAGGGCCGCTTCCGTCAGAACCTGCTCGGCAAGCGCGTCGACTACTCCGGCCGTTCGGTCATCGTCGTCGGCCCGCGCCTCAAGCTGCACCAGTGCGGCCTGCCGAAGCAGATGGCGCTGGAGCTGTTCAAGCCGTTCGTGATGAAGCGCCTGGTGGACCTCAACCACGCGCAGAACATCAAGTCGGCCAAGCGCATGGTCGAGCGTCAGCGGCCGGTCGTGTGGGACGTCCTCGAAGAGGTCATCAGCGAGCACCCCGTGCTGCTGAACCGCGCGCCGACCCTGCACCGCCTGGGCATCCAGGCCTTCGAGCCGCAGCTGGTCGAGGGCAAGGCGATCCAGATCCACCCGCTCGTCTGCACGGCGTTCAACGCCGACTTCGACGGTGACCAGATGGCGGTCCACGTGCCGCTGTCGGCCGAGGCGCAGGCCGAGGCCCGGATCCTGATGCTCTCGTCGAACAACATCCTCAAGCCGGCCGACGGCAAGCCGGTCACCATGCCGACCCAGGACATGGTCATCGGGCTCTACCACCTGACGCACCTCACCAAGGGCGCGAAGGGCGAGGGCCGGGTGTTCAGCTCGGACGCCGAGGCTCGGATGGCGTTCGACAACGGCGAGCTGCACCTGCAGGCTCCGATCAAGGTGCGCCTCCACGGCCTCATCGGCGTGGACAACGGCGCCAAGGAAGCCAAGTGGGAGCAGCCGGAGGAGTGGCAGGAGGGCGAGCAGCTGCTCGTCGACACCACCCTCGGCCGGGTCATCTTCAACGAGACGCTGCCCCCGGGCTACCGCTTCGTGAACTACGAGATCCGCAAGGGTCAGCTCTCCGCGATCGTCAACGACCTCGCCGAGCGCTTCCCCAAGGTCGCCCTGGCCGCGACCCTGGACGCGCTCAAGGAGGCCGGCTTCCACTGGGCCACCTGGTCCGGTGTGACGATCGGCATGGGCGACGTCATCGGCCCCCCGCGCAAGCCGGAGATCATCGCGCGGTACCAGGCCGAGGCCGACCGGATCGACAAGCAGTACCAGCGTGGTCTCATGACCGCCGAGGAACGCCGCGGCGAGCTCATCGAGATCTGGACCAACGCGACCAAGGACATCTCCAAGGAGATGGAGACGGCGCTGCCGCAGGAGAACCCGCTGTGGGTCATGATCAACTCGGGTGCCCGCGGTAACCTCCTCCAGCTCCGGCAGATCGCCGCGATCCGTGGTCTGGTGGCCAACCCGAAGGGCGAGATCATCCCGCGCCCGATCACCTCGTCCTACCGCGAGGGCCTGACCGTGCTGGAGTACTTCATCTCCACGCACGGTGCCCGTAAGGGTCTGGCCGACACCGCGCTGCGTACCGCCGACTCGGGTTACCTGACCCGTCGTCTGGTGGACGTCTCGCAGGACGTGATCATCCGCGAGGAGGACTGCGGCACCGACCGCGCCATCCCGATGGTGGTCGGCGAGCGCGAGCCCGACGGCACCCTGGTCGTGCACACGCACGCCGAGACCGGCGTGCACGCCCGTACCCTGGCGGACGACATCGACGACGCGAACGGCAACCGGGTCGTGTCGCGCGGTGACGACCTCAACTCGATCCTGGTCGACAAGCTCGTCGCCGCCGGGGTGGAGCAGGTCCGCGTCCGCAGCGTCCTGACCTGCGAGTCGAAGCTCGGCGTGTGCGCGGCCTGCTACGGCCGTTCGCTGCCGACCGGCAAGTCGGTCGACATCGGCGAGGCGGTCGGCATCATCGCCGCCCAGTCCATCGGTGAGCCCGGCACGCAGCTGACGATGCGTACCTTCCACACCGGTGGTGTCGCGGGTGAGGACATCACCCAGGGTCTGCCGCGTGTGCAGGAGATCTTCGAGGCCCGCGTGCCCAAGGGCAAGGCGCCCATCGCCGACACCCCGGGACGCATCCGCATCGAGGACGGCGAGCGCTCGCGGAAGATCATCGTGATCCCGGACGACGGCAGCGACGAGATCGTGTACGACAAGATCTCGAAGCGCGTCAAGCTGCGGGCGCACGACGGCGACCACGTGGCGGTCGGCGAGAAGCTCACCGAGGGCACCATCGACCCGCACGAGCTGCTGCGCATCATGGGCCCGCGCGCGGTCCAGGTCCACCTGACCCAGGAGGTCCAGGAGGTCTACCGCTCGCAGGGTGTGCTCATCCACGACAAGCACATCGAGATCATCATCCGCCAGATGCTCAAGCGGGTGACGGTCATCGACTCGGGTGCCGCGGAGTTCCTCCCGGGCGTGCTGGTCGACCGGGCGCTCTTCGAGTCCGAGAACCGTCGCATCGTCGGCGAGGGTGGCGAGCCCGCCGCCGGCCGTCCGGTGCTGATGGGTATCACCAAGGCCTCGCTGGCGACCGACTCCTGGCTCTCGGCGGCCTCCTTCCAGGAGACCACCCGGGTGCTCACCGACGCTGCGATCAACTCGCGCAGCGACTCGCTGGTGGGCCTCAAGGAGAACGTCATCATCGGTAAGCTCATCCCGGCCGGTACGGGCATCAGCAAGTACCGCAACATCCGGGTCGAGCCGACCGAGGAGGCCAAGGCCAAGGTGTACTCGATGACCGGGTACCCGGAGACCGACTACGGCTTCGGTCCGGCCAGTGGCCAGGCTGTCCCGCTGGACGACTTCGACTTCGGGTCGTACCGCTGAACGGCTGAGCAATGACGTCGAGGGCGTCCGCGCACTGCGCGGGCGCCCTTCGGCGTTCCTAGAATGGGACCGTGACGCTTCCGGTCTCCGCCGCACCCACCCGCCATCCGATGGATCCGGAGCCGGCGCCCTCCACCAAGGCGCGCGCCGTCTTCGTGCTCGGCCTGGTGGCCTTCCTCACCGGCGCCCTCGTCGGAGGCGTGATTCCCGCCACCCTCGCGCTGCTCCTCGCCCGCCAGGTCGAGCGGGAGCACTATGCCGCGGGCGGCTATCTGCTCGGGGCCCGCTGGGTGCGCCGGGGCCGCCGGCTGGCCTGGGCGGGGCTGGTCCTCGCGCTCACCGCCCTGGTCGTCGCCACGATCGCCGGCCTGCTGCACTTCGCGGCCGCCCCGGGCGGTCAGGACTTCGACCCCGACACCGACTGACGTCCCTGGGCTGCGCGGCACCACCTTCGAGTGACATGCTCGGAGTCCTACGGGTACGCGGCGAGAGGGACGGTCCGTGACACAGCAGCCAGGTTCCTGGCCCGGGCAGCCGGGGCCTCCGGCCGGGGCGCCTCCTGCGCCCGGCCACCCAGGATTCCCGAGCGGGTCCTACCCGGCGCCCCAGCAGCCCGCCCCGCCGGGCGCGATACAGCAGGGCTATCCGGCCGCCGCGATGCAGCAGGGCTATCCGGTGAGTCCGGTGCAGCCGGGTTATCCAGCGGCAATGCCGGTTCCGCCGCCGTCGATGCCGCCGTCGATGCCGCCGGCGACGGGGGAGACCTGGACGCCGGAGCGGCTGGAGCCCGTGGCCGGCACCCCGTTCGGGCTGGTGCAGCTGAGGGTGGCGCCCATCACCTCCGGCCTGGCGATCGGCTCGCTCATCGCCGGCGTCGCCGCGATCCTCGTCTCCACGCTGGTGCTCTGCTTCGGCGTCGCCGGGGCCTCGGCG
>NZ_JAUQWH010000296.1 GCF_030757795.1 Actinoplanes oryzae
GACGCCCACGTGCACGCCGGCAACGCGCAGGCGCTCGAGGTCGTCACCCGCCTCGGGCACTGGGCGGCGCAGCGGATCCTGCGCGTGGATCCGGCGCAGCGGCAACGGATGTGGTCGCTCTACATCGCCGGCGAGTACGGCGGCATGAACGAGAGCATGGTCGCCCTGTACCGGCTCACGGGCGAGCGGGTGTTCCTGGACGCCGCGGCCGCGTTCGAGATGGATACGTTTCTCGCCGACGCGGTCGCCGGCAAGGACGTCCTGGACGGGATGCACGCCAATCAGCACCTGCCCATGCTGGCCGGCCACCTGGCCCAGTACGAGGCGACGGGCGACCGCCGCTACCTGGATGCGGTCCTGCACCTGTGGGACCGGATCGTGCCCGGCCGCACGTTCGCGCACGGCGGCACGGGCGAGGGCGAGCTGTGGGGGCCGCCCGGCGCGGTGGCCCGGTTCGTGGGGCGGCGCAACGCGGAGAGCTGCGCGACGTACAACCTCATCAAGATCGCCCGGGGTCTCTTCGCGCACACCCGGGAGAGCCGCTACTTCGACTACGTCGAGCGGGCGTCGCTCAACCACATCGTCGGGTCGCGTGCCGACGTCACCTCGGACACGAGTCCCGAGGTCCTCTACATGTATCCCGTGGACGCCGGTGCGGTCCGTGAGTACGACAACGTGGGTACGTGCTGCGGCGGCACCGGCCTGGAGAGCCACGTCAAGCACCAGGACAACATCTACTTCCGGGACGGCACCGAGCTGTACGTCCTCCAGTACGTGCCGTCCGTCCTCGCCGGCGTGGCTGAGCTGCGGACGCGGTACCCGCGCGACGGGCACGTGGCGCTCACCCTGCTCGACCCGGGCATCACGGCGCTGCACCTGCGCATTCCGCCCTGGGCTGCCGTACCCGGTGCCGTGCAAGGGTTTCTGACGATCCGGGAACCGGCGGGAACCGTTTCCCTGGACCTGCCGATGCCGGTGCGGCTCGTGCCCACGCCGGACGATCCGGAGCTGGTCTCGGTGGAGCGGGGACCCACCGTGCTGCTGGCCCGCGACGACGCGACGACCACACTGCCCGTCGCCCCGGCCGCGTCCCGCATGCTCGACGGCAGCATCGGCGACTGCACAATGGACGGTGATCTGGTGTCGGTGCTGGGCCGCACGTTCGAGCCGGCCTGGTCCGGCGGCGACCACCGCTACCACATGTACCTGCGGCTCGACGACGAGCGGATCGCCTTCCACGGCGCCGATCCGGGCGTGCCCAACCGCCGCGACCAGGACGGCTGGTCCTTCCTGTCGGCGCTCTGGGGCGACGGTGGCTATGCCACGGTGGAGGACTTCCTCACCGCGGCCCACGGGTACGCCCTCCGCGCCGCCGGCGCGGGCCTGCTGACCCGCGACGAGGTGCTCGCCGTTCTGGTCGCCGCGGCGTCGAGCACCCTGGACTCGCCGGCGCTCCCGCGCTCGGGGGCGACGGCGGCGCCCGTGGGCCACTCGGTCGCCGGCACCACCATCCCGGATGCCACCCTCTGGCGCTCCGCCACCGGAGAGGTCGTGGTCTGGGACCTGCCGCCCGAGGCCGGGGCGGCCGACGCGGTCCCGGTGCTGCGGATCGACGTGGCCGGCTCGCCCGCCGCCTCGGGCTGGTACACCACGGCACCGGTCGCCACGGTCACCGTGGTGTCGCCCGGCCCCGGCATCGCGTCGGTGTCGTCGCTGGGCGGGGCGGTCGCCGAGGGGCGGCACGTGCTGCGGGCCCGGGCGACCGACACCCTGGGCCGCACCGTCCACGCCGCCCGCGAGGTGGCCGTGGACACCGCCCCGCCCGTGGTGACCGCCCGCCTGCGCGACCGGGGCACCAGCGTCGAGGTGACGATCGACGCGGCCGACGACGTGTCCGGGGTGGACCGCATCCAGTGGCGCACGGCGGAGACGTTCTGGGGCGTGTTCCAGGAGCCGTTCACCCGGGCGCTGCGCGACGAGCCGCAGATCTTGGAGTTCACCGCGACCGACCGCGCCGGCAACACCACGCCGACCCGGACGGTCGTGCTTCCCGCCCTGCCCCGCGGTTAGAGCAGCGGGATGCCGTCGTACGCGCCGAGGTCGTGGGCCGGCACGACGCGCACGGCGCCGCCCAGGGCGATCACGTGCCGCAGGCCCTCGTGCACCAGGGCGGGGTCCACGTCGGCGAGCTTGCGCATCAGCCACGGGCGGGGGGCGCCGCGGCGGATGCCGTCGAGCTGCCAGGTCAGGTCGCCGATGAAGGCGTAGCGGCGGCCGGACGACTCGGTCACGAAGACGACGACCGAGCCGGTCGTGTGGCCGCCGGCGAGCGCGATCACCACGGACCCGTCGCCGTGCACGTCGTGGCTGGCGGCGAAGCCCTCGTACGGCCCGCTGTCGAAGGCGTACTCGTGCAGCTCGTGGCCCCGGGAGACGTGCTGGAAGACGATGCCGTCGGGCGTGCGGGTGGCGTACTCCCGCTCGGCGGGGTTGAGCCAGATCGGCGTGCCGGCGAGGCCGTCCAGGCCGCTCACGTGGTCCCAGTGGGTGTGCGTGAGCACGACGCCGAGCAGCCGGCTCCGGTCGTAGCCGGCCGCGTCGAGCTGCTCGGCCGCCGTGCGGCCCACCTCGTGGGGTGAGCGCCGGTAGCGGGGCAGCATCGCGAGGTGCCCGGCGAGGCCGGCGCCGAAGCCCGCGTCGATCAGCAGGTCCCCGCCGGGATGGCGGACGAGGACCGCGGAGGCGGCGAAGGCCCGCTTGTCCCGCCACGACCCGCCCTGGACGGCGAGCGCGGCCCGGGTCTCGTACGTTCCGGTGGGCAGGTGGTGGACGGTGATCCCGGCGGGCACTGGCATGGGGCTCCTCGGTCGGTGGTGCGGAAGACCGACTCTGCGGCACCCGGGCGGCCGGCGTCCAAGACCTCTTCTTTCCTGCCGATACCGGGCGGGTATCGTCGCCGGTGATGGACCTTCGCCTGCTGCGCTATTTCGTGGCCGTCGCCGAGGAGCGGCACTTCGGGCGCGCGGCGGCGCGGCTCACCATGACGCAGCCGCCGCTGAGCCGGGCCATCAAGCAGCTGGAGGCGGACCTGCGCGTCGTGCTGCTGCACCGCTCGGCGGCCGGGGTCGAGCTCACCGCCGCCGGGGAGACCCTGCTGGCCGAGGCGACGGCCCTGCTCGCCCGGGCCGACCAGGCCCGGGCCCGGGTGACGGCGGCCGGGGCGGCGACGCTCACGGTCGGCACGCTGGGCGGCGGCGACGAGGCGGCCGGGCGGCTGGCGGCGACCTTCCGGCGGGCTCACCCGGCGGTCGCCGTGCACTTCCGGGAGTCCGACTTCACCGACCCGACGGCCGGGTTGCGGGCCGGGCTGGCCGACGTGGCGCTCACCCGGCGGCCGTTCGACGAGACCGGCTTCCGCGTGCGGGAGTTGCGGGCGGATCCGGTCGGGGCGGTGCTGCGTACGGACGATCCGCTGGCCGGCCGCGCGACGCTGAGCGTGACCGACCTCGCCGGCCGCCCCTGGTTCCAGCTGCCGGAGGGCACGGACCCGCTGTGGCGTGCCTACTGGAACGGCGGGCAGCCCGCCGGTGGCCGCCCCGCGGGTCTCGTCGTGCGAACGGTCGCCGAGTGCATGCAGGCCGTCCTCTGGAACGGCACGGTCGGCATCGCGCCGGTGCGGACGCACCTGCCGACGGACGAGCTCGTGTGCGTCCCGCTGACCGACCTGCCCCCGAGCCGGCTCGTCGTTGCCTGGCGCGGCGCCCGCGAGAGCCCGCTGATCCACTCGTTCGCCGAGATCGCGGTCGCGTTGTACCGCTCCTGAAACCGGCCGGGGCAACGTGGCCCGGGGCAGGTCAGTCGGGGTCGGCGGAGTGGCGTACCTCGGCCCGGAGGGCGGCCACGTCGGCGCGCAGCTCGCGGATCTCGGCGAGCAGACCCGCCACGTCGCGGTGGGTCGCCCCGTGCTCCTGCTCGTCGGCGCCGATGCGGTCGACGATCCAGCTGGCCAGGGAGCCCGTGACGAAGCCGATCAGGCCGATGCCGCCGATCATCATCGCCAGGGCGACCAGGCGTCCCTCGGCGGTCACCGGCGCCAGGTCGCCGTAGCCCACGGTGGTGATCGTGACGACCGCCCACCACAGCGCGTCGGGGTAGGTGCCGATGGTGCTGCCCGGGTGGCCGCGCTCGGCGTCGAGGGCGGCCAGCGCGGCGACGGCGACGATGAGGACCGTGGTGGCGCCGACGTAGAGGGCCAGCCTTCCCCTGGTCAGCACCTCGGTGCGCCGCGCGGTCGCGTCGGCGCGGGACAGGCTGAACTTGACCGTGAACTCGCGGGGCACGCGCGCGCCGGTGGCGGGGGTGGTGATCCGGGTGGCCGCCGGCTTGGCCGTGGTGGCCCTCGGGCTCGCGGACGGCTTGGGGGCCGGCGTCGTCCCGCGGGCGGCGGAGGGGGCCACGCGGGTGGCGGAGGGGGTCAGGCGGGCCGCGGACGGGCTCGGTGCCGCCGCGCTGGGCAGGGTCACGGACGGCAGGGGCAGCGGGCCGAGCGGCAGGGGCGAGGCGGTGGCCGGCGCGGCGGCGGGGGCCGCGGCGTCGGGCTGGGCGCCGGGGCGGACGAGCACCACGACGAGCATGACGACGGCGAAGACGACCGCGGCGGCGGCGACGATCCACGGCGTGCGGGAATGGCGCGGCCCCGGCCCCGGCCCCGCGGGAAGCGCGGGCGGCGCGGAGAAAACCGGTGAGGCCGGCGGCGCGGAGAAGACGGGTGAGGCCGGCGGCGCGGAGAAGGCGGGAGGAGCGGGAGAGACCGGCGGCGCGGAAGGCACCGGGGAGGCGTCCTCGCGGGCGTGGACGACGGCCGGGTGTCCGGGCCCGAGCGCCGCCGGCCCGTGCTCGGCGACCAGGGCGAAGTTCTTCCGGGCCTCGTGCCGGTTGCCCAGCTCGTCGGCGACCACGGCCAGGTCGTAGGCCAGGAGCACCAGCAGCGGATCCGCCGGCCCGAGGCGGTGCCCGGCCGCCTGGGCCTCCTCGAGCAGCCGCCGCGCCCCGGCCGGGTCGCCGCCGCTCGCGAGCAGCCCGGCCAGCTGCCGCATGGTCGCCAGCAACTCGGGGTCCCCGGCGGCGAGGCCCGGCCGGCCGAGCTCGACGG
>NZ_JAUQWH010000297.1 GCF_030757795.1 Actinoplanes oryzae
GTTCTCCACCTTGCGGTACGGGGTCTCGACGAAACCGAACGGGTTCACCCGCGCGAAGGTCGAGAGAGCACCGATCAGGCCGATGTTCGGGCCTTCCGGCGTCTCGATCGGGCACATCCGGCCATAGTGGGACGGGTGCACGTCACGGACCTCGAAGCCCGCCCGCTCACGGGACAGACCACCCGGGCCGAGCGCGCTCAGCCGGCGCCGGTGGGTGAGGCCCGCCAGCGGGTTGGTCTGGTCCATGAACTGCGACAGCTGCGACGTGCCGAAGAACTCCTTGATCGCCGCCACGACGGGACGGATGTTGATCAGGGTCTGCGGCGTGATCGCCTCGACGTCCTGCGTCGTCATGCGCTCGCGGACGACGCGCTCCATCCGGGACAGGCCGACGCGGACCTGGTTCTGGATGAGCTCGCCGACCGTGCGCAGGCGCCGGTTGCCGAAGTGGTCGATGTCGTCGGCCTCGTAGCCCTCCTCGCCGGCGTGCAGCCGGGCGAGGTAGTCCACGGTCTTGACGATGTCCTCTTCGGTGAGGGTGCCGCGGACGATCGGGACGTCGATGTCCAGCTTCTTGTTGAACTTGTAGCGGCCGACCTTGGCGACGTCGTACCTCTTCGGGTTGAAGAAGAGGTTGTCGAGCAGGGTCTGCGCGTTCTCCCGGGTCGGGGGCTCACCCGGACGGAGCTTGCGGTAGATGTCGAGCAGGGCCTCGTCCTGCCCGGCGATGTGGTCCTTCTCGAGCGTCGTCATGAGCAGCTCGGACCACCCGAACCGCTCACGGATCTGGTCCGCCGACCAGCCGATCGCCTTGAGCAGGACGGTGACGGCCTGCCGGCGCTTGCGGTCGATGCGGACCCCGACGGTGTCCCGCTTGTCGATGTCGAACTCGAGCCAGGCACCCCGGCTCGGGATGATCTTGACGCTGGACAGGTCGCGGTCGGAGGTCTTGTCCGGCTCCTTGGTGAAGTACACGCCCGGGGAGCGGACGAGCTGACTCACCACGACGCGCTCGGTGCCGTTGATGACGAACGTCCCCTTGGGGGTCATCATCGGGAAGTCACCCATGAACACGGTCTGGCTCTTGATCTCGCCAGTGGTGTTGTTGGTGAACTCCGCGGTCACGAACAGCGGCGCGCAGTAGGTCAGGTCCTTCTCCTTGCACTCCTCGATCGAGGCCTTGACCTCGTCGAAGCGCGGAGCGGAGAAGGACAGCGACATGGTGCCGGAGAAGTCCTCAATGGGACTGATCTCTTCGAGGATCTCTGCGAGGCCCGAGTGGGCGTGCGGATCGTCCGTCGTGCGGGCCTGCCAAGCCTCGTTGCCGACCAGCCAGTCAAAGGACTCCGTCTGGAGGGCGAGGAGGTTGGGGACCTCAAGCTGCTCTTGGATCCGGCCGAAAGAAATACGGCGGGGAGCGTATGCGCTCGACGTACGGCTGGTCTTCGCAGGGCGGGAAGCTGCCAAGATGCGTCCTTCCGAGGACCGGTGCTGCTGATGCGGCTGAGCTGCTGATGCAACTTTCTGCGCTGTCTACTGCTCTGGGCACTCCAATGGACCCCCAGGAATTCACCCGGATGGATGTCCCTGCAGGGCTCAAGGCAGAAGGCAGCGCAAACTAGCAGTGTAGCCGCTCGGCTAACCGCTGTCCAGCCCACACCGGAGGGGACCTGCGGAACGGATCCCCGTCGCCTCTGACCTGCGCCTTCTCGGCCAGGGTCCAGACGGGGCCGCTCGAACGCGGCAACTCTCCCTCGGGTGCCGGTCTGCGGGGGACCCGGCAACACCGGATTACCCATCAGACGGCTGTCGCAAGCGCGGAAACTTGCTGATGTCAGCGTGCCTGTCAGCGGACACACAGTCAAGACTTGCGCTGGGGGCGGGTCCTGTGACCCAACCCGTTAGAGAGCATATGGGGTGATTCGCGGTTTATGCGAGTCAGTCATCCGACGTCCCGCCAAAAGCGCTCTGACCTGGGATTTTGTCGGAGACACCGAACGGGCGGGGATCCGGTGTGGGATCCCCGCCCGTCCGGGCAGATCAGGTGAGACCTCAGGTCACTTGAGGGTGACCTTGGCGCCCTCGCCCTCGAGCTTGGCCTTGGCCTCCTCGGCCTTCTCCTTGTTGACACCCTCGAGGATCGCCTTGGGGGCGCTCTCGACGGCGTCCTTGGCCTCCTTGAGGCCCAGGCCGGTCAGCTCGCGCACGACCTTGATGACCTGGATCTTCTTGCCACCGTCGGCCTCGAGGACGACGTCGAAGGAGTCCTTCTCGGCCTCGGCCGGAGCGGCGTCGCCGCCGGCCGCGCCGCCACCCGCGACAACCGCGACGGGCGCGGCGGCGGTGACCTCGAAGACCTCTTCGAACTGCTTCACGAACTCGGAGAGCTCGATCAGGGTCATTTCCTTGAACGCGTCGAGCAGCTCGTCGGTGCTGAGCTTCGCCATGTCTGGCAACCTTTCGTTGTTTCAGTCAGATGTAAGTCGAACGCCGCTGAGACCGTCAGGCCTCGGCGGAACCGTCCTGCGCGCGCTTGTCCTGCAGAGCAGCTGCCAGACGTGCGACCTGGGCGAGCGGGGCCTGGAAGGTGCCCGCGGCCTTGGTCAGGTTGCCCTTCATGGCGCCGGCCAGCTTGGCCAGCAGCACCTCACGGGACTCGAGGTCGGCGAGCTTGGTGACCTCGTCGGCCGAGATGGCCTTGCCCTCGAAGACGCCGCCCTTGATCACCAGGGTGGGGTTGGCTCGGGCGAAGGCACGAAGGCCCTTGGCCGCCTCGACCACGTCACCGCCGACGAACGCGAGCGCGGTAGGACCGGCGAAGAGCGCGTCGAGGCCCTCGATCCCCGCGTCGGCCGCAGCCCGCTTCGCGAGCGTGTTCTTCGACACGGAGTACTTGGTCTCGTTGCCGAGCGAACGACGAAGCTCGCTGATTTCCTTGACCGTGAGGCCGCGGTACTCGGTGAGCACGGTGGCCGACGAGTTACGGAACTGCTCCGTGAGCTCGGCGACCGCAGTGGCCTTGTCGGCCCGGACCGGCTTGTCCGCCATGTCCCTCCTCTCTCGTTGCTCATGAGCCGCCGGCATCTACCGGCCCCGACAACGAGAAACGCCCCGGGCGCAGGGCGCACGGGGCGGGCATGGACGCTCGGAAGCGTCGACATGATCGCGAACCGTTCTCCCCTGCGCGGGCCGCCCGCCTGTTGCGGGACCTTCGGCCACAACCCCCGTCGGCACGACGGCGACTGCGGCAACCAGCGGTCTGTGGGTGGAACTTCGAGAAGCAACAGTACGCGCTCAGCCGCACATTGCCAAATCGCGCGCCTTGACCTTGACCTTGCCGATGCCTGCGCAGTGCCGGAACAAGAACACGGCGGCGCGCTGCGGGTCTCTGCGGGTCTCTGCGGGTCGCTGCTGAGCACACCGGCGCTCGACTGCTGCGGGCTCACGCCCAGGGCGAGGACGGGATCAGCAGCACGAAAAAGCCCCCGGCGTGAGCCGGGGGCCTCTCGCGTGGAACGTCGGCCGATCAGTCCTGGGCGGCCTGGAAACCCTTGACGACCTTAGGGTCGATCAGGATGCCGGGGCCCATGGTGGTGCTGACGGCGATCTTCTTGAGGTAGCTGCCCTTGGCCGCGGACGGCTTGGCCCGCAGGACCTCGTCGAGCACGGCGCCGTAGTTCTCGATGAGCTGCTGCTCGGAGAAGGACGCCTTGCCGATGATCAGGTGCAGGTTCGAGTGGCGGTCCACCCGGAACGTGATCTTGCCGCCCTTGATGTCGGAGACGGCCTTGGTCACGTCCACGGTGACCGTGCCCGTCTTCGGGTTGGGCATGAGGCCACGCGGGCCGAGGATGCGGGCGATCCGGCCGATCTTGGCCATCTGGTCCGGCGTCGCGATCGCGGCGTCGAAGTCCAGCCAGCCACCCTGGATCCGGGCGACGAGCTCGTCCGTGCCGACCTCGTCGGCGCCGGCCGCGACGGCCTCCTCGGCCTTCGCGCCCTGGGCGAAGACGATGACGCGGGCGGTCTTACCGGTGCCGTGCGGCAGGTTGACCGTGCCGCGAACCATCTGGTCCGCCTTGCGCGGATCCACGCCGAGCCGCATCGCGACCTCGACCGTGGCGTCGAACTTGGTGGAGGCGGTGTCCTTCGCCAGCTTCACGGCCTCGGTGGGCTCGTAGAGCTTCGAGGCGTCGATCTGCTCGACGGCCTTGCGGTACGCCTTGCTGCGCTGTGCCATTTCTCTTTACTCCTGTGGTAGATCGCGGGGCGCGACGAATCGCGCGCCCCTCCCACGACGTGCGGGGTGCGGCAACTCAGATCTTGGCGACCTGGTTGAAGTTGAGCTCGACCGGCGTCTCCCGGCCGAAGATGGAGACCAGAACCTTCAACTTCTGCTGGTCCGCGTTAATTTCCGAGATCGACGCCGGCAGCGAGGCGAAGGCGCCGTCGGTGACCGTGACGGAGTCGCCCACCTCGAAGTCGAGGACCTTGACCTCGGGCTTGGCCTTCTTCTCCTCCTGCTCGACGGCCGGCGCCAGCCACTTCAGCACCTCGTCGAGCGAGAGCGGGGCCGGGCGGTCGACGCGGTCGGTCGCGCCCACGAAGCCGGTCACGCCGGGCGTGTTGCGCACGCAGGAGTAGGACTCCGGGGTGAGATCCATCCGGACGAGGATGTAACCGGGGAAGACCTTCGCCTGCACCTGGTTGCGCTTGCCGTTCTTGACCTCGACCTCTTCGCGGGTCGGCACCTCGACCTGGAAGATGAAGTCCTCCATGTCGAGGCTCGTGATGCGGGTCTCGAGGTTGGTCTTGACCTTGTTCTCGTAGCCGGCGTAGGAGTGCACGACATACCAGTCGCCGGGGGCGTAGCGCAGCTTCTGCCGCAGCTCGGCCACCGGGTCGTAGTTGTCGTCCACATCGGGAGCGGCCTCGGCCTCGGCGGGCTCAGCCTCGTCCGGGGCGGTCTGGGCGGCGGCCTCGACCGACTCGGCGTCGCCCGCCGTGGCCACCGACGACTGCTCGTCGGCGGAGAGGGCGTTCTCGTCGTCGTACTCAGGCACGCTTGCTCACTTCCGTAACTCTCAGCTTCAGTTGCCGAACGTCGTCAGGATGGCCTTGCCGAACC
>NZ_JAUQWH010000298.1 GCF_030757795.1 Actinoplanes oryzae
CCGACGACGAGATCGCCACCCTCTACACCACCGAGCGCCGCTGACCCACCGCCCGCCGAGGCCCATCCCACGTCCGCGTGGGGTGGGCCTCCGGCACCGGATCAACGGTGCTTTTGCGGCCTGCTCGGCTCAGAGACGCGCGTACGAGGATCTTGCCAGCAACTTCGGCTGATGGCACGCCGGACTATATCGACTCGCCGAGCGCGTCGGCTTCGACGCGAACAAGACTTTGCGGTTGGCGGTCGCCGGAAGTCTCTCGATCCTGGGCGGGCTATTCGCGCTCAGCATCCACTTCAGGCTCGTGAAGCTGTGGTTCAGTCCGGCCGGCAGTTATCGCCGAAGTAGCTACTTCCTGCTAGTGGGCGGCGGAGGTCTCGCAGCGCTCGCTATTTCCGCCGTCCTGGCGGTTGCCTTCTTCTCCGTTGCAGAGGGACCGATGCTCTCGGCCGTCTCCGGCCCGATGCCGCTTATCCGGCCGCCGGATGAGGCTCAGACCCGGACCAGGATCTTGCCCGGCCCCGCCTGCCCGCGCAGCATCGCCATGAACACCTCGGGGGTGTTCGCGATCCCGTCGTGGACGGTCTCCTGGTAGCGCAGGCGGCCGTCGGCGACGAGCGGCCCCACCTCGGCCAGGAACCGGTCACGCAGGTCCTGGTGGTCGCGGACCAGCATGCCGCGGACGGTGAGCCGCTTGCCGATCAGCTGGCTCAGGTTGCGGGGCGCGGGCACCGGCTCGGTGGCGTTGTAGACGCTGATCATGCCGCAGACGCACACCCGCCCGTGCACCTTCAGGGCGCTGATCGCCGCCTCCAGGTGATCGCCGCCGACGTTGTCGAAGTAGACGTCGATGCCCTCCGGGGCGGCCGCCTTGAGCAGGTCGCGCACCCGGCCGTCGTGGTAGTCGAACGCGGCGTCGGCGCCCAGCTCGTCGCGCAGCCAGGCGACCTTGTCCGGCGAGCCGGCGCTGCCGATCACCCGGCTCGCGCCGCGCAGCCGGGCCAGCTGGACCACCACCTGGCCGACGGCGCCGGCCGCGCTCGACACGAAGACCGCGTCACCCTCGCGGAACTCGGCGGTGCGGACCAGCCCCGCGTACGCGGTCAGCCCGGTCATGCCCAGCACGCCCAGGTACGCTCCGAGCGGCGCGACGGCCGGGTCCACCTTCGCCGCGGAGGCGGCCGGCACCAGCGCGTGCGAGCGCCAGCCCAGCCCGTGCAGCACGTGATCCCCCGGGGCGAAGCCGGGCGCCCGCGAGGCCTCGACCACGCCCACCGCGCCGCCTTCGAGGGCCTTGCCGACCTCGTACGGGGCGACGTAGGACTTGGCGTCGCTCATCCGCCCCCGCATGTACGGGTCGACGCTGAGCAGCTCGTTGCGCACGAGCAGCTGGCCGGGCCCCGGCTCGGGCAGCGCCGTCTCCACGAGCGTGAAGTTCTCCGCCACGGGCGCGCCGTGCGGACGGGAGGCGAGGCGGATCTCCGTGCTGGTCGTCATCCGCCCACCCTAGGGTGGTCCTTCCGCGATCACAGGCCGCCCGCCCGGCCCCGGCGCGACAATCACGATCATGGCGCACTGGCTGCTGCAGACGAAGGATCAACCCACCGGGCCCGGGCCGTCGAGCTGGCCGATCCGGCGACATCGGGCGGAGATCGCTCCGGGCGACGGCGTCGTCGTATGGCGCAGCGGCCGGGGCGGCGGGGCTGTCGCCACGGGTGTCGTGAGCGGCAAGGCGGACGATCACACCGCGATCGAGGTGACGCTGGAGCACGTCTTCCCGGTGATCTCCCGGGAGACGCTCAAGGCGGACGCGCGCTTCGCGGGCACCCGGGTGCTGCGGGCGCCCGGCGGCGGGAACCCGTTCCCGATCGATCAGCCCGCGTGGGAGGCCGTCGAGGAGCGGATCCCGCCGCAGGGACCGGTCGCCGCCACGGTGCGGGGTGCCGCGGCGGCGGTGGCAGCCGGTGCCACCGCCGTACGCGAAGCCCTGAAAACCGTGGTGCAGCGACCCTAGACCGTCTTGGCGAGCCGGTCCGCGAGCAGCTTGGCGAAGCGGGCCGGGTCCGCCAGGTCGCCGCCCTCGGCCAGCAGCGCCGTGCCGTAGAGCAGCTCGGCCGTCTCCGGGAGCGACGCGTCCGCGGCGTCCCGCTCGTGGGCGTCGCGCAGCGCCACCACCAGCGGGTGCGACGGGTTGAGCTCGAGGATGCGCTTGACCGCGGGGACCTCCTGGCCCATGGCCTTGTACATCTTCTCGAGCGTCGGCGTCATGTCGTTGCTGTCGCTGACCAGCAGGGCGGGCGAGGTGGACAGGCGGCCGGTCAGGCGCACCTCCTTGACCTCGTCGAGGGTCTCGCCGAGCCAGGTGAGCAGGGGCGCGAACTCGCCGGTCTTCTCCTCCGACGGCTTCTCGTCGGCGGGGAGGTCGACGTTGCCCCGGGCGATGGACTGCAGCTTCTTGCCGTCGTAGTCCGGCACCGCCTCGACCCAGATCTCGTCGACCGGGTCGGTGAGCAGCAGGACCTCGTACCCCTGGGCCTGGAAGGCCTCCATGTGCGGCGAGTTCTCCACCTGGGCCCGGCTCTCGCCGGTCATGAAGTAGATCTCCTCCTGGCCCTCCTTCATCCGCGCCACGTAGTCGGCGAGGGTGGTGGGCTCGGCGCCGTGCGTGGTGGCGAAGGACGACACGTCGAGGATGCCCTTCTGGTCCTCGCCCGGGTTGAGCAGGCCCTCCTTGATCGCCCGGCCGAACTCGCGCCACAGGGTCGCGTACTTCTCCGGCTCCTTGGTCTGCAGGTCCTTGATGGTGCTGAGGACCTTGCGGGCCAGGCGCTTGCGGATCATCTGGATGTGGCGGTCCTGCTGCAGGATCTCGCGGGAGATGTTGAGCGACAGGTCGGCCGCGTCGACGACGCCCTTGACGAAGCGCAGGTAGTCGGGGATCAGCTCCTGGCTGTCGTCCATGATGAAGACGCGCTTGACGTAGAGCTGGATGCCGCGGCGGCCGTCGCGCTGGAAGAGGTCGTGCGGGGCGCGGGCCGGGATGAAGAGCAGGGCCTCGTACTCGAAGGTGCCCTCCGCCCGCATCTGGATGATCTCCAGCGGGTCGGTCCAGTCGTGGCTGATGTGCCGGTAGAACTCGTGGTACTCCTCGTCCTTGACCTCGGAGCGCGGGCGCGCCCACAGGGCCTTCATGGAGTTGAGCGTCTCCGGCTCCGGCGAGTCTTCGCCCTCCGAGGAGGAAGGCTTGACCAGGCGGATCGGGAACGAGATGAAGTCGGAGTACCGCTTGACGATCCCCTTGATCTTCCACTCGTCGGTGTAGTCGTAGAGGGCGTCCTCCTCGTCGGCCGGGCGCAGGTGGACGGTCACCGCCGTGCCGGACGCCGCGTCCGCGACCTCCTCGATCGTGAACGTGCCCTCGCCGGCCGATTCCCAGCGCGTACCCGTGTCCTCGCCGGCCTTGCGCGTGACCAGGGTGACCTTGTCGCCCACCATGAACGTCGAGTAGAAGCCGACGCCGAACTGGCCGATGAGCTCGCCGGCCGACGAGTCCTTGCTCTCCTTGAGCTTGCGCAGCAGCTCCGCGGTGCCGGACTTGGCGATCGTGCCGATCAGCGCCACGACCTCGTCCCGGGACATGCCGATGCCGTTGTCCCGCACCGTGATCGTCCGCGCCTCCTGGTCCGCCTCGATCGCGATGTGCAGATCCTCGGCGGTCAGGGCGTCGTCGGTGAGGGCGGCGAGGCGCAGCTTGTCCAGGGCGTCGGAGGCGTTGGAGATCAGCTCGCGCAGGAAGATGTCCTTGTTCGAATAGATCGAGTGGACCATCAGCTGCAGGAGCTGGCGCGCCTCGGCCTGGAACTCCAGCGTCTCGGTAGTCATGTCATCCCTCCGTGCGTACGTGTGATCCCGCCGCTGATCGTATGACAGCCCGCCGTCAGTCGATGTCGTCGATCCCGTCCAGGCGGTCCGACTCCCAGTCGAAGGTGTCCGCGTCGGGCAGGCCGCCCTCGCCGGACTCCCAGGGGAAGAAGTGCGGTTCGACGGCCTCGTCCCAGCGCTCGTCGGGTTCGTCGCGGGCGGCGGGCTCCTCCCAGTCGTCGGTCTCGACCGGCTCGGGCTCCTCCCAGGTGGGCGTCTCGACCGGCTCGGGTTCCTCCCGCGGCGGCGGCGGCGTGACGACCGGCGGCAGCGTGACGACCGGCGGCGGCTCCGGGGAGGTGCGGACCGGCGTCGGTACGGGCGGCGTCAGCACCGGCGGCATCGTGGCCGGGATCACCGGTACGCCGGGAGCGGTCCGCACGGGCACGACCGGCCGCCGCGTCGCCGGTCGGGTCGTGGACCGGACCGGGCCCGCGGGTGTCAGCGTCCAGATCGTCGACGGGTCGATCGCGTCGGGGGTGAACGGGCCGGCGGTCTCCGGGGCGGTCGACGGCGCGCCGGGGGCCGGGGCGGGCTGCCGCGACACCGGAACGATGTTCAGCGCCGCGTCGGGCTCGCGGGCCGGGCCGAGCCGGGCGTCCGCGATCACCGGCCGTCGCCCGAGCCCGGCCGCCCCGGGCACGGCCGGGCTGCCGCCGCTGTCGCCGAGGACGAGCGCCCCCGCTCCCGCCGCCACGAGCACCGCGACGCTGCCGCCGAGAATCTGCTTGTCCCGCTTCGTCAACTCTCCCATGAAACCGTCATACAGGTATAAAGCGGACTCCGTACGCACATCCCGGCGATGACCCTCCGGCGTGGCGCGCCCGCACCCCGCCCGCAAACTACTTTCAGTAAGACTTTTGGATGATCTTCCCGACCTGACCGGACTCTCACTACTCAGGGTTATGACGCCTAGAGTAGCTGCGTGACGTTGAGCGAGGCTGCCGTGGCCGCAGCAGTGACAGTGAGTATTGCCGGTGTTTCTTACGCTGCGTTGAACAGCGACGCGCTGACGGCCCGGGCGGAGCAGGTGGCCGGCGCCGCCACGTGCCGTTCCGTGGATGCCGCCATCATGGCGTACGTGGCGGATCACGGCACCGCCCCGGCGCGCGTCTCGCAGCTGCGGTCGTACGTGAAGGGCGACATCTCGGCGTACCGGATCAGCAAGGGCGTCGCCGCCGGGCCCGGCTG
>NZ_JAUQWH010000299.1 GCF_030757795.1 Actinoplanes oryzae
CCAACGGGTCCATCAGACGACCGCCTCTCGGGACTCGGTGGTGAGGGTGGGGGTCACGGTCAGGCCGGCCACGCCGGCGTAGACGCCGGCCAGGCGGGCGGCGATGCGCGGCCACGCGTAGGAGTGCGTGGCGCGGTCGCTCGCCGCGGCCGCGTACGAGACGCGGCGGATGTCGTCGCGCAGCAGCCGGCGCAGCGCGGTGCCCAGGGCGCCCGGGTCGCGCGGGGGCACGAGGTCGCCGGTGATGCCGTCGACGACGGTGTCGGTGAGGCCGCCGACCGCGCTGCCCACGACGGGGACGCCGCAGGCCATGGCCTCGAGCGGGGTGAGACCGAACGGCTCGTACCAGGGGGCGGCGGCGAGGACGTCGGCCGAGCGGTACCAGTGCGGCATGCGGGCGGCGGACACCGCGCCGGCCAGGACGACCCGGTCCCCGACGCCGCAGTGCTGGGCGAGGGCGCGCAGGCGGCGGGCGTACGGGTGGTCGCTCACGTCCCCGTCCGGCGGCCCGCCCACGACGACCAGCTCCGCCCCGGGTACGGCCGGCAGCGCCCGGATCAGGTCCTCGTAGCCCTTGCGCTCGACGAGCCGCCCGACGGTCAGGATCCGCGCGAAGCCGTCGCGGCGGGGCTCGACCGGGCCCTCGGGCGCGAACACGTCCGTGTTCACCCCGGACGGGACGAGCACCATGTTGGACCGGGACAGGCCCATGCGCAGCAGCTCGCGCACCTCGTCCTGGCACTGCACGACGATGCGGTCGACGACCCGGCCCAGCTGCCGCTCGTACGCGATCCGGTGCTCCGGGCTCGTGTCGGCCGCACCCTGGTGGCGCCGCTTGACCGTGCCCAGGGCGTGGAAGGTCTGCAGGACCGGCACGTCGCAGCGGCGCGCGGCGGTGACGGCGGCGAGCCCGCTCATCCAGAAGTGCGCGTGCGCGACGTCGGGCAGCCAGCTGGTGCGCCACTCGGCGGCCAGCCAGTCGGCGAAGGCGCCCATGAAGGGCAGCAGCTCGTCCTTGGGCAGCACGACCGGCGGGCCGGCCGGCACGTGCACCACGTCGAAGCCCTTGACCGTGACCGTGTCCGGCAGCGCGGCGTCGTCGCGGCGGGTGTAGACGCGCACCTCGTGCCCGTGGGCGGCCAGCGCGGCGGCGAGCTCGGCGACGTGGGCGTTCTGGCCGCCCGCGTCGACGCCGCCGAGCGCGCCACGACGACGTGTCCGCTCATCAGCGCGAGCCGGGCGACCTCGCCGCCGAGGTGCCCGCTCGCGCCGATGACCGCGATTCTCACTACGGCAGGACCGGTGCGGCGACGCCGTCGGTGCCCGGGGTGCCGGCCGCGGCCTTGGGCTTGGCGTCGATGCCGGCCTCGAGCCGCTGCTGCGCGGTGATCGGGGTCGGCGCCGTGGTCAGCGGGTCGTAGCCGCCGCGGGTCTTCGGGAAGGCGATGACCTCGCGGATCGACTCGTTGCCGGAGAGCAGCATGCAGGTGCGGTCCCAGCCCAGGGCGATGCCGGCGTGCGGCGGGGGCCCGTACTTGAACGCCTCCAGCAGGAAGCCGAACTTGTCCTCGGCCTCCTCCGGCGTGATGCCCAGCAGGTCGAAGACCCGCTTCTGCACGTCGGCGCGGTGGATACGGACGCTGCCGCCGCCGATCTCGTTGCCGTTCACCACGATGTCGTACGCGTAGGCGAGCGCCTTGTCGGGCGCCTCCTCGAACTTCGCCTCCCACTCCTCGTTGGGCGAGGTGAAGGGGTGGTGCACGGCGGTCCAGCCGCCCTCGTCGGTCTTTTCGAACATGGGCGCGTCGACGACCCAGCAGAACGCCCACGCCGACTCGTCGATCAGGCCGGCGCGCTTGGCGATCTCGATGCGGGCGGCGCCGAGCAGCTCCTGAGCCTCGCGGCGCTCGGCCGACGCAGCGAAGAAGATCGCATCCCCCGGCTTCGCCCCGACCACGTCCGCCAATCCCGACAAATGCTCATTTGACAGATTTTTCGCGACCGGTCCGCGTGCCTCACCGGTGTCGGCGTCCAGCACCACGTAGGCCAGGCCGCGGGCACCCCGGGCCTTCGCCCAGTCCTGCCAGCCGTCGAGCTCCTTGCGGGTCTGCGAGGCGCCGCCGGGCATGACGACCGCGCCCACGTAGCCGCCCGCGTCGATGGCACCGGCGAACACGCGGAAGGACGTGCCCGCGAGATAGGACGTCAGCTCGGTCAGCTCGACGCCGTAGCGCAGGTCGGGCTTGTCGGAGCCGTAGCGGTTCATCGCGTCGGTCCAGGTGATCCGCGGGATCGGCAGCTGCACCTGGTAGCCGGCCAGCTCGCCCCACAGCTTGCTGACGAGCTCCTCGCCGAGCTCGATGATGTCCTCCTGCGTGACGAAGGACATCTCGATGTCGAGCTGGGTGAACTCCGGCTGCCGGTCGGCGCGGAAGTCCTCGTCCCGGTAGCAGCGCGCGATCTGGTAGTAGCGCTCCAGGCCCGAGACCATGAGCAGCTGCTTGAAGAGCTGCGGGGACTGCGGCAGCGCGTACCAGGTGCCGGGCTGCAGCCGGACCGGCACCAGGAAGTCGCGGGCGCCCTCGGGCGTCGACCGGGTCAGGGTCGGCGTCTCGATCTCGTTGAAGTCGCGGGCGTGCAGCACCTCGCGGGCGATCTGGTTGGCGCGGCTGCGCAGCTTGAGCGCGCTCGCCGGGCCGGAGCGGCGCAGGTCCAGGTAGCGGTACTTCAGGCGCAGGTCGTCCGACGCGGTGATCGTGTCGTCGACGGGCAGCGGCAGCGGCGCGGCCTCGGAGAGCACGACCAGCTCGGTGGCGGCGACCTCGATCGCGCCGGTGGCCAGCTCCGGGTTCTCGTTGCCCTCGGGCCGGGTGCGGACCTCGCCGGTGACCTTCACGCAGAACTCGTTGCGCAGCGCGTGCGCGTCCTCCTCGCGGAAGACCACCTGCACGATGCCCGAGGCGTCGCGCAGATCGACGAAGATCACGCCGCCGTGGTCGCGCCGGCGGGCCACCCACCCGGCGAGCGTCACCGTCTGGCCGGCGTGCTCGGCCCGCAGGCTGCCGGCTTCATGGGTACGGATCACGGGAAGATCTCCTCACACAGGTGTTCACGGGGCGCGACCATCATTCTGTCAGGCGCACCGTGCCACCCTTCCATCGCCCACGCTGCCGTCGCCGGGGTCTCGTGCCCGCTCCGGTCCTGGGCGCGCCACGCCAGCAGCAGGGCGGCGGTCGCCACGATCAGGGCCAGCATGGCGAGCAGGATCGCGGCGGCGACACCGGCCCGGGGCTGCGCCGGCGGGATCTCGGGGCTGCCGAGGCGCTCGGTCGGCCCGTCGGGGAACTCGGCGGGAGCCCGGCTGGTGGGCTTCGCGTTCGACGCGCGGAACACCGACATGGAGGACTCCGGAGGTCGAGGGCGACGGATGCCGCGACAACGCCGCCCACCGACCGTAACGGGCGAAACGGGCATCGGCCCATCCCCCGATCCGGTTGCCCTGCGCTGCCGTAGCATGCGAGCGTGCCGGCGCGTACCCCTGCGAGATCCGCCACCATCGACCGGCTGGACCGGCAGATCCTCCACGGGCTGACCCTCGCGCCGCGGGTTCCCTTCGCCCGCCTCGCCGCGGTCCTCGACGTGTCCGAGCAGACCGTCGCGCGGCGCTACCAGCAGATGCGGTCGCACGGCCTGGTCCGGGTCTTCGGGATGGTGGACCGGTCGCTGCTGCCCGGCACGAGCTCGTGGATGCTGCGCATCTCCTGCCGCCCGGGGACAGCGGCGGCGACGGCGGCCGCCCTCGCGCGGCGCACGGACACCAGCTGGGTCGCCATCGGCGCGGGCGGCGCGGAGCTGACCTGCCAGGTGTCCGTCGACGAATCGTCCGCCGACGGGCTGCTCGCCCACCTGCCCCGCGCGGCGAACGTGCTGTCGCTGAGCACCCACCAGGTGCTGCACCGCTTCGTGGGCCGGGGCGAGGCGGACTGGATCACCGCGGACGACAAGCTGGGCGCCGACCAGCGCCGCGAGCTGCTGGCCGACGACGTGCCCGGCGTCTCGACCGGGGCCGAACTGACCCCCGAGGACCGGCCGCTGATCGTGGCGCTCGCGCACGACGGCCGGGCCAGCTACGCCGCGCTGGCCGAGGCCACCGGCTGGACGCAACGCAAGGCGGCCCTCCGGCTGGCCACCCTCACCGAGGCGGGCCTCGTCCGCTTCGACCTCGACACCTCGGTGAACGCCCTGGGCTTCCGCGCGGTGGCCCACCTGTGGTTCACGGTCTCCCCCACCGACCTCGCCGCCGTGGGCGCCCGCCTCGCCGACCACACGCCCCTGGCGTGGGCCGCCGCGGTGACGGGCGCCGCCTCGCTGGTGGCGATCGCGTTGTGCCCCGACGCCCCGGCCCTGTACCGCTACCTGACCACGGAGATCGCGGCGATCGCCGAGGTACACACGTGCGAGGCGGTGCCCGTCTTCACCCGCGTGAAGCAGGCCGTCTCCCTCGTCGAGAACGGCATCCTCCGCGGCCCGGTCGTGTGACCCGGCGCCTCAGTGCGTGACGGCCGGCGCCTTCTCCGGAGCGGGAACATCCGCGGCCGGGCGGGCCGGGCGGACCAGGAGCAGCACGGCGATGCCGGCGAGGATGCCCGCGCCCGCGGCGACCAGGAACGCCGCGTCGAGGCCGGCGATCGAGGCGCCGTGCAGGGCCTTGTCCACTGTGTCGCGTACCTCGGCGGGGACAGCCGCCAGGATGCGCTGGGCCTGGCCGCCGGCGAGGCCGTGGGCCGTGTTCTCCGGGTCGGGGGCGCCGGCGTCGGTGAGGTGGGCGCGGGCGCGACCGGCGAAGGCCGTGCCCAGCACCGCGATGCCGATCGCGAAGCCCAGCTGGCGGGCGGTGTTGACGGCACCGGCCGCCATGCCGCCCCGGTCGCGGGGCACGGCCGCCATCGCCGCCTCGGCCAGGGTCGGCATGACCAGG
>NZ_JAUQWH010000003.1 GCF_030757795.1 Actinoplanes oryzae
CACGCGACCAGCGTGACCCGCCCCGCCCGCCGCACCGGGTCCCGCAGCCGCGCCCATTCCATGGCCCGAGAGTGTACGCGCGGCTACCCGCCACGAGCCGGGCCAAACGGTCCCCCGGGGCCTCCCACCAGCGACAACTGTCACTCTCACGACGCCGCCGCCCGGTGTAGCGGGCCGGGCCCCGGGTAGCCGACGAACAACCGTATCGACGAGCTCGGAGGATCCTGTGGCAACGAACACCCTGTCCCGTTCCCTGCACGACGTCGGCCTGGCGGCCTGGTTCGGCGGCACGCTGGCGAACGCCGTCGCCCTCAACCCGGCGTCCGCGCAGGCCGACACGGCGGACGGCACCGGCCGCGTGGCGAACACCGGATGGAACAAGTGGACGCCGGTGAACGCCGCCGCGATCGGCGCGCACGTGGCGGGCAGCGTCGGCGAGCTGGTCGGCAACAGCGGCCGGCTGGCCGTCCAGCGTGGCGCCGGCTCCACCGCCCTCGCGAAGGCCGGGCTGACCGCGGCGGCGCTGGCCGTGACCGGCTACAGCCGGCTGCTCGGGCGCAAGGTCGCCCAGGACGAGTCGGTGCCCGCCCTGGCCGGCACCGAGCCCGCCGCGAGCACGCCCGGCGACGTCGCCAAGGCCCAGAAGCAGCTCTCCGCCCTGCAGTGGGTCGTCCCGGCGCTGACCGGCGCCCTGATCGTCGTCAGCGCGCTGGCGGGCGAGCAGCAGCGGGCGAGCGAGGTCAAGAAGGGCTTCCTGGCCCGCTTCACCCGCTGACGGGCGCCGTCACCGGGCCGGGCGTCCCCCGGGGAACGTCTGTGTCAGCGCTCCCCGGAGTCGTCCGGCTCACCGGTGCGGTACCGGGGATCGCTGTGGCGGTCGCCGGTGTCGGCGTCCCAGGTGGCCCCGCCCGGGGAGACGCCCTCGTGGCCCTCGCGCTCGATGTCGGCGGGGTCCGGGATGCGGACGCCGCGGGCGCCGGACCGGTCGCCCGGACGGTGGCGCTCCGCCGTCGCCGTGCCGGTGGCCCCGCCCGCGACCGGCGCGTCCGAGGCGTCCGGGCCCGCCGGGCCATGCAGCGACTCGCGCAGCGTCTGTGGCGCCTTCGCATCGCCGGCGCGGACTTCGCGGCCCAGATCGGAGACGTCCTTGCCGTACTTGGCGTCGAAGGCGGGCCGCTCGGAGCGGATCCGCGGCATCGTGTCGAAGTTGCGCAGCGGAGGCGGGCAGCTCGTCGCCCATTCCAGCGAGTTGCCGTAGCCCCACGGGTCGTTCACCGTGACCCGCTTGCCGACCCGGTACGACTTCCACACGTTGTAGAGGAAGAACAGCGTCGACACGCCGAGCACGAACGAGCCGACGGTCGAGATCATGTTGAGGATCGTGAACTCGTCGGTGGGCAGGTAGTCGGCGTAGCGGCGCGGCATGCCCTCCGCGCCGAGCCAGTGCTGGACCAGGAAGGTGGTGTGGAAGCCGACGAACATGGTCCAGAAGTGCGCCTTGCCGAGCCGTTCGCCGAGCATCCGCCCGGTCATCTTCGGGAACCAGAAGTAGACCCCGGCGAAGACCGCGAAGACGATCGTGCCGAACAGGACGTAGTGGAAGTGGGCGACGACGAAGTAGGTGTCGTGCACGTGGAAGTCGATCGGCGGGCTGGCCAGCAGGATGCCGGTGAGGCCGCCGAGCAGGAAGGTGACGAGGAAGCCGATGGAGAACAGCATCGGCGTCTCGAGGCTGACCTGCCCCTTCCACATCGTGCCGATCCAGTTGAAGAACTTCACCCCCGTCGGGACCGCGATCAGGAAGGTGGTCGCCGAGAAGAACGGCAGCAGCACCAGCCCGGTGGCGAACATGTGGTGCGCCCAGACGACCATCGAATAGCCGAAGATGAAGACGGTCGCGAAGACCATGCCCCGGTAGCCGAAGATCGGCTTGCGGCTGAACACCGGGATGACCTCGGTGATGATGCCGAAGAAGGGCAGGGCGACGATGTAGACCTCGGGGTGGCCGAAGAACCAGAACAGATGCTGGTAGAGCAGCGGCCCGCCGTGGTCGGGATCGAAGACGTGCGCGCCCAGCACGCGGTCGGCGAGCAGGGCCAGCAGCGTCGCCGCGAGCAGCGGGAAGACGATCACCGCCATGAGCGCCGTGATCAGGATGTTCCACGTGAAGATCGGCATCCGGAACATGGTCATGCCCGGCGCCCGCAGGACCAGGATCGTCGTGATCAGGTTGACCGAGCCGAGGATCGTGCCCAGACCCGTCAGCACCAGCCCCACGATCCACATGTTCGCCCCGACGCCGGGACTGTGCTGTTCGGTGCTCAACGGCGGATAGGCCGTCCAGCCGTAGTCCGGTGCCCCGCCGGGGGTGAGGAAACCACCGAGGACGATCAGCCCGCCGAGCAGGTAGAGCCAGTAGGCGAACGCGTTGAGCCGGGGGAACGCGACGTCGGGCGCCCCGATCTGCAACGGGATCATGTAGTTGGCGAACGCGAACACGATGGGCGTCGCGAACAGCAGCAACATGATCGTGCCGTGCATCGTGAACAGCTGGTTGTACTGCTCTGGCGACACGATCTGCAGCCCCGGCCGGCCCAGCTCGGCGCGGATCAGCAGCGCCATGAAGCCGCCGATCAGGAAGAACGCGAAGGACGTCACGAAGTACAGGAGGCCGATCTGCTTCGCGTCGGTCGTGCGGAGCAGCCGCGCCAGGGCGCTGCCGCGCACCGGCCGGTGCAGAGGACCGTCGTACGGTTGCACCGGGCCGGGCGCCACCACCGAAGCGGTGCCAGCGGGACTTTCCATGTGATCTCACCACCGGGGGTAGGGGGCACAGGACCGCCGCCTACCCGGTCACGGGAAAATCAACGATCTATGCTCGGCCCCGCGAGGCCTATCAGGCGTTCACAGCAGGTCGGCGGCGGGGAGGGCGAAGTCGATGAACTCCGCGGCCTGCGAGGCGACCGGCGGGTCCAGGTTGGCCAGGACGACCGTCACGTGCTCCGACTCCGGATGGATGGTGAGCACGGCGTTCGCCCCGGGGAAGCCCCCGGCGCCGCCGATCGACCGGATGCTGTGCACGGTGCGCTCGAGGAACCCGTACGCCTGCCGCCCGCCGAACCCCGCGTTGACCTTGCCCCGCGTCAGCAGCTCGGTGTGCGCCGCGTCCAGCAGCTCGTGATGCAATACCGCCAGCGCGAACCGCCGCAGGTCCCCCGCCGTGGCATAGGCGCCGCCGGCCGGATTGCCCAGCAGCACGCGGAAGTCGGTGTTCGGCTCGCCCGCCTCGCCGGTGCAGCCGACGGCCAGATCCGGCGCCGGCGGCTCCTCCGGATCGTTGCCGGACCGGGTCATCCCGGCCGGCCCGAACACGGTGGCAGCCAGATCGTCGCGCCCCGCGATCCGCTCGACGATCGCCCCGAGCAGGACGTAGCCGTAGTTGCTGTAGTCGTACGCGCTGCCGGGCTCGAAGGCCGGCGCCCGCGTGCCGAGCATGCCGATGAACTGCTCCGGCGTACGCACCTCCGCCCGCCGCTCCCACCAGGCGTCGCTGAACATGTCCCCGGTGCCGCCGGTGTGCGTCAGCAGATGGTGCACGGTGACCTTGTCGGCCACCTCCGCGTTCGGATAGTCCGGCAGATGCCGCCCCACCGGATCGTCCACGGCCACCCGCCCCTCCTGCACGAGCCGCACGATCTGCGTCGCCGTGAAGAGCTTGGTGATCGACCCCACCGAGAACCGCGTGTCCATCGTCACCGGCACCCGCCGCTCCCGATCGGCCAGCCCGTAGGCGCCCTCGAACAGGACCTCGTCCCGCCGCGTCACGAGCACCGTCCCGCCGAACCGCCCGGCCGCCGCATCATCAGCCAGGATCGCCGCCAACCGCTGTCGCCAGTCCATGAGGCCCTTTTAGCGGACGCACTCCCGGCCGGCCAGCCATTTACCGCCGGCGGCGGCGCGTGCGGGCGCCGCCCGGTGACGCTGAGGTCGTCGGGCGGCGCTGCGGCCTCTCGGGGGAGAGATCAGACGGCGAAGCCCCGGTGGCGGCGGACCAGCTTGCGGAGCATGAAGACCGTCTGGGCGATCGTGGCCAGATAGAGGATCGGCCAGCCCAGCGACAGGATCGCCGACTGGACGGCGACGCTCTGCTGGGTCCAGGCGTAGATGGCGCCGCCGAGGACGGCGATCAGGACGACGAGGGGCATGACGTAGGCGGAGCCCTTGCCCTTCTCGGCGTTGGCCTGGGCGGCCCAGTTGTCCTTGTCGGTCTGGGCCAGGAACTGGGTCCAGGCGGAGACGAAGTGGCCCATGCGGATCCACATGTAGAGCTCGGCGGGGACGATCAGGGCCGCGTACAGCAGGTCGCTGGCGCTCTTGTCCTTCATGGCCAGGGCCAGGCGCAGGTTGAGCAGGGCCGCGACGGCCGGCGGGATGAGCCAGACGGGGTTGAAGACGAAGGCGTGGATCGACAGGGCCGCCACGAGCAGCAGGATGAAGCCCAGGCGCGAGGCGATGTTGAAGACCATGGCGACGTTCTCGTACCAGCGCAGGCGCAGGTTGGGGTGCAGCGGCTGGCCCTTGTTGTCGCCGCGCTGGCCGGGCCAGAAGAGGTCGATGGCGCCGAAGTTCCACTTGACCTGCTGGCCGTGCAACGCGCGCAGGTTGGTCATCGGGCCGACGTAGGCGCGGGCGGTGGCGCTGATCTTCGTACTGAAGCCGGCGTCCTTGATCTGCAGCGAGAGCTTGCTGTCCTCGACCTCGCTGTCGCGCACCCAGGGGGCCTGCTGGTGGTGGCGGATCATGACCGTCTCCAGCGCGCGGATGCTGAAGAGGCTGCACTGCCCGCCGAGGACGGCCATGTTGCGCCCGCGCAGCAGGTTGTCCATGTTGAACGCGGCGAACTGCGCGCGCTGGCCGGCCACGAGGAAGCGCGCCATCAGCCCCTTGCGGTTCTTGTCGATGCTGTAGATGGCGCTGAGCCCGCCGATGCGCGGGTCGTCGGTCATCTCCAGCTCGAGGCGCTCGACGGTGTCGCGGGCCAGCGTCGTGTCGCCGTCGACGCCGAGGATGTAGTCGAAGCCCCGGGACAGGAAGTAGCCGTAGTTGAGCGCGCCGACCTTCTTGTCGGGGTTGACGCCCATGTCGTGCACGTGGACCGTCGTGACGAAGTCCTCGCCCTTGACCGTACGGGTGTGCTTGCCCTCGAAGCTCCGCGCGATCTCGGGTGTGTCGTCGTCGGTGTTGTTGATGATGACGTGGATGACGTCGGGCAGCCGGGTCTGCGCCAGGATGCTCCTGAGGACGTCGGCGATCGTCTCCTGCTCGTTGTAGCAGGGGATGATGCAGCTGATCGTGGCGTTGCGCGGGGTGGCGGCGGCAACCGCGGCGATCTCGCCGGAGGCGGTCTCGACGGCCTCGAGCTCCAGCAGCTGCGGGACGGCCGGCGGCAGGGCCAGCGGTCCGGCCTTGGCGCTGCGCGGCACCAGGATCTGGCGGTCGGTGGCCCGGCGCAGGCCGGGACTGGTCTCGGACATCAGCTGGCACCATTCGTGAGCAGCGGCAGGGTCAGGGTGTCGAGCGCGGTGGAGCGGTAGTAGCTGTTCGACTTCGGGGCGGTCTCCACCAGGAGATCCATCCGGAAGCTGAGCGTGAGCTTCGTTGCTCCCGCCGTCGCGGCCGGCACGACGACCACGGTGTTGTAGGGGTACGGCGGCGTGACGTCGAACTTGCCGTTGTCCGTGGCCACGATCGCCCGCTTGACCCCGTCGTCCTGGGTCACCTGGAAGGTGCTCACGGACACCCGGTGCTTGCTGTCCGCGTCCTCGATGTGCGCGGCGACGTTGATCGTCTTGAGCGAGCCGGCGGAGTAGAGCTTCGCGTTGTCCGAGGTCCAGTACGTCAGCGCGACCGAGAAGTTCCCCTGGTCGATGCGGTGCGTGACCGTGCCGGTGTCGAGCGGGCCGCTGGGGCGTACCGGCGCCTTGGGGGTCGCGGACGCGGACGGCGTGGCGGCGGGCGACGCCGTCGGGGCGGCCTTGCCGCCGAGCGGCTTGCTGCTGCTGGTGAGCTCGCTGAGGCTGGTGCAGCCGCTGAGGCCGGCGCACAGCACGGTAGCCGCCAGGCCGGCGGCCACAGGTCGGGGAAAGCGCACAGGTGGGGCCCTTCGCGTCGGAACGGGGTCGACCGTGCCTGTCGGCGGGGCCCTGCGGCAGCTGAGCGTTCCTGAGCGAAGGTTGAGGGAGGGGATACGGTGATCGAATGGTTGCGGCCCTGGAGCTTTATCTCGACGTCGACGCCACCCGCCGCCTGCGGACCCTGTGGCGCGCGCTGGAGGCCGAGGGCATCCCCACGATGGGCTCCCTGCACGACAAGCACCGCCCGCACCTGTCGCTGGCGGCGGCGCGCACACTCGACCCGTCCGCGGTGGCGAAGGCGCTCGACGGCCTGCCCGTGGCCCGGGAGCTGACGCTCGACCTGGACTTCACGGGACAGTTCGTCGGCCGGGTGCTGTGGCTGGGCGTCACGCCGACGGCGGAGCTGCTCGACCATCACCGGGCCGTGCACGAGCGGCTGGCGGCGGGCGGCGTGGAGGTGTGGGAGCACTATCGGCCCGGGCGCTGGATCCCCCACTGCACGGTGTCGCTGCGCGTGCCCAACCCGATGATGGCCCAGGCCGTCCGCCGCTGCCTGGAGATCCTTCCGGTACGCGCCCACGTGGCGGGCGCGGCCGTCGCCGACCACGCCCACGACATCGCGTACCCGCTGGTCTAGGGTCTGTTTCATCACTGGGGCCGGAGCGAGGCGGAGTCCAGATTTCGGCTGCGTGCGGCCCGTGGAAGCCTGGATACCGGGGTTGTATCCCGGCTTCTGCGGGACGTGCGCAGGCGGGATCTGGGCCCGCCGCAGCCCGGCCTCCAGTGATGAAACAGGCCCTACCGCCGGGCCAGCCGGCGCTCACCCGAGGCGCCGGTCACGTACGGCAGGTTGTAGTGCGCGAACACCCCGGGCTCGTCGGCGGCGGTCAGCTCGCCGTCGAGGTCGATGCTCGGCGCGTCGCCGACCAGCTTCTTGCCGTACCGCACGCGCACGGCGCCCGGCAGCACCGTCGCGCCGTCCACCGGCACGAACGCCAGCCGGTGCCGCCCGATGATGCCGACCCGCACCGTGACGAACGCCGGCTGGTCGGTGGCCGTGTCGACGTACACCGCCTCGAGGTCGCCGATCTTGTCGCCGTCGGGGTCGATGACCTTCTCCCCGCGCCAGTCGCGCAGGTTCTCAGCAGGGAACATGCCTCCTCAAGTGCCCGGACCGCCCACCCCGAAACGCCCCCCGGCGACGTCACCACTCACCTCCGGCAGGAGCCCGGCGGCGACGGGGAGGATCGGCTCAGCCCTTGAGGCAGAGGAAGGGGCCGCGGACGCCGCCGTTGAAGCGCTCGGCGGCGGCGAGGGCGCGGAGGACGCGCTTGCGGGGGCCGAGGCCGGTGCCCGCCGTCGCGTACAGGGCGCCGAGGGCCGGCTCCTCGCCGCAGCCGACCGCGGCGAAGCCGTCGGCCGCCTTGGCCACCTGGTAGTCGTCGTGGATCGTGAAGAGCCGGCCCTGGACGCCGACGAGGAAGGTGCCGCCCTCCTCGCGGTCGTTGTCCTTGCGGGCCCAGCCGCCGGCCTTGAGACACTCGCGCAGCGCGTCCACGAAGACCGTCGACATGAACGCCTCCAGGTCGCCGGCCGGCTCGGGCAGGGTCAGCGAGTAGCGCAGGAGCTGGCCCATGCGGAACGACGTCGTGAAGCCGAACACGTACTTGTCCTTGCGGAACACCTTCTCGTCGGCCCGGACGGTCAGCAGCAGGCCCGACACTCCCGCGCTGTCCCCGCCGACGTAGACCCTGCCGCCCTGCTCGACCCCGACGATCGCTGTCATGACGATGACCATGACAGGTCGCCGGGGCCGCAGCAGTCCTTATGCCGACAGCGCCACCACGGGGAGGATCCGGGCGACGCCGGCTTGATACTTCGCCCAGCCGGGGTTCTCCGCCGCGGCCGCGTCGAAGATCCGGTCGCGCTCGGCGCCGGTGAGAACCGTGGCGTGCGCCTGGTAGGTGCGGTCGCCGTCCTCGACGGTCACCTCGGGGTCGGCGAGGATGTTGAGGTACCAGTCGGGGTGGCGCGGCGAGCCGCCGGCCGAGCCGATCAGATACGTGCGGCCGTCCGGGCCCGTGACCGGGGCCACCGGCGTGGTGTAGCGGGTGCCGGTGCGCCGCCCGGTGGTGGTGAGCAGCAGGAGGCGGCCGCCCTCGAAGGGGCCGCCCACGCGCCCGCCGTGGGCGCGGAACTCGTCGATGATGGATTGATTGAAGTCGTTCGCCATGAGGTCGTCTCCACGAGAGCAGGAACAAGGGTCTGTGTGGAGTGCGACCCGGCGGCCCCCGCGTCAAGCGGCGGCCGGGCGATCCGTTCGGTAATGGCCAGAGGCCGACCCGGCAGTCACGGACAACATCCTAGGACCGGCCCCGGCGCAAGGGAAGGTCAGCTCGCCAGGAAGCGGCGGACCTCGGTGAGGATCGTGGTGTCGGTCAGGTAGGTGAGGTGGTTCTCGCAGGCGACGTAGTTGTTGGTCGCGCCGGTCAGGGTGGTGCTGGTGTAGGGGAGGATGACGCCGTCGCACGGGGAGTACCAGGTGGCGTAGCGGGTGGGCGCCGGCGTCTCGTCGCCGGTGGAGATGGTCCGGATGAAGGAGGAGCCCGGGTACATCTGCTGGCACGTGACGAAGGTCAGGCACGCGCCCGCGGCGGTGGTGCCGTGGTTGGCGCCGGCGAGCGAGGCGACGTGGGCGACGTACTGGGCGCCGCCGAGCTGCTTGATGTACCACTGGGTGACGAGGCCGCCCATGGAGTGGTTGACGATGTCGACCTGGGCGGCGCCGGTGCGGCTGCGGACCTGGCTGACGTAGGCGGCGAGGCCCTGGGCGTTGGTGATGTTGTTGCCGTAGGAGTTGTACTCGTAGGCGTACAGGTCGCTGCTGCTGTAGCCGCCCGCCCGGAAGAGGCTGATGGCGGTGGTCCAGTTCGAGGCGCTGCCCGTGTAGCCGTGGACGAAGACGACCGGCGTGCCGGGGGCGGCCGCGGCGGGGCCGGCGGGGACGGCGACGAGGGCGGCCAGCCCGGCGAGCAGGGCGGTGAGGACTGCGAGCATCCGGCGCAAGGGAACCTCCTGAGGGGATCGCGTCCTCGCAGCCTCGGCCCGTAACGAAAATGACACATCGGTGAAATCACCGGCCTTCCGTTCGGGCCGCTGAGCATCGACACTTGTCGACATGGTGATTGCACGGGTGGTGCAGAAACAGGACCCCGCGGACCCGGCCCGCCTGCTGCGCCGGGCCCGGGCCACCACGGGTACGGACGAGGCTCTCGCCGGCACCCTCCAGGCGCTCGCCGACCGCACTCCCCCGGCGACGGCCGCCACCGCGCTGCGGCATGCCGCGCGGGTCACGGCGAACCCGCGTACCAGGGAAAACGCCCTTGTGGCCGCCGCCCGGCAGACGTGGCTGGCGGGGGCGCCCGGCCCCGCCACGGCCCTGCTGCGCGCCGCCGGGCCCCGCGCCCGCACCCGGCTCGTCGCCGCGGAGATCGCGCTGCACACCGGTCCCGGCGGCGCCGACGAGCTGATCGCGGCGGCCGTGCACCTGCCGCCGGCCCAGGGCGTCGAAGCCCTCCTGCACGCGGCGGACGCCCTGCACCGCGCCGGGGACGACCGGCGGTTCGCGGAGGTGGCCCGCCTGGTCCTCGCCCGCCACCCCGAGCCGACGCCGGCCGCCGAGCTGGTCGCCGGGCTCGCCGCCCTGTGCCGCGACGACCAGGCCACCGGCTTCGCGCGGCTGCGGGCGGCGCAGGCCCGGGCCGCCGCGTCCGGGCAGGACCTCGTGCAGGGCGCGACCGCCGCGGTGCTGACCGGCGCCGACGGGCTGCCGCTGGCCGGGCGCGCCGTCCGCCTGATCCGGCAGCGCGGCGAGACCGCCCTGCTCCCCCGCGCCCTGGAGGCGGCCGCTTTCGCCGCGCTCGCGACCGGACAGCACGACGCCGCCACCACGGCCGCGACCGAGGGGGCGGAGCTGGCGGCCCGCACCGGCCAGCCCGTCCTCGCCGAGGTGCACCTGGGCATCCTCGCGGTGCTCGCCGCCCTGGCGGGAGATCGGGAGACCACCCTGCTTCGCGTACGCCAGGCAGCCGCGCAGGACAGCACCACCGGCCCGGGCTCGGCGCGCGCCCTGTGCCAATGGGCGCTGTCGGTGCTCGACCTGATCGACGGCCGGACGGCGGCCGCGGCCGGGCGGCTCGCCGGGCTCGTGGTGACCGGCTCCGGCCACGGCAACGCGGTCCTCCAGGTGGCGGCCACCCCGCATCTGGTCGAGGCGGCCCCCGGCGGGGTGCCCGCCGGGGTGCTCGGGCCGTTCGAACGCTGGACCACGGCGACCGGCCGGGCACCGTGGCTGGCCCTGCGCGCCCGCTGCCGGGCCCTGCTGGCCACCGATCCGGACGACGCCGAGGACCTGTTCCGGGAGGCGCTGGCGGAGCACGACCGCGGCGACACCGACTATGCGCGGGCGCGGACCGAGTTCCTGTACGGCCGGCATCTGCGCGCCCACCGCCGCCCCGCCGACGCCCGCGAGCACCTGCGGCGCGCCACGGACACGTTCACGCTGCTCGGGGCGGGGCCGTGGGCGGGACAGGCGGCGGCGGAGCTGCGGGCCGCCGGGGCGAGCGTGCCGGCCGTACCCGGGAAGCTGACCGCCCAGCAGGAGCGGATCGCCCGGCTGGCCGCGGACGGCGCCACCACCCGCGAGATCGCCCAGCAGCTCGTCCTCAGCCCGCGCACGGTCGACCACCATCTACGCAACGTGTTCGCGAGGCTGGGCGTCCGGTCCCGTACCGAGCTGGCCCGCCGACTTCCATTGACGGAGTCGTGACGGGCCGTCAATCATGATCACCGTGACCGACTACGACGCGATCCTCGTCCCGGGCGGCGGGCTGACCCCCGACGGCCGCCCGGCCCCCTGGGTCCGGGCGCGCCTCGACCAGGCGATCCGCCGCTGGTCCGGCCAGCCGATCATCGCCCTGAGCGCCGGCACCACCCACAAGCCCCCGCCGGCCGACGCCCGCGGCTTCCCGGTCTTCGAGTCGGTCGCCAGCAGCCGCTACCTGCAGGAGCAGGGCATCCCGGCCGAGGCCCTCTACAGCGAGACCTCCTCCTACGACACGATCGGCAACGCCTACTTCGCCCGCGTCGTCCACACCGGCCCCATGGGCATCCACCGCCCGCTGGTGATCACCTCGGAGTTCCACATCGCCCGCACCCGGGCGGTCTTCGACTGGGTCTTCGGCCTCCCGGGCACCCACTACAGCCTGCTGTACGAATCCGTTCCCGACGCGGGCCTCGACGGCGTCGCCCTCCGCGCCCGCGTCGAGCGCGAACGCCTCGCCCTGACCAACGTCTTCAGCCTGCGCCAGTCGCTGACCAGCCTGCCCGAGCTGCACCGATGGCTGTTCACGGCGCACTCGGCCTACACCGCGGCGCCCTTCACCCCCGCAGCCGGCGCGGCGGGCGCGACGTACTGAAGCACAACAGCCGCGGTAGAGAACCGGACCGGCCGGCCACCGGCCGCGACCGCACGCCGGTCCGCATCCGTCGCCGCCTGGTCGTCATCGGTGACGGCGGTGCGGCTGCCGCCCCGGCCGTCGCGCCGCACGCACGCGTCGACCACCGTGACCTCCGGCCAGGACATGCGGCTCCCGCCAGGCGGCGCGACTCCCCTCGGGGTCAGGCCGCGCGCGGGAGGTGGTCGGGCGGGGTCAGGGTCAGCTGGTCGAGGTGGTCGGCGTCAGGGGCGTAGCGGGCGCGCAAGGACACCGAGCGCAGCTGCCAGTGGTCCTCCGGGCCGACGGCCTCGGGACGGCCGAGGGCCGTCCACATCGCGGCGCGGCGCGGGACCGTGCCCGCGCCGGCGGGGAGTTCGCCGTGGTACGGGGTGAACGGGCCGGGCGTGAAGTGCAGGACCACCGTGGTGATCAGGCCCGCCGGGCTGGTGTGGACCTCGACGCCGGTGTCGCGGGCGGTCGCGCGGCCCGGGCGGGGCGTCAGCCCGTACTCCGCGCAGAGGCGGCGGATGCCGGGGTCGCGGGCCGGGCGGCCCAGCAGCAGGGCCAGGTCCGGGCGGCCGACGCGGCGGGCGGGTGCGGGGGCGGCCGTGCTCAGGTGGGCCATGGTCGACATCTCCGGGAGAGGGCTGTGCCCGCACCACCGTAGGCCCGGCGCGCCACCCGCTCAAGACGGTGCCACCCGCAGGGGGTCACCCGGGAGATCCTTTCGGCGGAGTTGGCCCGCGCGTCACGGCGCCGTTGCTCGCGTGTCGCGCGGATGACCTGGACTCTTCCGCGGGGACCCCGGCGACCGTCGCCCGGGGAGGTCCCGTGGAGGAGACGTGGCTGACCGCCGACAGGTCCTGCGCATCGGGGCGCTGGCCGCCGGGGCGCCGGCGGTACTGGGCGCCACCGGGGCCCCCGCGCTCGCGGGCGGGTCGCACGAGCGCAAGGGAAGCCTGGTGATCGGCCACCGGGGCGCGTCCGGCTACCGGCCGGAGCACACCCTGGCGTCGTACGAGCTGGCGGCCCGCATGGGCGCCGACTTCATCGAGCCGGACCTGGTGTCCACCAAGGATCACGTGCTCGTCTGCCGGCACGAGCCGGAGATCGGCGGGACGACCGACGTCGGCTCGCGGCCCGAGTTCGCCTCCCGCAAGCGCACCGTGACGCTGGACGGCGTGGCGGTCACCGGCTGGTGGACCCAGGACTTCACGCTCGCCGAGCTGAAGACGCTGCGGGCCGTGGAGCGCATCCCGGCCGTACGCCAGCACAACACCCTCTACAACGGCCTGTTCCAGGTGCCGACCTTCCAGGAGGTCCTCGACCTGCGCGAGAAGCTGTCCGACGAGCTGGACCGCGAGATCGGCGTCTACCCGGAGACCAAGCACCCGACCTTCTTCCGCAGGCTCGGGCTGGACCTGGAGACGCCGCTGGTCAAGGCCCTGCGCCGGGCCGGCCTGGACCGCCGCGACGCCAAGGTCTTCGTCCAGTCCTTCGAGGCGGTCAACCTGGAGGCCCTGCACGACGAGTACAAGCTGCGCGCCCCGCTCGTCTTCCTCACCAGCGCCGCCGGCACGCCCTTCAACGACCCCAAGCCGTACGCCCAGTACCTCACGCCGGCCGGCCTGAAGGCGCTGTCCCGCTACGCCGACGGCATCGGCCCGGAGAAGAACCAGATCATCCCCCGCACGGCCACCGACACGCTCGGCGAGCCCACGACCCTGGTCCGCGACGCGCACGCCGCCGGCATCAAGGTCATGCCGTACACCTTCCGCGCCGAGAACCAGTTCCTGCCCGCGGACTACCGGGTGGGCACCGACCCGACGGCCTACGGGCGGGCGCTCGACGAGCAGGTCACCTTCCTGCGGACGGGCCTCGACGGCCTCTTCACCGACCAGGCCGACATCGGCGTCCTGGCCCGCACCATCGCCTTCGCCCGCGTCTGAGAACTGCGCAGGAGCCCGGTCGCCGCAACGGTGGCCGGGCTTCGCGCAGCTTCGGAGCGGTGACAATTCGGATGCCACGTGGCGGCACGATTCGCATTGATGAAGAAAAGACTGATCGCGGCGCGGAACGGCATGTCGGGCTCCTGACGTACGTGGCTCCGGCTCCCCGTCCCGGTGAGACGGTCGAGGCACATCGATTCGCCACATGGGGGGGACCATGGGAACCATTCGACGTGTCTCGGCGGTGCTGATCGTCATGCTGACCACGATCGCCGCGACCTTGGTGACCGGCGCGCAGCCGGCCCAGGCCGCGACTTGGTCATACATCGTCAATTCCGAGTCCGGCTTGTGCATGGACAACTACGCGCGCACCGGCAACATCTATCAGTACCCGTGCAACCCGCAGCGCAATCAATGGTGGCAGTGGCGCCGGCCGGGTGGCGCCACCGGGAATCAGTGGCTCATCATCAACAACGAGAACGGCCGTTGCCTGAACACGAACGGCGGGTCCGTGGGCTCCCCGCTGATCCTCAGCGTGTGCAATGACTTCACGCCGAGCCACCGCTGGCAGTGGAACACCTGGGGCAGCCAATGGTGGCTCCGCAACAATCACTGGAATCTGTGCGTCCACCCGACGAATGCCGGCGCGATCACCCCGGTGGTCCTGACCGACTGCAATCTCACGCTCGCCAAGATCTGGATCCAGCGCGACGCCATCTGACAGCCGGCGTGGCGGATCGCACCCGGATCCGCCACGCCGCTGCGTCAGTCGTCGTGCCAGGCGAGGGCGGCTATGCGCCAGCCTTGCGGCGTGCGGACGAGTTGGAGCATCTTGGTGCCGCTGCCGGTGAAGGGCGCGCCGTCCCGGACGCCCTCTTTCGCGTAGGTGCAGCGGTGGTGCGCGATGTCGCCCGCCACCGTGGTCGTCCCGGCGACCTCCCACTCGCGGAAGGAGGTCAGGCCGCCGCCGGTCAGCAGGGCGCGGCGCGGGGCGAGGAAGGACGCGACGGAGTCGGCGACGGCGCCCGGACCGACGATGACCGCCTCCGGCAGGAACAGGTCCGGCAGGGCGTCGAGTCGGGCGGCGCAGTCCGGGCCCGTGGTGAAGGCCGCGAAGAAGGTGTCGATCAGGGGCTGGATCATCGGCGGGGGCCGGCGGCGTCGTGGCGGCGGCGGTGGGCCTCGACCTCGGGGAGGTGGGCGGCGCCCCAGGTGGAGAGCTGGGCGAAGATCGGCTCGAGGCCAGCGCCGAGCTCGCTGATCTCGTACTCGACGCGGGGCGGGACCTCGGCGTGGTAGGTGCGGATCAGCAGGCCGTCGCGTTCGAGCTGGCGCAGGCGCTGGGTGAGCACCTTGGGGGTGACGGCCGGGATGCGGGCGGCGAGCTCGCCGAAGCGCTGGCGGCCGTGCTCGTGCAGGGTCCACAGGATGGGGGCGGTCCAGCGGCTGAACAGGACGTCCGCCACGTCGCCGATGGGGCAGGTGCGCATCCGCCACTACTTTCCTCTAGGTACCTAGTGTCCCGAGGATAGTAGCGTCCCCCGCCATGACCATCATCGTCTCGACCAAGCCGATCAAGGTTCCGCCGCTGCGGGTCCGCGTCACCGCACCGCGGGAACGCGACGAAACACCTGTCATCCTCTTCTCGCACGGGTTCGGCTCGTCCTACGACGCGTACGGGCCCCTCGTCGACCACTGGGCCACGGCGGGCTTCGCGGTGATCCAGCCCACGCACCTCGACTCGCGCCGGCTCAACGTGCCCGTGACCGCGGACAGCTGGCGCCGCCGGGTCGACGATCTCAAAGCGATTCTGGACCGCCTCGAGATCCTCGTGCCCGGGCACACGACCGTCGCCGTGGCCGGCCACTCGTTCGGGGGTCAGACCGCCGGCAACCTGCTCGGGCTGCGCGTGCACGGCGAGGACCACCGGGACGAGCGGGTCACGGCCGGGGTGCTGCTCGCCACGGCGGGCCGGGGCGGCGACGACCTCGCCGACACGCCGTTCAGGGACTGGCTCAGCCCGGACTTCAGCCACATGTCCACGCCGGCGCTGGTGGTCGTGGGCGACCGGGACGACTCGCCGCTCACCACGCGCGGGCCGGACTGGACGGCCGACCCGTACCACCTGAGCCCCGGCCCGAAGGCGCTGCTCACCCTGGCGGGGGCGGAGCACTCGCTCGGCGGCATCCCGGGTTACGAGGCCCGGGAGACCACCGACGAGAACCCCGCCCACGTCGCGACGATCCAGCGCGTCACGACGGCGTTCCTCAAGGGCGAGTCCCTGGCAGGGGTGGCCGGAGTGCAGCTCAGAGCTTGAGCTGCGGCCAGTCGATCATGCCGGCCCCGAGATCCCGTACGGACGCCAGCAGGCCGAGCCGCGCGGCCCGCACCGCCGGGTCCTCGTCCATCACGAAGACGTCGGTGAAGAAGCGGTGCACCGGCGCCACGATCGGCGCGGCCTGCACGGTGAAGCGGCCCAGGTCCGGGGCGAGGTCCATCGTCGCGGCGACCGTGGAGACCGCCTCGTGCAGCGCCAGCTCGGCGGGCTCCTTCAGGGCGGAGACGTCGTACGTGGCGGGGGTGCCCTCCGGGACGATGCGCCGCGCGCGCTGGATCGCCTCGGCGAGGTCGCGGAAGTCCTGCTCCGCGACGAGCCGGCCGAGCTGGGCGAGCAGCCGGTCGGCGACGGCGGGGCGACCGGCCTGGGGCAGCACCGCGCGGACCCGGTCGACGGGGTGACCCTCCTCGGTGAGGACCTGTTCGAGGCGGCGGGTCAGGAACTCGCGCGTGTCGGCGAGGACCGTCTCGTCGACCGCCACCGGCTGCAGCGACGCGGCCCACTTGAGGCCGTCGAAGAGGCTGAGCTTCGCGAGGTCGGGGTGCGCGCGGTGCACGGCGAGCAGGCCGAGGGCGGCGCGGCGGACGGCGAAGGGGTCGCTGCTGCCGGTCGGCAGGCCCACCGTCGCGGCCAGGCCGGCGAGCAGGTCGAGGCGGTCGGCCAGGGACAGCAGCGCCCCGGGTACGGACGCGGGCAGCGCGTCGCCGGCACTGCGCGGCAGCTCGGCCTCGTAGACGGCCTGGGCGACGGCCGGGTGCTCGCCGGCGTGCAGGGCGTAGTCGCGGGCCATGACGCCGGCGAGGCTGGTCATCTCGGTGACGAGCTGGGAGCCGAGGTCGAACTTGACCAGCTCGCCGGCCCGGTCCGCCACGGTGTCGTCGGCGCGGCTGACCCCGGCGGCCGAGGCGAGCAGGCCGGTGAGCGAGTCGATGCGCCCGGCGCGGTCGGCCATCGAGCCGAGCTTGTCGGTGAACGTGAGGCGCTGCAGCCGGTCGCGCAGCTCGGGGATCGGGGTGCCGCGGTCGGCACGGTAGAAGAAGGCCGCGTCCTCGTAACGGGCCCGCAGCACCGCCTCGTTGCCCTCCCGGACCAGGTCGGTGTCGATCGGGCCGTTGGCCACGGTGACGAACATGGGCAGCAGCTTGCCGTCCTCGCCGAGCACCGGCAGGTAGCGCTGGTGCTTGCGCATCACCGTGGTGAGCACGGCGTCGGGCAGCTCGAGGTAGCGCTCGTCGAAGCGGCCGAGCAGCGGCGCCGGCTGCTCCACCAGGTACGTGATCTGGTCGATCAGCGCGCTCTCGGCGGCGACGTCGATGCGGCCCTCGCCGTAGACGAGCTCCTGGGCGCCGGAGACGATCAGCTCGCGGCGGTCCTCCGGGTCGGCGACGATGCCATTGACGGAGATCGTCTCCACGAACGTCTCGGCGGACGCGACGCGCAGCACCGGCTCGGCGGCCGTCCGCAGGACCCGGGTCTCGCGGCCGGCCTCGAGCGCGCCGACCGCGACGGGCACGACGTCGTCGCCCCAGAGCGCGACGAGCCAGCGGATCGGGCGGGAGAAGGCGAGCTTCGGGTCGTTCCAGCGCATGTTCTTGGCGGCGCGCAGCCCGCCGACGGCCCGGGCGAGCACCGGCGCGAGCACGTCGAGCGCCGCACCCCCGGTCACGTGCCTGCGCACGACGAAGGCGCCCGCTTCGACCTCAAGATCCTCCAGGGGTACGCCCTGCGACCGCGCGAAGCCCTCCCGGGCCTTCTCGGGAGCCGTGGTCTTCGGCCCCTTCACCGTCTGCGTGTAGTCCTCCTCCCGGGCGGCCACCGCGGGCACCACCGCGACGAGGCGCCGCGGCGTGGCGTGGACCATGACGGTGCCGTGCGCGAGGCGGGTCTTGCCCAGCTGCTCGGTGAGCTCGCGCTGCAGCCAGGTACGCGCGGAGCGCGCCTCCGCCGGCGGCAGCTCCTCGGTGCCGATCTCGAGGACGAGCGTCCGCGGCTGGTCGCCCTTGACCGCGGCCGCCGCCGGGGCGATCGCCTCGGGCAGCGGCTCCGACTCGCCGAGCGGATGGCCCAGCTCGTCGCGGCGGGCCACCCAGAGGCGGGCCACGTCCCCGGCGAGGCGGCGCATCCGGGCGAACTCGGCGGCCCGGTCGGCGGTCGACACGGCGCCCCGCGAGTCGAGGACGTTGAAGGCGTGCGAGCACTTGAGGACGTACGTGTGGGCGGGCACGGGCAGGCCCTCGTCGATGAGCCGCTGCGCCTCGGCCGCGTAGAGCTCGAGGAGCTGCCGGTTGGCCGCCACGTCGGCGTCGTCGAGGTAGTAGCGCGACATCTCGTACTCGGACTGGCCGAACACCTCGCCGTAGCTGACGCCGGCGGCGTACTCGATGTCCTTGAAGTGGGTCTTGCCCTGCAGCGCCATGATGATGCGCTCGATGCCGTAGGTGATCTCGACGCTGACCGGGTCGAGCTCGACCCCGCCGGCCTGCTGGAAGTAGGTGAACTGGGTGATCTCCAGCCCGTCGAGCCACACCTCCCAGCCCAGCCCCCACGCGCCCATGGCCGGGGCGGCCCAGTTGTCCTCGACGAACCGCACGTCGTGCGCCGCCACGTCGATGCCCAGCGCCTCGAGGCTGCCCAGGTAGAGCTCCTGCGAGTTGCCCGGGTCGGGCTTGAGGATCACCTGGAGCTGGGTGTGGGTCTGCAGGCGGTTCGGGTTCTCGCCGTAGCGCGAGTCGTCCGGGCGCACCGAGGGCTCGGTGTAGACCACGCGCCACGGCTCCGGGCCCAGCACGCGCAGGAAGGTGGCGGGGTTGAGCGTGCCGGCGCCGACCTCCGTGTTCATCGGCTGCACGACCAGGCAACCCTGGCCGGTCCAGTACGCCGTGAGACGGGCGAGCGCGTCCTGCATGGTGAGCATGAGCCCGAAGTCTAGTGAGCCGGTCCGCGGTCAGGGGCCCGTCATGCCGGCGGGTGACCTTCACCGCTTCCGGGTCAGGCGGCGCGGCGCGGGCCGAAGGCGGCCACCGCGAGCACGCACAGGGTCAGCGGCGCGAAGCCGTGGACGAAGGTGGTCCGGCGGCGGGTGCCCGGCGACGACGAAGTGCCGCGGATCGGCTGAGCGCCGTTGACCTGCCGTTCACCCGCCGGTCGCCGGCATAGTTGATCTTGCTTGGTGTGAATCGTCGTACCCTGCTGCGTGCCGCCGTTGCCGCCTCCGCCGGCGTCGTCGCCGGACCCGCGATCCTGCGCGGGCTGCCCGCGGTCGCCGCCGCGAGCCTGCCGTTCGTCGCCGACTACAAGTCGAACGTCACAGCGAACCTCACGGTGGACACCAACGCCGCCGTGCGGATCCTCTCCGGCATGCAGCGGGTGTGGCGCACCGGCACGAGCTGGGACAACGGCACGGTGCTCGACGCCGCCACGCTGCACGCCAGCATGCGGTACGCCACCAAGGTCACGCGGGCCCGGACGCAGGCGCAGGCCGACCGGGCTTTCGTGCAGGACCGGCAGCACCAGAGCTACGCGGCGATCGCCGGGCTCGGGGCGCTCGCGGCGCCGTACAAGGCGATCGCCAAGGCCGTCACCAGCATCACCACCGCGCCGGCGAGCACGCCCGCAACCAAGATCGACGATGCGGTGCCGGCCGGGGCGCCCGCGGGCTCGGCGCTCGGGGCCGGGGCCGTCGACTCGCCGCTCGGCCAGGTCGTGACGCTGGTCAACACCGTCCGCGGCCCCTACGCGTCGGGCAACCCGAGCAAGGCCGCCTACCAGTACCCGCGCCCGTGGCGCATGAACGCCGACAGCAAGGTCGTCGACACGGGCGCCGTGGACGCGCTCGGCTATCCGGTCTACGACTCGCCGGTCAGCGTCGTGCCCACCTTGCTGCGCCAGCGCAGCACGACCCCGGCCGACGACGGCGGTTTCCCCAGCGGCCACACGAACGCTTTCCACCTGGCAGCGCTGGCTTTCGCATACGCCGTCCCGGAGCGCTTCCAGCAGCTCGTCACGGCCGCCTTCGATCTCAGCGACACGCGCATCGTGGCCGGCATGCACTCGCCCGCCGACGTCATCGGGGGCCGGATCCTCGCCACGGCACTGGCCGCCGCGACCCTCGCCGACCCGGCCAATGCCGCCCTCAAGGCAGCCGCCCGCCGCCAGGCCCTCGACGTGCTGCTGACGTCGACCCCGGCAGGCCCCGACGCGTACGCCGACCGGCGCGCGAACCGGCGCATCGTCGAGCCCCGGCTGACCTACGGGCTGCCGCGCACCGGCCGCCCGAACGTCCCGATGGTCGTCCCGCAGGGCGCCGAGGTTCTGCTGGAGACGCTGTTCCCGTATCTCACCGCAGCCCAGCGCCGGGAGGTCCTGCGCACGACCGCCGTGCCGTCGGGCTACCCGCTGCTCGACGGGCCGGAGCTGTGGGGCCGCCTCGACCTGTTCACCGCCGCCGACGGCTACGGCGCCTTCGACAGCGACGTGACGGTCACCATGGACGTCGCCGGCACCTGGCGCAACGACATCACCGGCCGGGGCGGTCTCGTCAAGCGCGGCACCGGCACGCTGACGCTGACCGGCGCCACCACCTACCGCGGCGGGACGGTGCTCCGCGAGGGCACCCTGGTCGCCGCCTCCCTGGGCACCGGCGACGTCACCGTGACCGGCGGCACCCTGCAGACCACCGGCGAGCTGCACGTGCGCGGCGACTACGAGCAGCGCGGCGGCACGCTGACCGGCCGCCTCGCCGTCGACGGCCACGCCGCGCTGGGCGGCACGCTCGCCCTGACGCCCGGCGGCCCCGCCACGGTCGTCACCGCCCGCCGCGTCACCGGCCGCTTCGCCCACGTGACCGCCCCGGACGGCTACCGCGCCGACGTCACTTACGGTCGCACGAAGGTCACCGCCCGCCTCCGCCGCGCCTGACCGGCGCCGATCGCATCGAGCCGGCCTCCGCAGGACCAGGCTCCGCCCTCCGGGCGCATGGCGGAGTAGTTCCTCGTCGGCCGTGGCTGCCGAGGCACTGCCCCGATCCGGCCGGGCGGGCGGCGGTTGACGAGACCGTGCGGCGAGCAACGTGATTGTTCGTCAGCGCGGACCGGGCCCCACCCCGAACTTCTCGATCATGAACCGCCAGAAGAGCGGAACCGCGTCGGCGACGGGCCTCTCGATCACCTCATCGTGACCCGTGACGGCATGGTGCTCGATGCGCACCATGCCGTCGGCCGGCTCGCGGAGTGAGCCGGGCGCCCGGACGGCGACCACTCCGTAGGGCGGCTCAGGGATCGGCGTGGCCACCACGATCAGGTCGTGCATGGATGTGCAGGCAGCCAGCGCCCCGGTCCGCCCCGACGCGACAACGCTCGTGACGATGTCCGACATGTGCTGAAACTCGGCGTAGCGATCGGCCATGCCACCGAGAAAGACGTCGATGGTCTCCCACGAGTACTGCTCGAAGGGATATGCCCAGCCATGAGTTCCCATGCCCCGACAATGGCAGCCGGACCGTCGCGGGAGAAGGGACAGCACCGCCGTCGATCGGCTGCCCGGCCGGCGGGCCTCAGCCCAGCCGGAGCGGGGTGAGCACCCGGGCCCGCACGTCCCCCCGACGGGTGGGCCCGTCCCCCCGAGAGTCCACCGACACGACCCGGTGGTCGCCGAGCAGGAACAGCCGGCCCGCCGGCACGGTGAGCGCGCCGCAGTCGGTCCGCCCTTGTGCCGGGTCGGCGGGCAGATAGGGCTCGTCGACCGGGGCGCCGTCGCGCCACACCCGCCCGTCGCGGCACTCGATCCGGTCGCCGGGCAGGCCGATCACCCGCTTGACGCGCTGCGAACCGTCCGGGCCGGTGTACACGACGATGTCGCCGCGGTGCAGGCCGGTCAGCCGGAAGCCCACCTTGTCCACGAGGAACCGGTCGGACACCCGCAGCGTCGGCTCCATGCTGCCGCTCGGCATCATCCGCACCGACAGGGCGAACTGGTTGACGAGCAGACCGGCGACGACGGCGAAAGCGGTGCCGATGACGAGGCGGCGGGCGATCAGGTCGGGCCGGGGCAGGCTCCGCACCCGCCGCCGGCGCTCGCGCCACACCGTGCGCAAGCCACCGGCGGCCCAGCGCACCGCCTCCCGATCGCCGCGCGTCTCGCCGAACTCGGCCAGCACGGCCTCGCCCCACTCGCCGCCCCGCTCCCGCCGCCCGCGCACCGCCGCGACAAGCACCCCTCGAGCAGCCCTGCGCACCCACGTCATGCCGCACCGCCCGCGGTCCGCGGCCGGGGAGCCGCTGCGGGGCGCCGCTTCGCCGCAGCGGCGCTCATCCGCTGCTCGGCCAGGGCGATGCCGTCGGCGGTCAGCCGGTAGGTGTGCCGCGGCGGGCGCCCCGGCTCCTCCGACGGCTCCCACCCGGTCTCGAGCAGCCGCTGCTCGCTGAGCCGCATGAGGATCGGGTAGAGCGTGCCCGAGGCGAGTGCGGTCTCCTTGCTCAGGTCATAGCCGTAGCGCCACCGCGGCGGATCGGCGAGCAGGGCCTCGAACAACCGTAAGGTCTGCGGCGAGGTGTGCGGGAGTCTCGGCATGGCCGAAACTCTACATAACTCGACTATGCTCGTCCAGCGGGGTCAGCGGAACGAGAAGCGGCGCTTCTTCTGCTTGCGGCCGAAGACGTTCTGCACGGTGTCGGCGCCCTGGCGCAGCCAGCGGGTGCCGCGGGAGGCGCCTCGGCGGGACTCGATCGTGTCGCTGAGCTTGCGCGCGCCCGCGGCCGCGAGCGGGACCACGATGGCCGCGATGGCGTACCGGCGGATCAGGTTGATCAGGAACGGCATGTCGTCTCCTCAGAAAGGGTGTGCCCCCTCTGATTACCCACCGCTACGCCCGCCACACGGGCGTCACTCCTTGACCGCGATGGTCTGCACCGCCGACCAGCCGCCCTCCGTGACGATCTCGTAGTTGTCGTCGACCTGGACGTCGGTGTGCGCGCCGTGCAGCGAGAACACGCCGGAGTCGCCCTCGGGCGTCAGCCGCCACGCCTGGTCGGCCCGGCCCGGCACGCACGGCGTCATCCGCAGCTCGGCCTCCGCCACATCGGTGACGCAGGTCTCCGCGCCCGAGGCGGCGACGATGACGACGCTGTTCCTGTTCGCCTCGGTGCGCTTGGCGACCTTGGCGGGATCGAGCCGCAGGCGGTTGGTCTCGGTGACCGACGATCCCGTGTACGCCAGGGAGCCGTCCGGCTGCGCGTCGAGGTACCTCACCGGGCCCGCGTCCGGCGGGCTGGTGAGCACGATCGGCACACCCAGGTCGACGTCGAACCTTGTCAGCTGGGACACGTCGGCGTCGACCAGCTTGGACGGGGTCGCCGAGGTCTTCGACGGAGCCGGCGAGGCCGTCGACGGGGCCGGGGCGGCGGCCGCATCGGCGAGCTCGCCGCGGTCGACCAGGCTGTACTTGTCGGCCCACCGGCCCTCGCCCACCTCGGTCACGCTCGACCGCTTGGCCCCGGCGTCCCAGAGCAGCCAGCCGCCCTCGGTCGCGATGCTGTACAGCGGGCGCCCGTTGTCGTCCCGCTCGCCGGTGTCGCGCAGCGAGAACAGCCGGCCCGGCGTGGGCGTGCAGGCGGTGCTCACCACGGGCCAGATGTCCTCGCCCGGCTCGCGCCGGACGCCGAGGCAGCGCTCCGGCCCGGCGAAGGACTCGCCGGCCAGCGAGCGGATCAGGTAGTCGACGCCGACCGGTTCCAGGACGAACTGCGACTCGGAGCCCGTACCGTCGCCGACCGTCAGCTCCTCCTTCGCGTCGTCCAGCAGGAAGTAGCGGCCCGACTCCGCGAGCCGGATCGAGAACCGCCGCTGTCCGCTCAGGATGCTGCCGGTCGCGGGAGCGGAGACGGCCGGGGCGATCGAGGCGTCCGAGCCCGTCATGCCGAGCTCGTGCCCGGCGACCAGTCCCCCGGCTCCGAGCAGCACGGCACCGGCGACGAGCGCGCCCACGCGGCGCCGGCGGGAGGGACGGGACGGCGCGGCCACCGGAAGCGTGTCGTCGGGCGGAGGAAGGACCGCGGGCACCGGGCGGGTCGTGCCGTCGAGGAGGGCGTCGAGGAGCTGCCGGGCGGTGGGCCGCTCCCCGGGATGCTTGGCGAGCGCCGCGGCGATCAGCTCCCGCAGCGGCGACGGTACGCCCGACAGCTCCGGCGGCTGCGTGAGGATGCGCACGGCCGTGGCCGCGGGCGAGTCGGCGCCGAACGGGGTGCGGCCGGTCGCCGCGTACGCCACCACGGCACCCCACGCGAACACGTCCGCCGCCGCGGTCACCTCGGTCCCGTACTCGGGCTCGAACCGCTCAGGGGCCATGTACGCCACCGTGCCGACCATCTGATCCGTCCGCGTGTGCCGGCTCGTCGCCTCGAACGCCCGCGCGATGCCGAAGTCGATCACCTTGATGCCGCCCGGGGCGATCAGCACGTTGCCCGGCTTCAGATCGCGGTGGATGACCCCGGCGCCGTGGATGGCCGTGAGCGCGGTGGCGATGCCGACGGCCACGCTGTGCAGTGCCGGCCCGGACAACGGCCCGCGCTCGCGCACCAGCGTGGACAGCGACGGCCCGTCCACGAACTCGACGACCAGGTAGGGCGGGTCGTGCTCGGGGTCCGCGCCGAGCACCGCCGCGGTGGAGAACGGCGGCACCTGCTGCGCGCGCCGCACCTCGCTGCGGAACCGCCCGCGAAACTCGGGGTCGCCGGCGAACTCGGGCCGCACCACCTTGACGGCCACCCGGGTGCCGTCCGGCCCGCGCCCGAGATAGACCGAGCCCATCCCGCCCTGGCCGAGCCGGCCGATCAGCTCGTAGTCGCCGAGCCGGGTGGGATCGCCAGAGGACAACGGCATACTCATCGACGCCGAAGCCTACCCAAGACCTTCCCGAAGGTCGATCACGCGGGCTGGATCCAGTCGAGGGTGCGTTCGACGGCGCGTTTCCAGTTGGTGTACTCCTTGGCGCGTACCGCGGGGTCCATGGCCGGGAGCCACTGGCCGGCGCGGTGCCAGTTGTGGCGCAGGTCCTCGAGGTCCGGCCAGTAGCCGACGGCCAGCCCCGCCGCGTAGGCCGCGCCCAGCGACACCGTCTCGGCGGCGAGCGGGCGGACCACCGGCACGTCCAGCACGTCCGCGATGCCCTGCATCAGCAGGTTGTCGGCGGTCATGCCGCCGTCGACCTTCAGCGTCTTGAGGGTCAGGCCGGAGTCGGCGTTCATCGCGTCGACCACCTCGCGGGTCTGCCAGGCGGTCGCCTCCAGCACCGCGCGGGCCAGGTGGCCCTTGGTGATGTAGGAGGTCAGGCCCACGATCACGCCGCGGGCCTCGGAGCGCCAGTGCGGGGCGTAGAGCCCGGAGAAGGCGGGGACGATGTAGCAGCCGCCGTTGTCCTGGACCGTGCGGGCGAGGGTCTCGATCTCCGGGGCGCTGGCGATGAGCTCCAGCTGGTCGCGGAACCACTGGACCAGCGACCCGGTGATGGCGATCGAGCCTTCGAGGGCGTAGACGGCCGGGGCGCCGCCGATCTGGTAGGCGACCGTGGTGAGCAGGCCGTGCTCCGAGCGTACGAGGTCGGTGCCGGTGTTGAGCAGCAGGAACGACCCGGTCCCGTACGTGCACTTGGCCTCGCCGGGCGTGAAGCACGTCTGCCCGAACAGGGCCGCCTGCTGGTCGCCCAGGGCGGCGGAGATGCGTACCCCCGGGAAGGCCGCCGTGGCGGTGCCGAACTCCGCGATCGAGGGCCGGACCGCCGGCAGCATCGCGCGCGGGATGTCGAAGAACGCCAGCGCCGACGGGGACCAGTCGAGGGTGTGGATGTCGAGCAGGTTGGTGCGCGAGGCGTTGGTGACGTCCGTGACGTGCAGGCCCCCGGTCAGGTTCCAGATGAGCCAGGTCTCCATCGTCCCGAACAGGATGTCGCCCCGCGCGGCCCGGTCGCGCAGCCCCGGCGTGTGGTCGAGGATCCACCGGATGCGCGGCCCGGAGAAGTAGGTCGCCAGGGGCAGAGCGGCGGCCTCCTGGACGGCCGCGGCGCCCGGTTTGTCGCGAAGCTCCGAGACCAGGGCGTCCGTCCGCGTGTCCTGCCACACCAGCGCGCGCCCGACGGGGACGCCGGTGCGCCGGTCCCACAGCACGGTCGTCTCGCGCTGGTTGGCGATGCCGACGGCGGCGACCTGGTCCACGGTGATGCCGGCCCGGCGCAGGGCCAGGGGCGCGAGCCGTTCCACGTTGCGCCAGATCTCGGCGGCGTCGTGCTCGACCCAGCCGGGCCTGGGGAAGTACTGCTTGTGCTCCTGCTGGGCGAGCGAGACGAGCTGGCCGCGCCGGTCGAAGACGATGCAGCGGGTCGAGGTCGTGCCCTGGTCGATGGCGACCACGTAGCGTTCCGTCACGACACCCCCCAGCCGAGGTCACGGGAGATCGCCCGGGCGGCGTTGCGGACATAGCCGACGAGCCGGGCCCGCGGCTCGTAGTGGCTGTCGCACAGCCGCTCGACCCGCCCGGAGATGCCGATCGCGCCCACCACGAGCCCGCCGTAGCCGCGGATCGGCGCGGCGATGGCGGCCTCCCCGAGCGTCAGCTCCTCGATGTCGGCGGCCCAGCCGTTCTCCCGTACGCGATCGAGGTGCGCGGGCAGCTCCCGCAGCGCGACCGTCCGCCGGGTGAAGCCCTCCACCGCGGACGGGAGCGGCGCCGCCCGATAGGCGAGCAGCACTTTCCCCAGCGCCGTGGCGTGCAGCGGCAGCAGCGTTCCGATGTCGAGGGTCTGGAACGTGTCGTCGGGGCGGAAGACGTGGTGCACGACGAGGACCCTCCCTTCGAGGACCGTGCCGATGCGGACGGCCTCGCCGGAGCGCGCGGCCAGGGGGTCCGCCCAGTTGATCGAGCGGGACCGCAGCTCGTTGATGTCCAGATAGCTCGTGCCCAGGTGCAGCAGGGCCGCCCCGAGCTGGTAGTGGCCCGACGAGCGGTCCTGCTCGACGAACCCGACGTGCTGCAGCGTGCGCAGGATGCCGTGCACGGTGCCCTTCGCGAGGTCGAGCGAGCGGGCGATGTCGGCGAGGGCCAGATGACCGGGTCCGCCGGCCAGCATCCGCAGGATCGCGGCGGCTCGCTCGATCGACTGCACCGTTCCGGGCACGTTACGAACCCTATGCGAGAAAGTTTCCGGACGACAGGTGTGGATGTTCGGCAATGTCGAACGCCGTTCATTGCCGACCCCCGCGAGCGAAAATAGCTTCACGTCATGGCAGCAATACGGAAAGTCCCGGGACTCGCGGGTGAGCTGGCCGCGGAGTTCGCCGGAACCATGATCCTCATCCTGTTCGGCGTCGGCGTCGTCGCCCAGGTCGCCGGCGGCGGCATCGGCGACCACGACAGCATCGCCTGGGCCTGGGGCCTCGGCGTGATGCTGGGCGTCTACGTCGCCGGGCGCATCAGCGGCGCCCACCTCAACCCCGCGGTCACCATCGCGCTCGCGGCCTTCAAGGGCTTCTCGTGGCGCAAGGTGCTCCCCTACTCCCTGGCCCAGTTCCTCGGCGCGTTCGTCGCCGCGCTGATCGTGCGGTGGAACTACACCGAGGTGCTGCACGCGGCCGACCCCGGCCTGACCGTCAAGACCCAGGGCGTCTTCTCCACCCTGCCCGGCAACGGCACGCTGCCGGTCAGCGAGTGGGGTGCCCTGCGCGACCAGGTGATCGGCACGGCCATCCTGCTCTTCCTCATCCTGGCCATCACCGACGCCGCGGGCACTCCCCCGGCCGCCAACCTCGCCCCCTTCGTCATCGGCCTGCTGATCGTCGGCATCGGCATGGCGTGGGGCACGAACGCCGGCTACGCCATCAACCCCGCCCGCGACCTCGGGCCCCGCCTGGCCAGCTTCTTCACCGGCTACGGGGGCGCCTTCCGCGACCAGACGGGGTACCTGTACTTCTGGATACCGATCGTCGGCCCGATCGTCGGCGGCCTCCTCGGCGCCGGGCTCTACCAGGCGCTGATCGGACGGTTCCTGCCGTCCGCGGAGCCGCCGGAGCCGGGCCGCATCCCCACCCAGGACACACCCGAGACCGTGGAGGCACGCCGTGGCTGACTTCGTCGGCGCAGTCGATCAGGGCACGACCAGCACCCGCTTCATGATCTTCGATCACGGCGGCAACGAGGTCGCGCGTCACCAGCTGGAGCACGAGCAGATCCTGCCGCAGGCCGGGTGGGTCGAGCACAACCCGATCGAGATCGCCGAGCGGACCACCTCGGTCATCCGCACGGCCATGCAGAAGGCCAACTTGCAGGCGACCGACCTGGCCGCCCTCGGCATCACGAACCAGCGCGAGACGACCGTGGTGTGGGACCGGCGCACCGGCCGCCCCTACTACAACGCGATCGTGTGGCAGGACACCCGTACCGACCGGATCGCCTCCGCCCTCGACCGTGACGGGCGCGGGGACGTGATCCGCCGCAAGGCCGGCCTGCCCCCGGCGACGTACTTCTCCGGCGGCAAGATCCAGTGGATCCTCGAGAACGTCGACGGGGTCCGCGAAGCGGCCGAGCGCGGCGACGCGATCTTCGGCAACACCGACAGCTGGCTGCTGTGGCACATGACCGGCGGCGTCGACGGCGGCAACCACATCACCGACGTCACCAACGCCAGCCGCACGATGCTGATGAACCTGGAGACGCTCGACTGGGACGACGAGCTGCTCGGCTTCTTCGGCATCCCACGGCAGATGCTCCCGGAGATCCGGCCCTCGTCCGACCCCAACACGTACGGCGTCGCGCGCTGGCCGGGCCCGCTGGGCGGCGAGGTGCCCCTGACGGGTGATCTCGGGGACCAGCAGGCGGCCACGGTGGGCCAGGTCTGCTTCAACGTCGGCGAGGCCAAGAACACGTACGGCACCGGCAACTTCATGCTGCTCAACACCGGCACCGAGCTCGTACGCTCGGAGAACGGCCTGCTCACGACGGTCTGCTACAAGTTCGGGGACGCCGCGCCGGTCTACGCCCTGGAAGGCTCGATCGCCGTGACCGGCTCGGCCGTCCAGTGGCTGCGCGACCAGCTGCACATCATCAAGTCCGCCGACGAGAGCGAGACCCTCGCGCGGCAGGTCCAGGACAACGGCGGCGTCTACTTCGTCCCGGCGTTCTCCGGGCTCTTCGCGCCGTACTGGCGCTCGGACGCCCGCGGCGCCATCGTGGGCCTGTCCCGCTACAACACCGACGCGCACATCGCCCGGGCCACCCTCGAGTCGATCTGCTACCAGACGCGCGACGTGGTCGACGCCATGGCGCAGGACTCGGGCGTGACGCTCGACGTGCTCAAGGTCGACGGCGGCATCACCGTCAACAACCTGTGCATGCAGATCCAGGCGGACGTCCTCGGCGTGCCGGTGAGCCGCCCGGTGGTGGCCGAGACGACCGCGCTCGGCGCCGCGTACGCGGCCGGGCTCGCCGTCGGCTTCTGGAAGTCCACCGACGAACTGCGCGAGAACTGGAACGAATCCCAGCGCTGGCAGCCCGCATGGTCGGCGGAACAGCGGGAAGACGGCTACGGACGCTGGAAGAAGGCAGTCCAGCGCACTCTCGATTGGGTCGACGTTGACTGACAACTCGCTCTCGCCCTCGGCGCGCGAGGCCGCCTTGACGGCCCTCGCCGACAAAGAGGTCGACGTGCTCGTCGTGGGTGGTGGCGTGGTGGGCGCGGGATGCGCCCTCGACGCCGTCACCCGCGGCCTGTCCGTCGGCCTGGTGGAGGCGCGCGACTTCGCGTCGGGCACCTCCAGCCGGTCCAGCAAGCTCATCCACGGCGGCCTGCGCTACCTGGAGATGCTGGACTTCGGCCTGGTGCACGAGGCCCTGCGGGAACGCGGGCTGCTGCTGCAGCGGCTCGCCCCGCATCTCGTCCGCCCGGTGCCCTTCCTCTATCCGCTCAAGCACCGCGTCTGGGAGCGCCTGTACGCCGGCACCGGTGTACAGCTCTACGACCTCATGGCCAGCACGCAGAGCGGCCTCCCCCGGCACCGCAACCTCACTCGCCGCGGCGCGTTGCGGGTCGCCCCGGCGCTCAAGAAGGACGCGCTGGTCGGGGCGTTGCAGTACTACGACGCGCAGGTCGACGACGCGCGCCACACGATGTTCCTGGCGCGCACGGCGGCCGCGTACGGTGCCCACGTCGCCTCCCGCGCCCGCGTCGTCGGCTTCCTGCGCGAGGGGGAACGCGTCACCGGCGCGCGGGTGCACGACCTCGAGCACGACCGGACGTACGAGATCCGCGCCCAGCAGGTCGTCAACGCCACCGGCGTCTGGACCGACGACACGCAGGCGCTGGTCGGCGAGCGCGGCCAGTTCCACGTGCGCGCGAGCAAGGGGATCCACCTGGTCGTGCCGCGCGACCGCATCCAGTCCAGCACGGGCCTGATCATGCGTACGCCCACCAGCGTGCTCTTCGTCATCCCCTGGGGCCGGCACTGGATCGTCGGCACCACCGACACCGACTGGGAGCTCGACAAGGCGCACCCCGCGGCGTCGAGCACGGACATCGACTATCTGCTCGGCCAGGTCAACGAGCATCTGGCCACGCCGCTGTCCCGCTCCGACGTGCAGGGCGTCTACGCCGGGCTGCGCCCCCTGCTCTCGGGCGAGTCGGAGTCCACCTCCCAGCTGTCCCGCGAGCACACCGTCGCCAGCCCGGTCCCCGGCCTGGTGGTCGTCGCCGGCGGCAAGTACACGACGTACCGGGTCATGGCCCGCGACGCCGTCGACGCCGCGGTCCACGGGCTCGGCCGCTCGGTCCCCCGCTCCTGCACGGAACGGGTCCCGCTGCTCGGCGCGGAGGGCTACACCGCCCTGTGGAACCGCCGCCGGGTGCTGGCCGCCGACTCCGGCCTGCACGTGGCACGCATCGAACACCTGCTCGGCCGCTACGGTTCCCTGGTCAGCGAGGTGCTCGAGCTCGTCCGCGCGGACCCGGCGCTGGGCGAGCCACTGGCGGGGGCCACCGACTACCTGCGGGCGGAAATCGCGTACGCGGCCGCCGCCGAGGGCGCCCGCCACCTGGAGGACGTCCTCACCCGCCGCACCCGCATCTCCATCGAGACCTTCGACCGCGGCGCCGCCGCGGCCGCCCCGGCCGCCGACCTGATGGGCGACGTCCTCGGCTGGACGAAGGAGCAACGCGACCGCGAGGCGGAGCACTACCGCCTCCGCGTCGAGGCCGAACGCGCCTCCCAGGAGCAGCCCGACGACGAAACCGCGGACGCCGCCCGCCTGGGCGCCCCCGACATCGTCCCGCTCCAGACGGCCTGACCCTCCCGCTGCTACGCGGCCCGGTCCTGGCTGCCCAGCGCGGCGACCATCTCGTCGCGCTGGGCCCGGGTCACGCTGCCGGCCAGGCGGCGCCCGTCCAGCTCCACGTCCACGGCCTCGGGTTGCCGGCTCAGCCAGGAGGCCACCACGCTGACCAGCGGGTTCAGCACGGACGACGGCACGGTGACCGCGAGGGCGTCACCGTCCTCGGGGCGCAGGGCGCGCGCGGGGGCGGGGTCCCCGGCATCATCGACGTCCATGGCGAGGATCAGCTGCTGCAGGTTGCGGGTGCGCGCGGTCAGCTGCTCGGCGTCGATCCCGGCGCCGTGGACGCGCACCTCGATCGTCAGCGGTTCCATCGTCGCCACCTCTTTCTGGGACATTCGGTACGGACTCGACACGCTCAACGAGCGACTTCCCCCCGAGGGTCCTGGCTCAGCCCCACCCGGACGATCGTGAGGGTGCGCCGCTGCAGGGTGTCGTCCCAGCCGCCGTGCAGCGCGCCCTGGCACAGGCTCGTGAGCAGCGCCATCACCTCGGCGGGCCCGACGTCGGCGCGCACCGCCCCGGCCTGCTGGGCCTGGCGGAGCAGCCGGGCGACGGCCTCCGCGAGCCCCGCCATCGCGGCGGCGAGATCAACCCCGGCGAGCGCGACGACCGTACGCCGGGCCGCCGCGGCCGCCACCAGCTCGGCGAAGAAGATCTCCAGCCCGTCCGCCCCGGTCAGCACCCCGGCCCGGTCCAGCAGCCCGTCCAGCAGCCGCTTCATGATGGCCCGGATCAGGTCCTCCTTCGTGGCGAAGTGCCGGAACACCGTTCCCACGGCCACGCCCGCCCGCCGTGCGACGTCCTCGGTCCGGGCGGCGGCCCCGTCGGCGGCGAACACCTCCTCGGCGGCGTCGAGAATCTTGGCGCGGTTGCGTTCGGCATCGGCCCGCATGGATTACCCTCCGCTAAAGTGAGTCGTGACTCAGCTTATCGGGAGGCCGCCGTGACCCCACGCGAGATCTACCAGCGCATGCACGACCACTGGCTCGCCGGCGAGCCCACCTTCGACCCCGGCCTGCTCGCCGACGACGTCGTCCTCGAGTCCCCCTTCGGCCGGGCCGAGCCGATCGCCGGCCGCGACGCCGTCCTCGCCTACGTCACCGCGGGCCACGCCTCGGTGCCGTTCCACTTCGTCGGCCACCGCACGCGCGCCCTGCACGAGACCGCCGACCCGGACACGATCATCGTCGAGTACGAACTGACCGCCGCCATGAACGACTCCGGCGCCACCGCGAGCGCCCCCTTCATCGCCGTCCTCACCGTGCGCGACGGCAAGATCGCCTGCTGGCGCGAATACCAGCACACCGCGCTGATCGCCCGGGCGATGACCGGCTCGCTGACCTGACACGACAGCGTCGCCGCCGTCGGCTACCGTCGCGTCGTGCCGGATGCCATGTTCGCCGATCGCCGGCTCGCGCCGCTCTACGACGCGTTCGACGGCGAGCGTGACGACCTCGCCGCCTATCACGCGATCGCCGACGAGCGGGGCGCCCGGCTCGTGCTCGACGTGGGGTGCGGCACGGGGTCGTTGGCGGTGCTGCTCGCCGCGCACGGCCACGCGGTCGTCGGGGTGGACCCGGCCGAGGCGTCACTGGAGGTGGCGCGGCGGAAGGAGGGGGCCGCGAAGGTCCGCTGGATCCACGGCGACGCCACGGCCCTGCCGGCGCTCGACGCGGACCTGGCGGTGATGACGGGCAATGTCGCCCAGGTGTTCCTCGCCGACGAGGACTGGGCCGCGACGCTCCGGGGCATCCGCGGTGCGCTGCGCCCGCACGGCATGCTGGTCTTCGAGACCCGGCGCCCCGGCTACCGGGCGTGGGAGGAGTGGGCCGCCGACTCCGGCCCGGTCGTGCGCGACGTGCCGGGCAGCGGACCGGTGGAGCGCCGGCTGGAGGTCGTCGACGTACGCCTCCCGCTGGTCTCCTTCCGGCACACCTTCCGCTTCCTCGCCGACGGCACCGAGATCACATCGGATTCGACCCTGCGCTTCCGGGACCGCGACGAGGTGACCGCGACCCTGACCACCGCCGGTTATCGCGTCCTCGACGTGCGCGAGGCCCCGGACCGCCCCGGACGCGAGTTCGTCGTCCTCGCGGAGCGAGCGGGCGGCGCCGGGCTCGCAGTCCCCTGAGGACAGCGGAAACGACGCCGGCCCGCCGGTGCGAGGTGGCATGATCCCCACCCCGCTCCAGCGGGCCCGGCACAGGCGATGCTTACTCGTTCAGGCTGCAGGGGGCGAACTTCTCCAGGCCCTCCGGCTTGGCGGCGTGCCGGCCGATCGCGGTCTCGATCCGGTTGAGCGTCGCGACGCGCTTGTCCTCCAGCGGGCCGAGGATGGCGTTCTGGATGAAGTTCGGGCCGCCCTGGCCCTGGGTGCTGACGATGCGCGCGTTGGCCTCGGCGATCTGGGTGTCCAGCAGCGCCAGGTTGCGGCTGACCTCGTCCGCGGCCTCGGCCGGGATCGACGGCAGGCCGCTCACGGCCGGGCAGTTGACCGTGGCCACGTCGCCGCCCGCGGCGTCGCCGTCGGCGGGGTCGGCGGTCTCCACGGCGGTGGGCTCGGGCTCGGCAGCCGCGCCGCCGCCCTCGCCCAGCGAGCAGGTGGCCAGCGTGTCGACGTCCAGGACGGGCTTGGTCGCCGTACGCCCGATCGCCGTCAGCATCCGGTTGATGGTCGCGACCCGCTTGTCCTTCAGCGGCCCGAGGATGGCGTTCTGCACGAAGTTCGCGCCGCCCTCGCCCGCGCTCGTGGCGAGCCGCTTGTTCGCCTCGTCGATCTGCGTGTTGAGCAGGGCCAGGTTGCGCTCGATCTCGGCCTGCGCGGAGGCGGGCACGGCGCCCAGCTCACCGGCGACGGCCGGGCAGCTGATCGCCTGGGCGGAACCGCCGGCCTCGTTCTCCTCGGCGGGCTCGGCGGGGTCGGCCGGCGCGACCACGGTCTGCTCGGGGGTGGGCGCGGCGCCGTCCTCGTTGAGGGTGCAGGTCGCGAGCGCCTGAGTGTCCAGCTTGGGCGCCGTCGCGTGCCGCCCGATCGAGATCAGCATCCGGTCGATGGTCGAGCTGCGCTTGTCCTTCAGCGGCCCGATGACCGAGTTCTGCGCGCTGAACCCGGCCTTGCCGTTGCTCGCGGCGAGCCGCTTGTTCGCCTCGTCGATCTGCGTGTTGAGCAGCGCCAGGTTACGCTCGATCTCCGCCTGCGACTGGGCGGGGATGGTGCCCAGCTTGTCGGCCACGGCGGGACAGTTCACGGTGGGCGCGGTCTCGTCGGCCGAGGCGACGCCCAGGCCGACGCCCACCAGTGCCACGGCAACGGCCCCGACACCGGCGATCTGCCAGCGGCGGGAACTACGGGAGAAACGCATGTTCGCCAGAGCCTTCCTGTCGTAGGACCTCGGCGATCAATACGGGAGCGCTTCCACAGCGGATCAGCCCCGGATCGGGCTTAAGCGACACTTAAGGAAACGACCGCTGCGCTTTTAAGCCGAGGCTCCGCAGCGCCCCAGCACCGCCAGCACGCCGGCCTCGACGCCGGCCACGCCGCCGAAGCGGGCGCCGCGCACGACCGACGCCCACGGCACCTCGTCCAGGAGGTCTCCCGTGATCAGGTGGTAGGTCAGGATCCGCCCGTACGCGTCCGCGACCACCAACTGGTCCGTCCCCGGCGGAATCGTGTAGTCGGTGAAGTCCGGCACGCCGCCGACCGTCCAGACCGGTCGCCCGGGATCGCCGAGGGCCACCACGCTGATCCGCGTGCCCGCACCGTCCAGCACGGCGGCGTGCGAGCCACGCTCGTTCACCACGAACGGCCGCAGCCGCCGGCCCCACCGCCACCGCGAGGTCCAGAAGTCGAGGGGGATGTGCACGGTCCGGACAGAGCCGTCGTCGAGGTCGGCGAGGTCCAGCGCGGTGGCACCGTCCATGCCGATCCGCATCAGGGTCAGCGTCCCGGGCCGGTGCGGACCGTACAGCTCCGTCGTCTCGTCGAGCAGCACGTCGTGCCGCTGGACCGGTTCGGGCGTGCCGGTGGCCGACAGCCGGAACTCGAACAGAGCGCCCCGCCACGGCGCTTCGGCCCTGGCCGGCCGGTAGGCGTAGGCGATCATCCGGCCCCGGCCGTCGGGCCCGTGCGAGATCTCCGGATACGGCAGGGTGCAGGTGCCGGCCGGGCGTCCGCCGGGATGGTCCAGGAAGTCCAGGGTGACCTCCTCGCGGCCCGCGCGCTCCAGCACCAGGAAGTCCCGGCCGCCGATGTCCACCGCCTCGGCCCAGCGGACACCGGTGTGCTCCTCCGTGCACTCGCCCGTCCGCGGGTCCAGCACGACGCAGCCGCGGAGGTCTCCGTCGGGCATGATCAGCAACCGTCCGTCCCGGAACGCCCGGACGCGCAGGACCCGGTCCGTGGTGGAGTAGACCCGCACGGGCCCGTCCGGCCCCCGGCGGAAGATCTCGTCGCGCCGGGTCAGGAGGTAACGCTCGGCCCCGGTCTCCTCGCAGAAGTACGCCACCGCGTCCCCGGCGTGGCCCACCCCCTCCGCTCCGGTCAGGTCCGCGCCGGTAAGATCGGCGCCGGTCAGCGCCACGTCGTCGAGGCGGGCACCGGCGAGCGACGCGTGGCGCAGCGAGCTGCCGGCCAGGCTCATGCCCCGCGCGCCGACGTCGGCGGCGACGAGGGCGGCCCCGTCCAGGCACGCCCCCGCGAGCGCCGCCGGGTCGACCGCACCGATCAGCTCGACCAGGTTCGCGCCGGCCACGTCGTCCCGGTTCGCGGCCAGCAGGCTGATCAGCCGGGGCAGCGTGCCCCCGGCCACCATCGGCGCGGCCAGATCCGCGAGCGCCCGGGAGAAGCGGAACATCGCCGGCGCCTCCGGCTGCGCGAGCCGGGCGACGTCCCCGTCCATCAGCGGCAGGAAGTCGGGATCCAGGACGCCGAGCGACGCGACCAATTTGTACGCGGCGAAGAACTCCAGCAGCGACCGGTGCGCCGGGGAGTAGTTGCCGTCCGCGTCACGCACCAGCAGCGTCTGGCCCATCATGTCGTAGTGCCAGTGGTCCAGGTCGCGCTGTTCCCGCACGACCGGCCCGAACGAGGCCCGGATCCGGTCGGGGATCTCCCGGTAGTTGATCGTCATGACCGACTCGGCGAGCATGTGCCAGGACAGCTCGCACAGGAAGAAGACCTTGTCCGCCCGCGACGTGAAGGTGCGCTCCGCCCGGATGTCGGCATCCAGCTTCTGCCGGACCGCATACAGATAGACCCGCGCGAGATCCACCCGGGCGCCCCGCGCGATCGTGGGCAGCGCCGCCAGGGTCAGCTCGGACATGACCGGCCGGCGCATCAGGTCCATGAGCCCGGGATGCGCGACCACCACGTCCCGGGTCCGCGCATCCGTCAGCCGGGAGAGCAGGCGCCCGATCTGCTCGTCGTCGAAGGGACGCAGCTCCACCACCTCGAACTGCGGCGGCTCCCCCGTCAGCGCGGCCGTCGACGCCGCCAGCCGCGCGCCGAGCACAGAGCGGCCCTCCCGCGCCTCGGGGAAGTGCTCGGTGCGACAGGTGAGCAGCACCTTCGATCCGGGTACGACCGCCCGCGCGAGCTCCCAGAAGTTGTTGATCATCGCCTGCCGGTCGACCCGGGCGGCCATCTCGTCGAAGCCGTCGAAGATCAGCAGCAGCCGGCCGAGCCGGTTGAGCGTCTCGAAGACGCGGTAGCCGTCCGGCAGGATCTCGTGCTTGCGGAAGAAGAACTCGGAGAACAGCGACTCCACCGACACCGCCTTGGCGTAGTCGCGCAGCGGTACGACCAGCGGCAGCCGGGGGCGCTTACGGCCGGCGTCCCGCGCGGCCCGCCACTGCTGCGCCAGCGTCCACGCGAAGTGCAGGCAGAACCAGCTCTTCCCGGTCCCGAACTCGCCGAGCACCGACAGGTGCTCCTTGCTGTCGTCGTCCAGCCACCGCCCGGCACAGCCGTCGAGCCCGCCCTCGGTCCACGGGTAGATGCTGGTCGCGGCCACCTGCCGGGTCCGGTCGTCGACCTCCTCCTTCGCGCAGCTGAGCGGCACGTAGCGCTCCTCCAGGCGCCGCGCGCGCACCTCGGCCTCCAGCCATTCCAGGTACGGCGAGAAGTCCGCCCGCTCGTCGATCAGCTCGTCGAACGTGTAGCAGAAGACCGCGTCCGTCGCCGCCGCCCGCGCGGCCGGGCTGATCCGCTGCGGCGCCACGGCCCACGCCTCGGTGGCACTGTGCGCCACGCGCAGTTCGTGCATGCGCGCGATGTCCGGTGCGCTCAACTCGCCACCGACGCCGCGCACGACCACCGTGTCGTAACCGCGGCGCGCCGGCACCCGCACCAGCCAGACGAATTCGTCCGGCCCGGCGGAGACCTCCGCCGTAATGCGGTACTCGACGGCGGCGAACCATTCGCGCAGCTGACCCGCGAGCTGGACGGCGGGCGGGGCGTCGCGGGTCGCGTACCGGACGATTTCCTCCGGGGTCGTCATCCGCCCGAGCAGCTGCGCCATGTCCGTCATCGCCTGCTGGATGTCCCCGACCCGGCGTTCCAGGCGCGTCTGCGCGGCACTGCGCGTCCGATCGACCAGCTCGTCGAACACCACCCGGAAACCGGCCAGCTCGAGCGCAAGGTTGTAGTCGATGCGGCCCAGTTCGCCGGTCTCCTCGTTCCACTGCAGAATCTCGTCGATCTCGCGCCGCAGATACGCCTCGTCGCCGCTCTCGAACGCCTTCCGGAACGCGGCGCGCACATACTCGTACCGGAACAGCCGCACGACCGGCTCCGGCTTCCCGTAACAGAACTCCACGATGGCGTACGTGTAGACGCCCTCGAAGTCGGCCGGCGGACTCTCCGGCGCGAGATGCAGCCGCCGCAGCACCGCGACGACCGACTCCCGCCGCTTCAACCGCTCGGCAGCCGGCCGGGCCCCCACGGCAAGAAGCTTGACGAGCGTCGCCGTCTCGACTCCTGTCATGGAGGCGCCCCCTCTCAGACGCGGGACAGGGCCCGGTCGCTCACCACGCACTGCATGCCGAACTGCCGGGCGCGCCGGATCGCGAAGTCGGTCAGCCCGGGATCGTCCGCATAGTCCAACGCGAACAGATCCAGTTGCAACCCCAGCAGTTGCTCGGCGATCTGGGCGTGGAACTCCAGCACCTCCGGCGGCCACGGGGCGTAGCCGTCGTCGGTCCAGCGGGCCGAGAAGGACTCGAAGACCACGCCGTCGACCAGCTCGGCCAGCCGCGGGAGCATGCCGAAGCCGCGGTTGGCCAGCATGTACTCCGGTTCGGCCTCGGTGCGCAGGGCGGCGACCAGGGTGAGCAGGTGCGGGACGTCCTCGGGGTAGGTGAGCTCGACGTTGAGGGTGTCGAGGAAGAGGCCGTCGAAGCCGTTGGCCAGGGCGTCCTTGGCCTGGCGGACCACGTGGGCGACCCAGTCGGGGTGGCCGACCCGGACGAAGGCGCCGCCCCAGTCGGGGTTACGCTCGGGCCGCTGCCAGACCGCGGGCGGGCCCTGGTCCTCCGAGAGGGTCAGGTAGGCGAGGGTCTGCACGCCGCGGCCCTTGAGATAGGCCAGCTCGGCGGCGGAGTAGAAGTCGGGCTGCAGCACCACGCGCGGATACTCGGCCAGGTCGACCAGGTGCCCGTTGCCGTAGTAGAAGCAGATCGGCGGTCGTTCGTCGAGGTTCATGCCGGCCTCCCGTGCTCGGCGTACCAGTCGAAGGTGGCGCGCACCCCGTCCTCCAGCGGGACCTTGGGCTCGTAGCCGGTGAGGGCGCGCAGTCTGGTCAGATCGGGGCAGCGGCGGTGCACGGATCCCGGCGGCGCGGGCTGCGGATCCAGGTCCGCCTTCGCGGAGGCCGCGCGCAACACGAGAGCGGCCAGGTCGGCGATCAGCGTCTCCTCCCGGTCGTTGCCGATGTGGACGATCTGCCCGGCCGCCTCGGGGACGCCCATCAGCCGCACGATCGCCTCGACCGCGTCGTCGACGTGGCAGAAGGCGCGGTACTGGTCCGCACCCGGCACGCGGAACGGATTCTCCCCGGCCAGGGCGCGCAGGGACATCTCGGGGATCACGTGGTCGGCGCCCATCCGCGGCCCGTACACGTTGTGGAAGCGGCCCACCACGGCCTCGAAGCCCCGCGCCCGCGCGGTGTGCAGGAAGGCGGCTTCGCCGAGGAGCTTGCTGACCGCGTACGCGAACCGCGGCGCCGTCACGTCCGAGATCATCGTGGCGGCGTCCTCGCCGGTCGGCACCGCGACCACGCCCGCGTCGACGCCGCCCGCGTAGACCTCGCTCGTGGACGCGAAGAAGACCCGTTCCCCCGGGGCGACCCAGTCGAGCAGGTGCAGGGCGGACAGCGTGTTGACCCGGACCACCCGGGCGGGATCCCGTTCGACGTTGCGCACACCCACGACCGCGGCGAGCAGATACACCTGGTCCCAGCCGTGGGGCAGGGCGGCGTACGAGGCGGGGTCCGTCAGGTCCGCGGAGATCAGCTCCACGTCCAGCCGGAAGTCGTGGCGTCCCCGCGAGAAGTCGTCGACGATCGTGACCTCGTGACCGTCGGCCAGGAGGCGGCGCGCGAGGTGCAGCCCGATGAAGCCGGCGCCGCCGAGCAGCAGCGATCTCATGCGGCCACCGCCGGAAGGTATCCCAGGCCCGCGTAGCGGATCCCGAGCGCCGTGATCGCGGACTCGTCGAGGATCCGCCACGAGTCGAAGATCAGCGCCGGCCGGTGCGTGCCCAGCAGCGCGGTCACCGACAGCGCCCGGTAGTCCGGATGGTCGTTGATGACCAGCACGGCGTCGCTGTCCGCGAACGCCTTGTCGAGGCTGACGGGTTCGCCGCCGTACTGGCGGATGACGGCGTCGCTGACCATCGGGTCGTGCCCGGTGACCGCGATGCCCGCGGCCGAGAAGACCGGCATCATGTCCGCGATCGGCGTGCCCCGCATGTCGTCGGTGGGCGGCCAGCCCTTGTACGCCCACCCGAGCACCGCGAGCCGCAACCCGCGCGTCCGGCCCGAGGAAGCCAGCAGTCCCACGACCGTCTCGGCCACGTGCACCGGCAGGAACTCGTTGAGCGCCCGCGCCCGCCCGACGAGGAACGGCTCGTACCCCGCGGCGCTGTCGAGCATGATGTACGGATCCTTCGACAGGCACCCGCCGCCGACGTATCCCGGCTTGGCGAGATCGGGCCGCGGATAGCCGGCGTTGGCCGCCCGCAGCACCTCGAGCGGATCCAGCCGGTGCTGTTCGGCGATCAGGGCGATCTCGTTCCCGTACGAGTAGATCAGGTCGGTGTGGCAGTTGTTCGCGAGCTTGACCATCTCGGCCGCCTCGAGGCTGGACACCTCGACCACGGTCTGCGCCAGCCCGCCGAAGAACGCCACGGCCGCCCGCAGGCTCGCGTCGTCGAGTCCGCCGATCACCTGCGGCAGCTCGACCAGCTCGCGCAGCGCCTGCCCCTGGATCGTCCGCTCGGGCGCCATGACCAGCTTGACGTCGTCGCCCCACGCGGCGCGCAGCTCGGGCAGCACGACGGCACGGCTGGTCCCGATCGGCACCGTGCTGCGCACGACGACGAGCGTGCCCGGCCGGCACGTCGCCGCGACGCTGCGGGCCGCCGCCGCGAGGTTGGCGAGGTTGGGCCGCCGCGTCGCCTCGTCCACCGGCGTGGACACGCTGATCACGGCGACGTCGACGGTGTCGCGCGGCAGCTCGGCGGCCACGTGGATCCGCGAGCCGACGTGCGCCGCGAAGATCTCCTCGACGCCGGGCTCGAAGATGTGCGACCGGCCCTGTCCCAGGGTCTCGATCACCCGGGGCGACACGTCCGCCCCGTGCACGGTGAAACCGCGATCGGCGAGGGCCGCGGTCAGGGTCAGCCCGACGTAGCCGAGGCCGACGACTCCGATGGTCAGTGGCATCTCTGCTCCTTGGATGAGGGACGGTCCAGGGCGCGCACGGTGACCGTGCCGGCGAACCGTTCGGTGCGGTAGTGCGAGCAGGCGGCGCGGACGTCCGCCGGCCGGGTCGCGTAGTCGACGCTGAGCACGAACTTCCCGGCGTCACGCAGCGCGCGGGTCTCGGCGAGGTTCTCCGCGCACCAGTCCTCGGTGCAGCGGTCGTCGGTGGCCCGGTAGAACAGCTCCTCCATGCCGATCCCGTCGATCGCCGCGGTGTATCCCTTCTGGCGGCGCAGCTCGGGCGAGTTCTGCGGCACGATGAGGAAGCCCGGCCGGCGCTCCTTGGCGTACGCGCTGATCCGCGCGACGAGCCCGGCCATGTCCGCGGCCAGGGCGTCCCGGTCGCGCCCCGGCGTGAAGGCCAGGTCGATCTCCTCGTACGCCAGCGGGGTGTCCAGGTAGACGCCGTCGAACCCGGCGGCCAGGGCCCGGTCGGCGCGCGGCCGCACGACCAGGTCCCACCAGCGCTCGTCGTAGTAGCGGACGAAGTACTCCCCCGGCCAGTCCCGCCATTCGTTGGCGAGCAGATCGGATGCCGCCGAGCGCACGGCGGGATACTCGGGGCGGAAGTCCTCGATGCTGCCGATCTCGAAGTAGGCGAGCACCCGCTTGCCCGTGGCGCGGACCTCCTCGATCTCGTCGCGGGTGAACCAGTCGTCGTGCGCGTCGCGGGCCAGGTCGACGACGACGAGCTGCCAGTCGCCGGCCGCGAGCTCATCGAGCCGCCCGCCGGCGTAGCCCTGCAGCTGGTAGGCCCACGAGCGCAGCGGGCCGGGCGGTGCCGGGGGCGCGGACGAGCACGCCGTCAGCAGCACGACGGCGGCGAGCAGGGCCCGGCGGATCACCCCGCGGCCCAGATCGCGGACACGGACGCGGCGAGGTCGTGCGCGGGCTTCCAGCCGAAGTCGGCGCCCGCCCGGGAGATGTCGGCCTGGATCCAGTCGACCGCGGCGGAGCGTTGCGGCCCGGTCCCGGCCTCGTGCACGGTCCCGGACCAGCCGGCGGCCCGGGCGAGCAACCCCACCGCCTCGCGTACGGTCACCGCCCGCCCGCTGCCCGCGTTGTACACCCGATGCGTCACCGTGGATGCCGTGACGGCCGCGCGGATCAGCGACGCCACGTCCCGCACGTCGACGAAGTCCCGGTACGCCCCGAGCGGACCCAGGGTGATGTCGGTGGCACCCGTTCCCAGGGCCTCGCGGATCCGGTAGGCCGCGCGCCCGAGCACGTTCTCGGCCGGCTGCCCCGCGCCGATCGGGTTGAACACGCGCACCGACACCGTGTCCGCCCGCCCCGCCTCCCCCGCGAGCGTGAACAGCCTCGTCCCGGCGACGTGGCTCACCCCGTACGCCCCGACGGGGTCGAGCCGCTCGTCCTCGCGCACCGCGTGACCGTGCGGCACGATGCCGTACTCCCCGGCGGAGCCCAGCCGGACCAGCCGCGCCGCCGGGACCGCCTCCGCGGCCGCGGCCACCAGCTTGGCCGCGACCAGGGCGTTGGCCCGCAGCAGCGCCTCGTCCGACCCGCCCAGCGCGCCCACGCAGCTGACCACGGCATCGGGCCGTTCCGAGCGGAAGAGCGCCACCAGCGCGTCGTGGTCCCCGGCGATCAGGTCGTGCCTCGAGCGGCCCGGGCAGACCACGTCGCCCTCGTGCGCGAGCGCCTCCCGCACGTGCCGCCCGATGAACCCGGACGCGCCGAACAACACCGTCTTCACACCGGCTCACCCGCTCGCTCCCGCAGCAGCCGCGGCCGGATCTCGTCGAAGCTGCGGTTGGCCTCGTCGTAGTCCTCCGGGCGCCCGATGTCGAGCCAGAACCCGGCGAACGGATACGTCGCCGGGTACGAGCCGCGGTCCAGCAGATCCAGCACGAGCTGGTCGAACCCGAAGCACAACCCCGGCGGGTACGGCGCCAGGGTGCGCCGCGACATCCCGTACACGCCCATGCTGACGCGGTAGTGCAGGTCCGGCTTCTCGCGGAAGCCGACGATCCGCGACGCCTCGACGTCGAGCACCCCGAAGTCGACCCGGTGCACCCGCTCGGCGATGGCGACGGTGAGCCCGCTGCCCGCCAGGACGTGCTGGTGCAGCAGGTCGCCGTAGTCCAGGTCGGTCAGGATGTCGCCGTTCATGACGAGGAAGTGCTCGGGCAGCCGGTCCTTGAGCCCGAACAGCGGCCCCACCGTCGACAGTGGCCGGTCCTCCTCGACGTAGCCGACGTCGAGCCCCCAGCGGGCGCCGTCGCCGACGAACGCGCGGATGAGCGGGCCGAGATGGTTGATGGCCAGGGTCACCGAGGTGAACCCGCTGGTGGCGAGCTGCTCGAGGACGATCTCGAGGATCGCGTGCTTGTCGCCGATGGGCATGAGCGGCTTGGGCAGCGTCGTGGTGTACGGCCGCAGCCGCACCCCCTTGCCGCCGGCGAGTATCACCGCGTGCATGGCTCCCCCTCCAGTGAACTACCGGTAGTGGCGTACCTGGCCCACGTGGCGGGACAGGCCGATCAGGAACAGAACGTGCAGCGCGAGCACGCTGACGAGGTAGAGCGTCGTGTCCGTCACCGGCCGCCCGGTCATCCCGAGCAGCGGTGCGGCACCGAGGACGGCGCCCACGCCGACGTGCAGGGCGAGGGCGGCCAGCATCGCGCCGCAGAGCAGCCCGAAGCGCTCGAAGCCGGCGAGCAGGAAGGCCACGTAGTACGCCCCGGCCAGGGCGACGTGCGCGGCGATGAGGAACAGCCCCTCGGGGGTGAGCCGGCCGAGCATCCCGAGCACGGCGGCGAGCCCCAGACCGAGGCCGGCCGGGACGAGCAGGCAGGCGACGGTCTCCCGGCGGATCGCGCGCCACAGCGCCTGCTGGAACAGCGACGGCGCGTGATAGCGGTGGGTCAGCAGGACGGCCTGCGCCCGGAAGCCCTCGGCGCGCCACTCGACGAAGCCCATGGCGAGGATCAGCGGCGCCACGGCGACCGCCAGATCGAGCCGGGTCGGCAGATAGGGCGCCTCCGCGTGCAGCAGCAGCGCCGCCGAGCATGCGCCGTAGGCGGTGATGCCGCCCAGCCCCGCCGCCCGGTGCCGCAGCAACGGGAGCGCCGGGGGCTCGCCGTCGTCGCCACGCCCGCGCGTGAGCCACAGCGACACGCCGAAGGCGGCGGTCACCCCGGCGACGGCGGTCCCGATCGCGACCGGCCCGGCCTGCGCGCCGACGACCAGGTACGCGATCCCGCCCACCACCGCGGGCACCATGAGCGCCGCCTGCAGCCCCTCCCGGCGGTGGAACATGAAGATCGTCCCGGCGAGCTGATAGGTGAGCTGACCCGCGGCGAGCAGGACGAGTCCCCAGCCGCCGCCCGTCCCCAGCATGATCAGCACGCCGGCGACGGCACCGAGCGCCGGGGCGACCAGGGCCGCGAACAGCAGCAGCCGGGACGCCGCCCGCGGCCGCCACGAGCCGAGCAGCTTGTACGCGGCGAACGCGGCCGTCCCGGCGTACACCCAGCCCAGGGCGCCCGCGACGGTGACCGCGAGCACGACGGCCCGCGGGTCCAGCACCACGAGGACGGCCGGGAAGACGGCGGCCGGCAGGGCGTACAGGGGGCCGTGGGCCAGCACCCGGACGCTCTCCCGCCGGTCCCGGCGGGGCAGCACCGGCGCCGGGCCGTCCTGGGCGGGCGGGCCGAGCCGCCGGTAGACCTGCAGGGCCAGGGCGAAGACGTCGCTGAAGCCGTACGCCACCCGGGCGATGCGATCGGTCAGCCCCTCCGCCTCGAGGGCCGCGGCCACCTGCAGCTCGTCGACCGCCTTGGCCAGCCGGGGCCGCATCCGGTCGACCAACTCGTCGAGCGGGTCCGCGGAGACGCCCGGCCGCAGGAGCTCCGGGCTCTCGGGGGCGCCGGGCGGGCGCGCGGGCCCCGGCGGGCTGCTCCGGCGCCCCCGGCGCTGCCGGGGCACCGCGGTCGACGCCGGGACGCCGGTGTCGATCCGGATCCGCGTGGTCCGGCCGCCGGCATCGATGACCTGGGTCTGCTCACCCGGGACGATGATCTGGGTCTGCTCGCCCGGGACGATGATCTGGGTCCGATCGCCGGGAAAGATGATCCGCGTCGCGTCGGGTTCCTGGCCGTCGACGCTGATCGCCGGCTCCCGTGCACGGATGATCTGGGTCGCGTCCGGTTCCTGCTCGTCGACGCTCATCGCCGGCTCCCGTACACGGTGGAGTGCCGCAGGACCGGAAAGGCGGGCCGCAGCACCGGGGCGACGCTCGTGATCGGCGCGGGCCCGGGTGCCGGCGGCAGCGGGGTCGCCAGCCCCTCGTAGACGTTGCGGTACATCTGCAGCGACTGGCTCAGCGTGAAGTGCTCGAGCACCCGGGCGCGCGCGGCGAAGCCCAGCCGCAGCCGCAGCTCGTCGTCGCGCAGCAGCTTGAGGCACGCCTCGGCGACCGCGACGTGATCGCGCGGGGCCACGACGATGCCGGTGTCCCCGACCGCCTCGGCCACGCCGCCGACGTTGGTGCAGACCGTCGGGCGCCCGCAGGCCATGGCCTCCACCACGGTGTACGGGAACCCCTCCGAGATGCTCGTGAGCGCCACGACGCTGCCGGCGTGGTAGGCGTCGACCGCGTTGGCGACCCGGCCCTCGAGCACCGCCGCGCCGGTCAGCCCGAGCTCGGCGACGAGCCGCTCGCAGGACTCGTGGTAAATCCGGTTCACCGCCGGCGTACCCCCGAAGATCCGCAGCCGGGCCGCGGGCATCCGCTCGCGGACGATCGCGAAGGCCCGGATGAGGGTGTGCAGGTCCTTGAGCGGGTCGATCCGGCCCATGAACGAGATCGTCGGCACCGCGGGCTCCGAGGTCGCGGCCGGGAACTCGGCCGGCTCGACGCCGTTGTACATGGTCCACATCCGGTCCGCGTCGGCGCCGTTCTGCAGCTGCCAGCGGCGGTTGTACGCCGAGTGCGGCGCCAGCACGTCGCTGATCAGATAGGCGGCGCCGGCCAGCGACCGGAAGAAGCTCAGCGCCAGCACCCGCACGGCGTGCGAGGCGTCCTCGGCCAGATAGGCGATGTAGCGCTCGCGCAGGTAGATGCCGTGCTCGCTCAGCACCAGCGGGGTGTCGTGCGCCCACTTCGCGGCCATCCCGACCAGTGTGGACAGGCCGTTCATCGAGGCGTGCACGACGTCGGCGCGGACGGGCGGGGCGCTGAGCGGGCGCAGCATGTGCTCGATGAGCCACGCCGCCTGGATCGCGTCGGCCACGGTCGGCGCCGGGCCGTTCTCGTCGACGCGCAGCTGCCGCCACGCGTCCAGGGTCATGGTGAGCGCGTCGTTGGAGACCAGCGCTGCGCTGAGGTCGCCACCGTCGGCGGCGTACTCGTACAGGCCGCGCAGGGCGAGCAGGAACAGGCTGCGGCTGACGTTGCCCTGCACCGGGTCGGTGCTGTCGATCGGCGTGACCAGGGCGCGCAGGAACACCTCGTACGACTCGGTGAAGGCGGCCCCCGGCCGGTAGCCGGTCCGCGCGGGGCGGTGGCCCGGTGGCCGGCCGCCCCACAACGGGATCGAGCGCACCCGGTCGAGGTTCGCCGGGGGGACGAAGACAGGTTGCTCGCTGCCGTCGACGGTCAGGGCGACGACCTCCCAGCGGTACTCCGGGATGCCCCGGATGAGCTGCTCGCACCAGACGCTCACCCCACCCATCGCGTACGGGTAGGTCCCCTCCGACACCAGCGCGATCCGCACCTGTTCCCCGCCTCCCCGGCGTGCTGCCTTTCCTGCGGTTAGGTCCTGCTCAGTCGCGTCCTTGCTCGGTCGCGGCTTTTTTCCGGGTCTTTCTCAGAGGCGTGGTGCGGCGGTCACCGTGACGGCCGTGTTCGCCGTCAGCGTCACCGGGGCGGTGCGGTCGGTGCCGTACGTGGTGCTCGCCGCGGTGTTCACGCCGCTCAGCTGGACCGTGCCGGCCAGCGGCGAGGTGACCGTGACCGTGCCCGCCGAGCGGTCGTAGACCGGGTCCACGCCGGCGGCCCGCTGCGCGAAGTGCGCGTTGCGCAGCGTCGTGTACGCCCCCAGCGCCGGCCAGTCCACGTTCAGCAGAGGCGTCGAGTAGTACGACGCGTACTTGCCGACGACCGCCTCCACCCAGTCCATGACAAGCGACTTGCCGCTCGCGTAGTCACGCACGTTGGCGATGTGGAACGTGTGCGCGGCGATGCTGCCCGACGCGACGTGCTGCAGGGCGATGGCCGCCTCGAAGTCGACGACCTGCGCGTACGTGCGGTTGGCCGGGAAGGTCGGGATGCTGCCGCCGGGACCGTAGACCGAGTTGTACCAGGCGGTCTCCTCGCCCGGCGTGGTCGTGTGGTAGGCGATGTTGGTCGGCCAGTCGGGCACCACGGACACCGCGGCGTTGAGCGGGTGCACGATGTTGGTGTTGAAGTTGGCCGGCACGTGGCTCGGGAACGAGAAGTTGCCGTGCAGGTACTTGATGCCGAGGTTCTGCGCGGCGGTCAGCAGGTTGACGTTCGACGCGCCGAGGCCGTGGTCGACCGGCGGCGACGTGTCGTCGTCCGGGTTGTCGTTCCAGACGCCGAGCCCCGAGTACTCGGGCGTCTTGAGCACGTTCGCGGGCACGGTCAGCCCGATCGCCGACGCGGCCGTGAAGTTGCTGCTGATCTCGTTGAAGGTGGTGGTGTAGTCGGTGGTGGTCAGCTCCGGATGGGTCAGCGTGTGGTTGATCCACCGGAAGTCGTTGCGCAGGCACCGGCTCGTCGACGTCAGCTGGGCGACGCCGCCGTTGGGGCTGCACGTGGTGGTCGAGTTCGGCTGGATGTCGCCGCCGTTGTAGGCCAGGTTCAGCTTGAACGCGGCGGCGAGCGGCTGGGCCGTACGCAGGGCCGCCTGCCTGTTCTTCAGCGCCACCGCATCGTGCGCGGACACCTGGAAGCCGGGGTCGGACTCGATGTGCCCGTCCTCGAAGTAGTGGTCCGCGCTGTTGAACCAGTCGTCCACGTCGACGTGCAACCAGTGCCGCTGCTCGCCGAGGAACATGCCCTTGGTCGCCCACCGGACCAGCCCGTAGACGACGAGGTCCGACTGCAGCAGATTGACGTTGTTGCTGAAGGTCAGCGCGAGCCGCTCCCGGCCGTCGGTGCTCGTGGTGCGCACTCCGAGCACGTCGGAGCCCGCGGTCATCGTCGAGGTGGCGCTGCAGCCGGGCGCGATCGAGGTGCGATAGACGTACGACTGCACCACCGGGATCGTCGCGGTCGCCTTGAGATAGTCGAAGACGCCCGCGCCGGTGCCGGTCAGCGCGACGTTGAGCGGCGTGTCGCCGACCGCGGTCTCGCTGACGGTCCGCAGGCAGTAGTCCTCGGGGTAGGTGCCGTAGCTGGTGTAGAGCGCGGCCTGGCGCACCCCGTAGTCGCGCTCGTAGGTCCACAGCGTGTTCCACTCGACGCCGTCGAGGCCGCTGATGAAGCTGCCGCCGGACGAGTAGACGAGCATGCTGCTGGTCAGCAGGATCGCGTTGTACCTGCCGACGCCGTCGGCGCGCACCAGCGTGCTCGCGGTCAGCGCGGTGTCCGCGGAGTAGAGCACGTCGTAGGCGGCGCCGACCCGGTTGAGCGTGGTGGTCAGCGTCGGCACGCCCCAGTCGGCGGTGTCGGTGGCGATGACCAGCGACCGCAGCGCGACCCGGTCGGTGGGGCCGGCGAGGGCCTTGGCCTGCGCCTTGACGGCGACCCTCCCGGTGCGTACGGGCAGGGGGGCCGCCGGCTTCACCCGCGCGGGCGCGGCCTGGCCCCGGATCGGAGCGTTGTCCTGCGCCGCGCCTCTGTCCTGCGCGGCACCTCTGTCCTGCGCGGCACCTCTAGCCTGCGCGGCACTTCTGTCTTGCGCGGCACTTTTATCTTGCGCGGCACCGGCCGAGGCGGGTGCCGCAGCGACGAGCACGCCGGCACAGAGCGCGGCGACGATCGTACGAAGTCTTCGGCGTGGGACGACACGGACGGTGGCCATCGAGCACCTCCACGGTGAGATTTCGATGGAACCCCGGAACGGCACCATTTCGAGGTGGTCATCCGGAGCGTGGCCGACGGCGATTCTAGGCAGAATTCAATGATCGCCTTCAGCTCCGAACAACCGTCCGCAGACTGACCCATGGACCACTTGACTGGCCCTGTCGCCGGTGATAGCCGCCCGCCGTCACACATGATCGAAAGAACCTGACAAGCAATTCCAGGGAATCGCACATAATGCGCCGTTAATACAACGCCGGGGCCGGACGATCTCCCCCAGCGGTCATCCTGTCCACATTGGCCCGAGTAACGACCGAAGCGCACGGTCCGCGAGGATCCCCCAAGCATGCCCGAACGGGCGCCTCCCGCGCACGCCACGCTGTCGGATCAACACCCGTTGTGCATCCACTCCCATGAATTCCCGCCAGGGGGTCATCATGGAATTCCCCGTGAAATCCCCCTGCCTCCACCCCCGTCTATTCATCACAATGTCGATGTCTGACCTTTACGTGATCAATAGGCGAGCACGGCCCCCGCGTCACTCACCGCAACGGAATGGGTGGCCCATCCGCCCCGGGTGCGCGCGTGCAGCAGAAAACTCGACGGCTCGAGCACATATCCCGGCGGCCCGGCATCATGCATCCGCAGCGCCGTCTGCCGGTACGCCGCCGGCGCGATCGCCACGACCGTCCCCGCGAAGGGAACCACCACCGTCCGGTGCACGTGCCCGGCCAGCACCCGCGCCACGTTGCCCCGGCGGGCGACGATCCGCGCGAGCGCGTCGGCGTCGGCCAGGTTCATGCCGTCCAGAAACGGGATGCCCACCTCGACCGGCGGATGGTGCAGGCACACGAAGGCGGGCACATCCGGCCGCCGACCCAGCACCTCGTCGATCCAGTCGAGCTGCTCCGCGCCCAGCCGCCCCTCGGCCCGTCCCGCGATCACCGAGTCGGCGACGACGATCGTCGCGCCGGGATAGTCGACGACATAGCGCGACTCGCCGAGCTCCTCGGCGAAGCGCTCGCCATCGTGGTTGCCCGCCACCGCGTGGACCGGGATCGGGCAGTGCCGCAGGACGTCGCGCAGGAGGGCGTACTCGCCGGGCTCGGCGGACTCGACCAGGTCGCCGGTGATGACGACGCAGTCGGGCCGCGGCTCCAGCGCGAGAAGCCGGGCGAACGCACGGTGCAGCGCGGCGGCCGGGGCTGCGCCCAGCGGGCCGGCGAGAAGGTGGGGGTCACTCAGGTGCGCGATCAGCATGCCCCGCACGCTAGGCAGCCGCGGCCGCGCCCGCTGCCCGGCAGGACGCGGTTTCGCCCGGCGCGGATTCCGCGCCGGGCGAAACGGAGTTCCGGGCTCACCGCGCGCCCCGGGCGACGGCTACTCGGTCGGCGGGTCGGCGAGGGGCCAGCCGCCGGCGGCGAGGTGGGCGGATACGCGGACGATGTCCTCCGGGCTCGCGTCCTGCAGCACCGACGAGCTGATCATCGCCTCGATGTCGGCGGGCGTGATGGGGTCGTCGCCCTCGGCCGCGTGCTGCTGCTCGGCGAGGGAGATGGCGATCTTGCGTACCTCGTCCTCGGTCAGCTTGCGCCGCAGGACGCCGAGCAGGGCGACGTAGTCCCGCTTCGGCACGCCGGCCGGATAACCGGCCCGCAGCCATTCCATCGCGCGGGTCAGGAAGCTGGAGCGCAGCTCGGACATGGCCGTCGCCTCACTTGTCCACGATCGTCGGGAACACGTGCTCGAAGCTCAGCGCCTTGCCCAGGCCGCTGGCCACGATGAACGTGATGCCCAGCAGCACGCCGAGCAACACCACCGCGAACAGCACCCAGCCGAGCACCTTGCCGGCCGCGTGCGGGGCCGCGGTCGTGTCCGCCTGGGCGGCGCCACCGTCGCCCCAGGCGAGCGTACGGATGCCGAGGGCGAACAGGGCCGGCAGGCCGGCGCCGAGCACGAGGCCCGCGGCGAGCACCTTCCAGGCGCCTTCCAGTGCGAATCCCAGGTTGTGCATGACGGTCCGCCTCTCAGTGCGCCGACTCGGCGGGCACGCGCTCGGCCCCGGGCCGGGCGCCTTCCCACTCGTCGTTGACGTTGGTGTGGTCGACCGGGGTGCGGCGCGAGCGCAGGTACATGAACGTGGCCGCCGCCAGCAGGATCACGAACACGGCGAGCGAGCCGGCCAGGCCGTCGCCCAGCCCGTGCCCGATCCACCACATGAGCGCGCCGACGACCGCGGCGGCGGGCAGCGTGATCAGCCAGGCGGCGACCATGCGGCCGGCGACCCGCCAGCGGACCTGCGCGCCCGGCTTGCCGACGCCGGAGCCGAGGATCGAGCCGGTGGCGACGTGCGTCGTGGACAGCGCGAAGCCGAGGTGGCTCGAGGCGAGGATCACCGCGGCGGAGGCCGACTCGGCCGCCAGACCCTGCGGCGGGGCGATCTCCACCAGACCCTTGCCCAGCGTACGGATGATGCGCCACCCGCCCAGGTAGGTCCCCAGCGCGATGGCGAGCGCACACGCCGCCTTGACCCAGAACGGGATGCTCCCCGTGTCGTCCCAGTCGCCGGCCGCGATCAGCGCGAGGGTGATGACGCCCATCGTCTTCTGCGCGTCGTTGGTGCCGTGCGCCAGCGAGACCAGCGAGGCGCTGCCGATCTGCCCCCACCGGAACCCGTTGTCGGTGAACCGGGCCGCGACCCCGACCGTGATCCGGTAGATCAGCCACGTGCCCACGGCCGCGACCACCCCGGCGATGACCGGCGACATGATCGCGGGCAGGATCACCTTGCCGATGACCCCGTCGAGCTTGCTGCCGTCGCCGTTCCAGTTGACCCCGGCCCAGCCGAGCCCGGCGATGGTGGCGCCGATGAGCCCGCCGAAGAGCGCGTGCGACGAGCTGGAGGGCAGCCCGAGCAGCCAGGTCAGCAGGTTCCAGATGATCCCCCCGACCAGCCCGGCCAGCACGATGAGCAGCAGCGCCGTCCCACCGTCGGCGAGCAGCTCCGCCTTGGGCGCGCCGCTCTTGTCCTGGATCTTGACCACGGCGTTCGAGACGGTGAGCGCCACCTCCACGGAGAGGAAGGCGCCGACGAGATTGAGGATGCCGGAAAGGGCGACGGCGACCTTCGGCCTGAGCGCCTTGGTCGCGATGGACGTGGCCATCGCGTTGGCGGTGTCGTGGAACCCGTTCGTGAAGTCGAACCCGAGGGCTGTGACCACCACGAGGGCGAGAATCACAGAAGTCTCTGTCACATGCAGATACTCCCCCGCCGGGCAAGCAGCCAAAAGACACCCGACCAGCGCTTCCATGAATTCCGCTCGCGTTGAGCCCCACGTAGCGAACATGTCGCCAGACGGTCACCGGCCCCCGCGTTTAGCCACCGGCAGACATGGATAGTCCTCATTGCCCCCGGCCGTCACCCATGACCACGATGACCCACCCCCGGCGCGGCGACCACCCTCGCCGCCGCACCGGGCGCCCGGCTCAGCGGGCCTCGGCCGGATAGACCCTGTGTTCGGCGTCCCACCACAGGATGTAGAACACTCCGTCGCGCTTGAAGCCCCAGAGACGCTTCCTGCCGCCGACCCGGAACCGGAAGATCTTCTCGCCGAACCTCTGCTTGCACTTCAGCGCCTCGATCCGTCGCCGGGCCTCCGGGCACAACGTGTCGACATGCTGCGAGTGATGCTTGCGGTGGCTGCCGCGCTTGGTGCTGAACAGCTGACCCGCGATCTCGTCCCAGGTCAGAGCACCGACGTGGCAGAGGAAGCTGAACACTTCCTCCGTCGCGGCGCCCCGCGGCCAGGCCCAGGCTCCGCGATAGCCGTGATCCGCGTAGCGCAAGGAGAAGGTCAGGCCGTCTTCGCCGACGTCGAATTCCTGCTCGGCGACCGGAGCGTTCTGACGCTGCTTCTTCGTCTTGTCAGGCATGGCGACCACTCACGCCCGCACCGTCAGTGTGCCCTCGCCGCCCCAGCGCAACTCCGCGATGGGGACAGCGGCGGCGTTGGTGGCGAGCGAGCTGTAGTACTTGTACAGAGCGGCCGGCGTGATGGGGTTGCTGGACAGCTCCACGGGGCCCAGCCCCGCACGGGCCTGCCGATACGGAGGTTCGCGCCGCACCAGGGCGATGAGCTGCTCGTCGCTGAGGCGGCCGTAGCTGTCGAGCACGCCGTCGACCGACTCCCGCTCGACGTCCGTCAGGGCGCCGGCATCGCCCCGGGGCCACGCGTCGAGCCGCCACACGTGCTCGGTCAGCGCGAACAGCTCCGGCAGGATCGGCTGCGGCGGCCACGCCTCGATGCGGTCCGGAAAGAGCGGCTCCTCCTCGTCGACGAGGTGCCAGGCTTGTGCGTAGTAGAGCAGGTTGTGCAGCTGCAGGTCCGGGATGGAGCCGGTGCGCTGCAAGATGTATGCGGAGAGGTCATGGATCGACGCCACAGTATGCCCTTCTAGTCATGCATCAGCTTGTCTTGCGAGTGCTAGTCGCACGCCAACCATGCACCCGAGACTGGCGGTGCGTCAAGTCCGTTGCGCGGCCCGGCACGTAGGATCGACGGGTGGGTCAGGCGAAACTCCGGCAGCCGTTGAGTCGCGACCGGGTCCTGCGGGCCGCCGTCGCCGTGGCGGACCGGGACGGCATCGAGGCGCTCACCATGCGCCGGCTGGCCGAGGAGGTCGGCGCCGAGGCGATGTCGCTCTACCACCATGTGGCCAACAAGCAGCAGATCCTCGACGGCGTCATCGAAGTGGTGCTCGGCGAGGTGAACGAGGCGGTCGGCGCCCTCCGGCTCCCCTCGCGCGGCGCGGCCTGGAAGGCGGCCGTGCGAGCCCGCGCCCTGACCGCCCGTCAGGTGTTCCTGCGCCACCCGTGGGCCCCGGCCGTGCTGGAGTCGCGGACGACGCCCCTGCCTGCGGTGCTGATCTACCACGACGGCGTGGCCGGGCTCCTGCGCGACGGCGGGTTCACGTACGACCAGATCCACCACGCGTTGCACGCACTGGGCAGCCGGGCGCTCGGCTTCACGCAGGAGCTCTTCGATCCGGGTGGCGGGCCGGCCGCCGATCTGGCGCTGCCGCCCGAGGTGGCCGATGCGCTGCCGAACCTCGCCGCCATGCTCGCCGGCGTCGCGCACGACGAGCCGGCGTCGACCCTGGGCTGGTGCGACGACCAGGCCGAGTTCGAGTTCGGCCTGGACCTGCTGCTGGACGGCCTCGACCGGCTGCGCTGATCCGGCTCCGGCACGCCCCGGTTTGCCGCTTCTCGCGCGCCCCTTCCCACCCTTACAACGTAAGGCTACCTTACAACGTAAGGGAGGACACCATGAAGGCTTACGTGATCGACAAGTACGGCTCCGGACTCCACCTCAGACACCTCGCCGACCCCGTCCCCGGCCCCCGCGAGGTGCTGGTCCGGGTCACCGCCACCTCGGTCAACCCGTACGACTGGCACCACATGCGCGGCGAGCCCCGAGTGGCCCGGCTGCTCCCCGGCCTGGGCACGACGAGGCCGCTGATCAGCGTCCCGGGCTGCGACGTCGCCGGCCGGGTCGCCGCGCTCGGGCCCGGCGTGACGGCCTTCCGGCCGGGCGATCCCGTGTACGCCCTGGCCGACGAGGGTGGCTTCGGCGAGTACACGGTCGTCGCGGAGGATCTGCTCGCGCCGCGCCCCGGCATCTCGGCGACCGATGCCGCCGCCGTGCCGATGGCCGGCGTGACCGCCCTGCTGGCACTCGGATCGTGCGCGGGCGGATCCGTTCTCGTCAACGGCGCATCCGGCGGGGTCGGCACGTTCGCCGTCCAGCTGGCCAAGGCCGCCGGCGCCCACGTGACCGCGGTCTGCGGCACGCGGAACCTCGGCCTGCTCCGGAAGATCGGCGCCGACGAGGTGATCGACTACGGCGCGGTCGATTTCACCCGGGCCGGCCGCCGGTACGACCTGCTGCTCGACATCGCGGGCGGCCACCCCGGCCGGGCGCTGCGCCGGGCGCTGACCCGGACCGGCACGCTGGTCGTGGTCGGCGGGCCCGCCGGTCGCTGGCTGCAACCGGCGGGGCACGCCTTCGGCACACTGGCCACGGCGCCGTTCGTCCGGCAGCGGATCCGGCTGGCCGACGCCGTGCACTGCCCGGACAAGAAGGCGCTGCTCGCCCAGCTGACCGCCCTGATGCGGGCCGGTGCGGTGACGCCCGTGCTCGACCGGCAGTTCGCGTTCGACGAGATCCCGGCGGCGGTCCGCTACCAGGAGCAGGGCCACGCGACCGGCAAGGTGGTCGTCACCGTGGGCGCGGACTGAGACCGGCCGTCACGCGCCGCCGGCGGTGAGGGTCACGGTCTCGGGCTTGAAGGCGGCGCCGGTGGTGTCGACGCCGGCCTGGGCGAGGGCCTGCTTGATGTAGTCGTTGGTGTAGGCCTGGCCCGACGGCTCCTTGGTCAGCACCGTGTCGCCGGTCTGGTTCTTGGCGGTCAGGGAGATGTCGACCGTCTGCTTCCAGGCGGCCTCGTCGATGAGGCCGATGCCCCCGGCCGACGGCCAGATCAGCTTGTTGACCTCGTTCATCTGCCAGAGCTGGTGGCTCTTGCCCAGCTTGGATCCGCGCGCCACCACCATGTCCCGGCACTCGGCGGCGTGGTCGCGGCAGTACGCCCAGCCCTTGATCGTGCCCGTCAGGAACTTGACCGTCTGCTGCTGGTACGCCGGATCGTTCAGCCGGGAGGTCGACGCCCACACCGCGTCCTGCAGCATCGCCGAGTCGAAGTTCTTCCAGTCGATGATCTGGAAGTCGTCCGGGGTGTAGAGCTTGCCGGTCGCCGGGTCCGTGGCCTCGAGCAGCTGGGCGTACTCGTTGTAGCTCATCGCCTGGGCGACGTCGATCTCCTTCTTGAGCAGCGCCTGCATGTCGAACTGCTGCTGCACCAGGGTGACGTCCTTGCCCGGATCCACGCCGGCCCTGGTCATGCCCGCGAAGAGCTCGAACTCGTTGCCGAACCCCCAGTTGCCCACCTTCTTGCCCTTGAAGTCGGCCGGTCCCGTGATGCCGGAGGACTTCCAGGCCACCTGGTACGTCCCCGAGCGCGCGAAGATCTGTCCCACATCCGTGATCTCGGCGCCCTGCTCGCGGGAGGCCAGCGCCTTGGGCACCCAGGCGACGGCGTAGTCGGCCTTGCCCTGCGCGAGGACGGTCTGCGGCACGATGTCGACGCCGCCCTCGAGGAGCTCCACGTCGAGTCCCTGTTCTCGGTAGAAGCCCTTGTCCACGGCGGCGATGTAGCCCGCGAACTGGGCCTGGTAGAACCACTGCAGCTGCAGCTTGATCGAGGTGACGCCGCCGGACGCGGCGGGGGTGGGCGACTGGTCGGCGGTGCCGCAGGCGGCGGTCAGCAGGAGCAGGGAAGCAGCGAGGGGAAAGAGGCGCACACGGACTCCCTAGAAAGAAGGCAGAACAAGGCGTTCCAGCAGGAGCGTGCCGAGATAGAAGACGAGCCCGAGGACGCAGGCGCCCACGACGAAGGCCCACGCCCGCGGGTACGCGGTGAAGGCGGCCGCCGACGTGATGCGGGACCCGAGGCCGTTCTGCAGGCCGCCGAAGTACTCGGCGACGACGGCGGCGATGACGGCCAGGGAGGATGCCTGGCGGAGCCCGGTGAAGACGAAGGGCAGCGCCCCGGGGAGGCGTACGAGCCGGGTGAAGGTCCATCCCGATGCCGCGTAACTGGTCATCAGGTCGCGATGGACGGGATCCACCTCGCGCAGGCCGCGGAGCGTGTTGAGGAAGACCGGGAAGAAGACGATGATCCCGGCGACCAGCCGGCGGGGCACGCTCGAGGTGGACTCGAACATGTTGTTGAGGATCGGGGCGAGCGCGATGATCGGCAGCGCGTTGAGGACCGCGGCCACCGGCAGGGACACGTCGGACAGCAGCCGGAAGCGGCTCGCCGCCATGGCGAGCAGCACCCCGGCCACGCTGCCCCAGGCCAGCCCGATGAGGGCGTTGAGGCCGCTCGCGAGCGCGGCCGACCAGATGTTCGAGCGCTGCACGACCAGCTCGTGCCAGATCGCCGACGGCGCCGGGAGGATGAAGGGCGCGATCCGGCCCAGCGAGACCGTCAGCTCCCACGCCACCAGCGCGACGACGCCCACGACCAGCGGGGGCAGGAGCCGCTTCACGCCGCCTCCCGCAGCGACTTGCGCACGAGGGTGACGAACCCGAAGAAGTCAGGGGACTGCCGTACGGACTCGTCCCGCGTGGGCAGGTCGATGTCGACGGTCGCGGTGATCCGCCCCGGCCGCGGTGACATGACCACGACCCGGTTCGACAGGAACACCGCCTCGGAGATCGAGTGGGTGACGAAGACCGTGCTCGTGCCGGTCGCCCCGCAGATGCGCAACAGCTCGTTCTGGAGCCGTTCGCGTGTCATCTCGTCCAGGGCGCCGAAGGGTTCGTCCATCAGCAGCAGTGGTGGATGCACGGCGAGCGCCCGGGCGATGGCGACCCGCTGCTGCATGCCCCCGGACAGCTGCGCCGGATAGTGCTCCGCGAAATCGCTCAGCCCCACGAGCTCGAGCATCTCGTCGACACGCGCCCGCTGGGCCGAGCGGGAGAGCCCGCGCAATTCCAATGGCAGCGCGACGTTTCGCCGCACCGTCCGCCACTCGAAGAGGCCCGCCTGCTGAAAGGCGATGCCGTAGGCCTGCTTCAGCCGGGCTTCCCGCGCCGGTACGGAAGAGACGAGAACGGTTCCGGCCGTAGGGGATACAAGGTCGCCGATCAGGCGCAGCAAGGTGCTCTTGCCGCATCCCGACGGGCCGATCAGGGATACGAATTCGCCCTCGGCGACGGTCAGGTCGATGTCGGACAGGGCGGTGACCGCGTCGCTGCGGCCCTCGTTGAACGTCTTCGTGACTCCGGAAACGGCCACTGCGGTCACACCGTCACCACCGATACGCGTCGCCGGTGCCGCAGCAACGGCAGCTCCAGCAGGCTGACGAGGGCCGCCACGAGCAGCCCGAGCAGGGCCGCGCCGAACATGGCGGTGTACACCTTCGCGGGGTCGCTGGTCGCCTCGCGCGAGTACTCGATGACGAGCCGGCCGACCCCGCCGCGCGTACCCGTGGAGATCTCCCCCACCACCGCGCCCACGACGGCGGCCGCGCCGGCCAGCCGCAGCGCGGGAAACAGGTAGGGCAGCGACGCCGGCAGGCGGAGCTTGAGCAGCGTGCGCCACCAGCCGGCGGCGTAGCTGCGCATCAGCTCCACCCCGGCCGCCGGCGGCGACTGCAGCCCGCGCAGCATGCCGACGGCGACCGGGAAGAACGACAGGTAGGCGGCGATGACGGCCACGGTCATCCAGTCCTGCCAGGGATAGGGGCCGAAGGACAGGTTGCCGCTCCAGCCCGCGACCAGCGGCGCCAGCGCGACGAGGGGCACGGTCTGGGAGAGGATGACGTACGGCAGGAGCCCGCGCTCGACGATCCGGAAGCGCTGCATCACGACCGCCAGCAGCAGCCCGACCACCGCCCCGGCCGCGAAGCCCGCGGCGGTGATGCCGAGCGTGAACAGGCACGCGCCCAGCACCACCTGCCACACGGGGTCGCCGCCGGTGAGCTCGGGCTGCCCGAGCCGGCGCAGCATGTCCCACACGTGCGGCATGGACAGGTCGTCGGCGCGCGGCAGGATCCGCGTGCCGAACAGCACCGTCCCGTCCGGATCGCCGACCGCCTTGTAGCCCTCCCACAGGGCGACCGCGATCAGCACCCCGGCGAGCAGGCTGAGGGTGCGCCTCATGAGACCGCCGGAATGATGTGCTTCCCGTACGCCTCCAGGGTGGCCTCCTTGTCGTCGTGCTGCAGGTACAGCGCGAACTGGTCGACGCCGAGCGCGCGCAGGGCCGCCAGCCGCTCGAGATGCGCCTCGACCGGGCCCAGCACGCAGAACCGGTCGACCACCTCGTCGGGGACGAACGCCGTGTGCGAGTTCCCGGCGCGTCCGTGCTCGGCGTAGTCGTATCCCTGCCGGGCCCGGATGTAGTCGGTCAGCGCCTGGGGCACCGCGCCGCCCGGGCCGTAGCGCGCGACGATGTCCGCCACGTGGTTGCCGACCATCCCGCCGAACCACCGGGTCTGCTCCCGCTGATGGGCCAGGTCGTCGCCGACGTAGGCGGGCGCGGCGACGCAGAACTTGATCGCCATGGGGTCGCGGCCCGCCTGCTCGGCCGCCGACCGGACGGCGGCGATCATCCACGCGGCGATGTCGGGATCCGCGAGCTGGAGGATGTATCCGTCGGCGACCTCACCGGTCAGGGCGAGCGCCTTGGGTCCGTAGGCGGCGACCCAGATGTCGAGCCGGCTGTCCGGTGCCCAGGCGAGGCGCAGGTCCCGGATCGTGCCGCCGTTCGCCAGGGCCCGCACCTCCTCGATGCACGCGCGCAGCTCGGCCAGCGTGGTGGGCTTGCGGCCGATGTAGCGCAGGGCCGAGTCGCCGCGGCCGATGCCGCAGACGGTCCGGTTGCCGTACATCTCGTTGAGGGTGGCGAACTGCGAGGCGATGACCGTCCAGTCCCGGGTGCCCGGGTTGGTGACCATGGGCCCGACGACGACCCGCGACGTCTCGGCCAGGATCTTGCTGTAGAGGACGAACGGCTCCTGCCAGAGCACGTGCGAGTCGAACGTCCACACGTGGCTGTAGCCCAGGTCCTCGGCCCGGCGGGCCAGCTCGACGACCGCGCTCGACGGCGGGTCGCACTGCAGGACGACACCGATGTCCATCGGCGCTCACCGCACCTTCGGGAAGCCGAGGTCGACCTGCGAGGTGGCCGGGTCGGGCCAGCGCGAGGTGACGACCTTCGTCCGGGTGTAGAACTGCAGGCCCTCGGGCCCGTACATGTGCAGGTCGCCGAAGAGGGACGACTTCCAGCCGCCGAAGCTGTAGTACGCGACGGGGACGGGCACCGGCACGTTGACGCCGACCATCCCGCACACCGCGTCGTACTGGAAGCGGCGGGCCGCCCCGCCGTCGCGGGTGAAGATGGCGGTGCCGTTGCCGTACGGGTTGGTGTTGACCAGCTCGACGGCCTCGTCGTACGTGTCCACCCGCACCACCGACAGCACCGGCCCGAAGATCTCGTCGGTGTAGAGCGGCGAGTCGGCCGGCACCTTGTCCACCAGCGAGGCGCCGAGGAAGAACCCGGGCCCGCTGCTGCACGGCGCGTCGCGCCCGTCGACCACGACCTCGGCCGGCCCGGTATCGGCGAGGTAGCCGGCCACCCGGTCCCGGTGCTCGCGGCTGATCAGCGGGCCCATCTCGGCGCTGGGATCCGTGGCCGGGCCGACCTGGATCCGGCCGATGCGCTCCTGGATGGCGTCCACGAGCGGGTCGGCGCTGGTGCCCACGGCCACGACCACGGAGACGGCCATGCAGCGCTCGCCGGCCGAGCCGTACCCGGCGGACACGGCGGCGTCCGCGGCGGATCCGATGTCGGCGTCGGGGAGGACGACCATGTGGTTCTTGGCGCCGCCCAGCGCCTGCACGCGTTTGCCGTTGCGGGTGCCGCGCTCGTAGATGCTCCTCGCGACCGCCGTGGAGCCCACGAACGAGATCGCCTCGACGTCCGGATGGTCGAGCAGCGTCTCGACGGCCACCCGGTCGCCCTGCACGACGTTGAACGCGCCGTCCGGCAGCCCGGCCTGGCGCAGCAGGTCCGCGAGCACCAGCGACACCGACGGGTCCTTCTCGCTGGGCTTGAGCACGAACGTGTTGCCGCAGACCAGCGCGTTGCACAGCATCCACAGCGGGACCATGGCCGGGAAGTTGAACGGCGTGATGCCCGCGACCACGCCGAGCGGCTGGCGGATCGAGTAGACGTCGACGCCGGTCGCGGCCTGTTCGCTGTAGCCGCCCTTGAGCAGGTGGGGTGCCCCGGCGGCGAACTCGATGTTCTCCAGCCCGCGGGCCAGCTCGCCCTCCGCGTCGGCGCCGGTCTTGCCGTGCTCGGCGCTGATCAGGGACGCGATCTCCTTGCGATTGGCGTCGACCAGCTCGCGGAAGCGGAACATCACCTCGGCGCGCCGGGACAGGGAGGCGGCCCGCCACCCGGGGAACGCCTCCTTCGCCGCCGCCACGGCCGCCTCGGTCTCGGCGGCGGTCGCGGCGCGGACGTACGCCTGCGGCTCGCCCGTGGCGGGGTCGTACACATCCAGTGTCGTGTCGCTGGTACCCGGTGTGGCCGTACCGCGGATCCAGTGGTTGATCTCGCGCATCCCAGCCCCTTTCAGAGCAGGTAGTCGGAGAGGCCGCGCGGCACGTACTTGCCGTGCCCGGCGTGTCCCTTGTACTCGCCGCCCTGGACGATGACCGTGCCGCGGGACAGGACGGTGTCCACGCGACCGGCGATCTCCCAGCCCTCCCAGGCGGAGTAGTCCATGTTCATGTGGTGCGTGTCGACGGAGATCCGGGTGCGGCCCGCGGGGTCGTAGAGCACGATGTCGGCGTCGGAGCCGGGGGCGATGACCCCCTTGCGCGGGTACATGCCGAACATCCGCGCCGGCGTGGCCGCGATCGTCTCCACCCAGCGGCCGAGCGAGATCTTGCCGTCCACCACGCCCTGGTAGAGCAGGTCGACGCGGTGCTCGACGCTGCCGATGCCGTTCGGGATCTTCGAGAAGTCGCCGATTCCCATCTCCTTCTGGTCCTTCATGCAGAAGGGGCAGTGATCGGTCGAGACCACGGCGAGATCATTGGTACGCAACCCGCGCCACAAGTCGGCCCGGTGCGACTCGTGCTTGGAGCGCAACGGCGTCGAGCACACCCACTTCGCCCCCTCGAAGCCCGGGGCGCCGAGCTGGTCCTCCAGCGTCAGGTAGAGGTACTGCGGGCATGTCTCGGCGAACACGTTGCGTCCGAGGTCGCGCGCCGCGGCCACCTGTTCGAGGGCCTTGGACGCGGACAGGTGCACGATGTAGAGCGGGCAGTCGGCGGCCACGCTCGCCAGCCAGATCGCCCGGCTGGTCGCCTCCGCCTCCAGCTCCTGCGGGCGCGTGACGCCGTGGTGGAAGGGATCCGTCTCGCCGCGTTCGAGGGCCTGCTTGACGAGGACGTCGATCGCGGGCCCGTTCTCCGCGTGCATCATGATCATGGCGCCGTTGTCGCGGGCCTTCTGCATCGCGCGCAGGATCTGCCCGTCGTCGCTGTAGAAGACGCCGGGGTACGCCATGAAGAGCTTGAAGCTGGAGATGCCCTCGGTGGCGACGAGCTGGTCCATCGCCTTGAGCGACTCGTCGTCCACGCCGCCGATGATCATGTGGAAGCCGTAGTCGACGTGGCAGTTGCCGGCCGTCTTCTCGTGCCAGGCGGCCAGCCCGTCCTGGACCACCTCGCCGTAGCGCTGGATGGCGAAGTCGATGATCGTCGTCGTCCCGCCGAACGCCGCGGCCCGCGTACCCGTGTCGAAGGTGTCGCTGGCCTCGGTGCCGCCGAACGGCATCTGCATGTGCGTGTGCGCGTCGATCGCGCCCGGGATGACGTACTTCCCGGTGGCGTCGATGGTCTCTTCCTGAGCCGGCGCGGTGCCGGGGGCGTACAACGCGACGATCTTCTCGCCGTCGACGAGGACGTCCATCTCGACCGGGCCGGCGGGGCCGACCACGGTCCCATTGGCGATGATCACGGAGTCACCAGGCCCTCGTAGGAGTCCGGGCGCCGGTCGCGGTAGAACTGCCAGCGGTCGCGGACGGTGTGCAGCAGCGACAGGTCGAGGTCCCGGACGATCAGCTCGGGGTTGTGCGTGTCGCCGACCTCGCCGACGAACTTGCCCTCGGGGTCCACGAAGTAGGACTGGCCGTAGAAGTCGTTGTCGCCGAGGGGCTCGGTGCCCACCCGGTTGATCGCGCCGATGTAGTACTCGTTGGCGACCGCGCTCGCGGGCTGTTCCAGCTGCCACAGGTACGAGCTCAGCCCGCGGCTGGTGGCCGACGGGTTGAACACGATCTGCGCGCCGTTGAGTCCCAGCGCCCGCCAGCCCTCGGGGAAGTGCCGGTCGTAGCAGATGTAGACGCCCACCTTGCCGACCGCGGTGTCGAAGACCGGGTAGCCCAGGTTGCCGGGGCGGAAGTAGAACTTCTCCCAGAAGCCCTTGACCTGCGGGATGTGGTTCTTGCGGTACTTGCCGAGGTAGCTCCCGTCGGCGTCGACGACCGCGGCGGTGTTGTAGAGGACGCCGGGCTGCTCCTGCTCGTACATCGGGAGGACCATGACGAGGCCCAGCTCGGCGGCGAGGGCCTGGAAGCGCTCGGTCGTGGGGCCGGGGACCGACTCGGCGTACTCGTAGTAGGCGGTGTCCTGCACCTGGCAGAAGTAGGGCCCGTAGAACAGCTCCTGGAAGCAGATCACCTTGGCGCCCTGCGCCGCGGCTTCCCGGGCGTAGTCCTCGTGGGCCTTGATCATGGTTTCCTTGTCGCCGGTCCAGGTGGTCTGGACCAGGGCGGCGCGGACGACGGTCATCCTGTGCCCCTCTCTCGAAAGGTGGCCTGGGTCACCCCTCGATTGTGATCGCGGCTCCACCTTGTGTCATCGCTCCTGCGCTGCTTGACATCAAGGGCTGATGTGAGGCGACACTAACGACACAGACCGAGGCGGACAATTGCCTGGCTGTTACCAAATGTTTCGGACGGGGAAATTGCCTTCAGTCCGGTCCAGGGCGGTGGAGGGGCGGTCGGACGGGTGCTCGGGCTCATTACCTCCTCGGTCGCGGAGCGCAGCGCCCGGGGCATCGCCGCTGCCGTCAGCCGGCTCGTCACCGCCGGTGACCTGCCGGTCGGGACGCGGCTGCCCACCGTGCGCGATGTCGCACGCGCCTTGAGCGTGAGCCCGACAACCGTGAGTGAGGCGTGGCAGAGCCTCGCCCGCGCCGGCGCCATCGAGACCCGCGGCCGCTCCGGATCCTTCGTCGCCGCGCCGCGCTCGTCCCTGCGCTACAGCCAGCTGGCTGGGGCGTCGTCCTTGGCGAGGGACTTCTCCACGGGCGTGCCGGACTACGACCTGCTGCCGTCGCTCACCTCGTCGCTCGCCCGGGTCGGCGACGCCCGGCTGACGCACAGTTACCTCGAAGCCGCCGTCCTGCCGCCCCTGGAGACGGTCCTGCGACGCCGCTGGCCGTACGCGCCGGAGCAACTCACCGTGGTCGACGGCGCGATGGACGCCCTCGACCGGGTCAGCGCCGCGCTGATCCGGCTCGGCGACCGGGTGCTCGTCGAGAATCCCGCCTTCCCGCCGGTGCTCGACCTGCTCGACGCGCTCGGCGCGACCGTGATCGGGGTCCCGCTCGACGCGGACGGGATGCAACCGGACGCGCTCGCCGAGGCGGTGCGGCTCCACGGCCCCGTCGCGGTCTTTTTGCAGCCACGGGCCCACAATCCCACCGGGGTCAGCATGTCGGGGCGGCGCGTGGACGAGCTGGGTGACGTGCTGGCGGCGTACCCGGGAATCATGATCGTGGAGGACGACCACGCGGGTGACATCGCGACGGCGGCCCCGGTCAGCCTCGGCACCCGGCTGCCGGACCGCACCGTGCACATCGCGGGCTTCTCCAAGAGCCACGGGCCCGACCTGCGGCTCGCCGCGATCGGCGGCCCGGCCCGGGTAATCGCCGCCGTCACGGACCGGCGGCTGCTCGGCCCGGGCTGGTCCAGCCGCCTGCTGCAGGCCGTCCTGCTCGACCTGCTGACCTCCACCGACGTCGCCGCCCAGGTGGCGGCCGCCCGCGACGAGTACGCCCGGAGGCGCGCAGCCCTGGTCAAGGCCCTCGCCGGCCAGGGCGCCACCGCCACCGCGGACGACGGCATCAACCTGTGGCTCACCGTCGCCGACCAGCAGGCGGCCATGGTGGAACTCGCCGGTCACGGCATCGCCGTCGCCCCGGGCGCCCCCTTCGACGTCATCCCGTCCGCCACCCAGCACATCCGGATCACCGCCGGCCTGATCCGCGACGACATCCCCGCCCTCGCCGGCCTGTTCGCCTCCGCCGCCCGGGCCGGTGCCCGCGGCGGCGGCTCCCCCCGCCGCCCGCACCCGCGCGGATGGCGCTGACCTGGAGGTTCGCATGACCGACGACCTGCTCAGCCGGCACCGGGCCGTGATGCCGTCCTGGGTGACCGCCTACTACGGCGACGACGCGATCGAACTGGTCTCCGGCTCGGGCCGGCGCGTCACCGACAGCGCCGGCCGCACCTACCTCGACTTCTTCGGCGGCGTGCTGACCACCATGCTCGGCCACGACATCCCCGAGGTGCGCGAGGCGGTCGAGCGGCAGCTGGCCACCGGCATCGTGCACAGCTCCACGCTCTACCTCATCCGGCAGCAGGTCGAGCTGGCCGAGAAGATCGCCCGCGTCTCCGGCATCCCCGACGCCCGCGTCTTCTTCGCCAACTCGGGCACCGAGGCCAACGAGGCCGCGCTCCTCTTCGCCACGAACCACCGCCGCACCAACCAGATCCTCGCCGTGCGCAACAGCTACCACGGCCGGTCGTTCGCCGCGATGGCCGTCACCGGGCACCGCAGCTGGTCCGCCTCGGGCCTGAGCCCGCTGCAGGTGAGCTGGCTCCCCTCCGCGGACCGCCTGCGCGGCCGCATGGCGGGTCTCTCGTCTTCCGAGGTGGTGGAGCGGACGGTCGACGATCTCCGCGAGGTGCTGGCCACGACCACGGCCGGCGACGTCGCGGCGCTGATCGCCGAGCCGATCCAGGGCGTGGGCGGCTTCGTGCACGGCCCGGACGGGCTCCTCGGCGCGGTCAAGAAGGAGCTCGACAACCACGGGATCCTGTTCATCGCCGACGAGGTCCAGACGGGCTGGGGGCGTACCGGCGCGCACTTCTGGGGTTATCAGGCCCACGACGTCCAGCCGGACCTCATCACCTTCGCCAAGGGCATCGGCAACGGCTTCGCCCTGGCCGGCGTGGTCGGCCGCGCCGAGCTGGTCAACGCCGTCCCGGCCACCAGCTTCTCCACCTTCGGCGGCAACCCGGTCGCCACGGCCGCCGGCAACGCCGTCCTCGACTACGTCCTCGACCACGACCTGCAGGCCAACGCCCGCCGCACGGGCGAGATCCTGCTGACCGGCCTGCGCGCCCTCGAGTCCCCGATCGTCGCCGAGGTCCGCGGCCGCGGCCTGATGATCGCCCTGGAGATCTGCCACCCGGGCACCACCGATCCCGACCCGGCCGCCACCGTCCGCATCGCCGACGAATGCCGCCGCGGCGGCCTCCTGATCGGCAAGGGCGGCCTCTACGGCAACGTCCTCCGCATGGGACCGCCCCTGACCCTGACCGACGACGAGGCCCGCGAAGGCCTCGCCATCCTCACGACCGCACTCAGAACAGTCGCCTCGCCAGCGCGGTGAGATCCTCGAGCGGGGTGTCGCCCAGCGCCTGCGCGAGCACCTGGTCGGCACCCGCGTCGAGGTGCTCGCGCAGCCGAGCGGCGACGTTGTCCACGGATCCCAGCGCCACCACGGCGTCGAGGAACGCGTCCGAGCCGCCGTCCGCCAGGTCCTGCTCGGTGAAGCCGCTGCGCAGCCAGTTGGTGCGATAGTTGGTCAGCTGCAGGTAGGGCCGGACCGCCTCGCGCGCCACGGCCGTCTTGTAGCCGAGGGCCACGTGCTGCTCGGGGACGAGCAGCTTGTCCGGGCCGAGCGCCTCCCGAGCCGTACGCGTGTGCTCCGGCGTCGTCAGATAGGGGTGCGCGCCGCCGGTGCGGTCGCGGGAGAGCCGCAGCACCCGCGGGCCGAGCGCGGCGATCACGATCCGCTCGGCGGGGATGCCGGCCTGCTGCAATTCGTCGAGGTACGCGACCAGCGCCTGATAGGGCGTCGCGGCCCGCGGGCCGACGGCCTCCCGGTGGCCGGTGCCCACGCCGAGCACGACGCGCCCCGGGAATCGGCCCTCCACCCGCCGGAACCAGTCGGCGGCAGTCTTTGCCTCGATGGTGAAGATGTTCACGATGCCCGTGGCGACGACGAGGCCCGTGGTCGCCGCCAGCATCTCGTCGGTGCGATCGAGATCATCGGTCGTGACACCACCGAGCCAGAGCGATCCGTAGCCGAGCCCCTCGACGGCCCGCGCGAAGGCGGCATCCGTGTCCCGGCCGCGCCGCCACACCCCGTACTGTCCACCCAAGTCGGTCATCACCCCATTCAAGCACCGCCGCCGGCTCGCCCAGCCGTCGATTCCCGCCGCTGCTGGTGTGCCGCCGCGATCGCCGAGACGACAGCGTCAGCCGGCGCGGCGATGACGGCGTCAGCCGGCGCGGCGCTCGCGGTAGGTGCGGGTCTTGTGGCGGTTGCCGCAGACGGCCATGTCGCACCAGCGGCCGCGGCCGTTGCGGGAGGTGTCGTGGAAGGCCCACCGGCAGTCCGGGGCGGCGCAGAGCTTGAGTCTCGGCCAGTCGCCGCGGGCCGTGCTGCGGGCGGCGGTCTCGACGATGACGTCCAGCCAGGGCCGGCCGGAGCGGGACTGGATGCGCAGCTCGCCGGCGGCATCCACGGCGAGGCGCAGGGGATGCTCGGCCAGCGCCGGCGCGGCCCGGCCGTCGATCGCCGCCCGCAGGGCCTCGCGCAGGGCGATGGCGGCGGCCAGGTCGGCCGGGCGCAACCCGGTGCCGCCCGGCGCCAGGTCGTGCGCCGCCAGCCAGTCCGCCAGCACCCGCGGCGAGGTCAGCCGGTCGCCGGCCACGTGCTGCTCGCCGTGCCGGCTGAAGGTCCGCCCGTCGAGCGTGTTGAGGAACTCCTCGATGAGCCGCAGATCTGCCACGACACCACTGTATCGCTACACCGGTGTTGACTCGGCCGCGACACCGGTATTAGCGTTCAGTGGTGTCTACTTCCCGAGAGCACCTGATCGACGTACCCGAGGCGGAGCTCGAGGACCTGCGGGCCCGGCTGCGCGCGACCCGATGGGCGGAGCCCTGGCCGATCGAGCCCGGGGCCGCGGGCATCGACGGCGACGAGCTGCGCCGGCTGGTCGACTACTGGGCGACCGGATACGACTGGCGCGCACACGAATCCGCCATCAACGCCCTGCCGTCCCACTTCGCCGAGCTCGACGGCACCCGCGTGCACTACCTGCGCTACGACGCCGAGCGGCCCGGGCGGCTGCCGCTGCTGCTCGCCAACGGCTGGCCCAGCTCGTTCCTCGAGCTGACCGGCCTCGCCGAGCGGCTGTCGGCGCCGTCACGGTGGGGCGGCGACCCGGACGACGCGTTCACCGTCATTGTCCCGGCCCTGCCCGGCTACGGGGTGGCGCCGCAGCGGCCCGCGTCCGGCCCGCACACGCACGAGCTGTGGCACCGGCTCATGACCGGCGAGCTCGGTTTCGCCCGCTACGGCGCACACGGATCCGACATCGGCGCCGGGGACGTGAGCCGGCTCGGGCAGGCGTACCCGTCGTCGGTGGCGGGGTTGCATCTGCTGGACACGGCGGCTCCCCCGGCGTACACAAAGGAGAGCCTGACCGACGAGGAGCGCGCCTATCTCGACGCGGAGGAGGCCTGGGCGGTCGACGAGCGCGGCTACTCGCACGAGCAGCAGACCCGGCCGCTGACCCTCGCCCAGGGACTGTCCGACTCGCCCTCCGGCCTGCTCGCCTGGATCCTGGAGAAGTACCGGGTGTGGAGCGCCACCCGCTTCAGCGACGACTTCGTGCTCACCCAGGCGTCGCTGTACTGGTTCACCAACTCGATCTCGACGTCGTTCCGGCCCTACTACGAGCGCCACCACCGGCTCGTCCCGGCCGTCGGCCGCGTCGAGGTGCCGACCGCGGCCGCCCTCTTCCCCGCCGACCTCGGCGCCCGCAAGCCCCGCAGCTGGATCGAGCGCAACTACCACCTGACCCGCTACACCCTGATGCCGCGCGGGGGCCACTTCGCCGCGTACGAGGAGCCCGAGCTGCTCGCCGCCGACCTCACCGCCTTCTTCACATCGCTGACCTGACAGGCGGCCGGCCCGGCAGCCCCTCCGCACCTCGCCGATCCGTCATGCGAGACCGCGACGAGCGCCGCCGGATTCGCCCGCCGGCACCGTCGGCGGGCCAACGACGCCGAAACACTCATGCATCCGGAACGACCTTGACCCCCACGTGAGCCCGATGCCATCGTTTGGCCTGCGACTAGATGCCGAGCGACAAGCGAGGTAACCATGGCATCGATTCACGACCTGACCGCCTACATCCTGCGGAAAGCCGGGCCGACCGGCGGCATGGAGCTGCACAAGCTCCTCTACTACGCGCAGGCCTGGCACCTCGTCAACCAGGAGGAGCCGCTCTTCCCCGACCGCATCGAGGCCTGGCCTCCCGGGCCGGTCATCCCGGACCTGTACGAACACCACCGCGACATCTGGCGGCTCGACGCATGGACCCTCGGCGACGCCGACCGCCTGACGGCCGACGAGCGTGAGTCGGTCGACGGCGTGCTCGACGCCTACGGCACCCTCGGCGACGCCAAGCTGGAAGCGCTGGTGGAGGCGGAGGACCCGTGGCGGGATGCGCGCGCGGGACTCCACCCCATCGAACTCTCGCACAACCCCATCACCCCGGCCGCACTGCGCAAGTACTACGGCTCGCTCGCCACAACCGGCGACGCGCTGCCGATCGCGGAGCTCTCCTGGGACGACTGGGACATGCCGGCGGCGACTGCCTGAGCGACCGACATGCCTGACAAGAGAACGAAGACTCGAAGCGTCATCGCACAGGACACCACGCATGTGCTGCCCGAGGCCGGCGAGCACGGGCTGCTCTTCTCCTTCCGCTACGCCGACCACGGCTACCAGGGGAAATGGGCCTGGCCGCAAGCCACCGCCGCGGAGGAGGTGCTCAACTTCTTCTGTCACGTCGGCGCCTCGACCTGGCACGAGGTCAGGGCACAACTCTTCAGTTCGCGGAGCGGCAGCCATCGCAAGCACCACGACCAGCGCGTCGACTCCCTGTGCCCGGAGGCGCGACAGCGTATCGCCATGCTCAACCATCGGCAGATGTTCGGCGATCGCATCTTCCGGTTCCGCGTCGGCGGCCGGAAACGCCTCTGGGGATTCGTGAAGGGCGGAGTGTTCTACGTCCTGTGGTGGGACCCGGAGCACCAGGTCTATCCCACCGGCAAGGACTGAGCCACGCTCAGGAGAGCAGGGTGGCGGCCAGGGCGCCGGTCGCGGCGATCATCTCGGCCGCCACCCAGGGCAGGCTGCGCCGGATCGCGGTGTGCTTGCGGACCGCGATCGCCACCAGGACCGCCGCGTGCGACCAGGCCTGCTCCCGGCTTCGGTCACCGTGGGCGTCGGTCAGGGCTCGGGAGACGATGTCGTACGGGAGGAAGCCCGCCGCGGCGTCCGTCGCGCCCCCGGTCAGCCGGGGTGTGACGGCGGCCAGCAGGTGCCGGGCGGCGCCGCCGGCGCACAGGACGGTCGCGGCGACGAGGGCGAGGCCGATGGCGGGTGCCTCGGGGGCGCGGTCGGAGACGAGGGCCACGGCGCCGCAGACCAGTGCCGCCAGGGAGGCGACCTTGCCGTCGCCCGCGCGGATCACCGTCTGCAGGGAGTCGGTCAGCGCCAGCGCGAGCCGCAGATCGGCAGCGCCCGCCGAAGCGGTTCGCCGGCCGCGAGCCGGGGATGCGGACGTGGGGGCGGGGCGGAGGCGGCGCGGTGTGGTCATGGCTTCAGTGAAAGCGCTCCCCCGCGATGGAACACCGTCGAAGTAGCCGATGCCGGATTGCCGACAGGGTCAGAGCGGGACGAGGCGGGCGGCGAGGGCGACGGCGTTGAGGTCGCCCTCGCGGAGGCGGTGGGCGGCGTCCGGCTCGCCCAGGCTGACCAGGCGCTCGGCCGTCGTGTCGATGAGGCGGGCGTCGCCGCTGAGCAGTTTGCGGGCGATGGTTGCCTGGGTGGGGCTGAGTTCGGCGTACGCGCACTGGTCGAGCGCCGCGATGGTGTCCTCGTCGAGGGTGCCGGCCAGGGCGCGCTCGGTGACGACGCGCAGCAGCCAGGAGGGCCACCAGCTGTAGCGGCCGATGAGGTGGCCGGAGCGGATGGCGTCGGCGGGGCGCTGGCCGCCGTCGAGCAGGCGCAGGGTGAGCGGGATGTCGAAGCGTTCGAGGCGCAGGGCCGTGACGAAGAGGCTCCGGAGGCGCGGCTTGCTGACGACGGCGGACGCCGACGCCGCGGCGGAGGCGAAGTCGCCGCGCATGGCGGTCAGCAGGATCGCGGCCTCCTCGGTGGCGATGGCCGAGCCGGTGGCGCGTTCCTCGATGCGGGCGAGGGTGCGTTCGAGGCGCTCGACGGCCTCCTGGGCGTGGGCGGCCCGCTCCGGGATCGAGGGGCGTTCGAGGTGCCGGATGACGGTGTCGGTGCCGAGCTTGACCTCGCGGCGCAGCAGGGGCGCCTGGATCTTGGGCAGGACCAGGTCGGCGAGGCCCTCGAGGAGGTAGGCGCGGTCGAACCGGTCGGAGGCGGCCAGGAACTCGGCCCACCAGGTGGCGTCCACATCCCCAGATTAGCGGACAAACAGGCCCAAGCCGGGCCCCTGCGTCAACAGGGGCCCGGCCGGCGGGAAAACCTAGGACGCCGGGGTCAGGACGACCTGGTCGCTGCCGGACTGCGGCGGGGTGCCGGTGTCCGTGTACTCGGCGACGAACACCGCGGTCAGGTTCGACGCGCCGGCGTGACCGGCGTCGAGGAACGTGGTGATCGAGCCGGTGCAGCCGGACGCCGTGGAGAGCGGGTGCCCGTGCTGGTCGTGGCCCAGGATGTAGGTGACGGTGACCCGCGAGCAGTCCACGGGCTGGTCGTCGGTGACGGTGACCTCGTAGGTGACCGTGTCACCGAACTGGAACGGCTGGCCCTCCTGCGGTGTGACGAAGGTGACCACGGGTGCGGCCGTGCCGACCGGGAGGATGACCTCGGCGGCGGCCCAGCGGCCGGTCGGGTCGGTCACCTTGAGGGTCGGGCGGTAGTTGCCGTTCTCGGTGAAGGTGTAGACCGCGTTGGCCTGGCGGGAGTCGATGATCCCGTCGTTGTTGAAGTCCCAGGCGTAGCGCAGCGAGTCGCCGTCGGGGTCGGTGGCGGTGCTCGTGAACGTCACGGTCAGCGGGGCCTCGCCGCTGGTGGGGTTGGCGGCGATGGAGACCGAGGGCGAGCGGTTGCCGCGTACGTAGTCGATGCGGGCAAGCTGTGCCTCGGGGTTCTCGCTGAAGTAGCCGTCGCCGTACTCGAGGACGTAGAGCGCGCCGTCGGGGCCGAACTCGAGGTCCATCGGGTTGTCGAAGACGAACGACGGGAGCACATCCTCGATCTTGGTGACCTGGTTGTCCTCGTCGAGCGTCAGCGCCTTGACCCAGTCGCGGGTCCACTCGGCCAGCAGCGGCTTGCCGTCGTAGAAGCGAGGCCACTTGGTCTGCGACTTGTTCGAGGCACTGTAGTGGTACTCGGGGCCACCCATCGGCCCGATGCCCCCGGTGCCCAGCTCGGGGAACTCGGGGCTGAGGCCGTACCCGTAGATGATCTCGGCCTTCTCGACCGGCGGGAGGCTGCGCTTGCCGGTGTTGTGGGGCGAGTCGTTGACCGGCGCGGCGCAGTTGAACGGCGCGCCGGAGGTGCGGGTGGCGAAGTCGAAGTCCACGTACGGCAGGTCGGGCGCGACGCAGTACGGCCACCCGTAGTTGGCGGGCTTGTCGATGGCCATCCAGCGGCCGCGGCCGTCCGGGCCCCGCTGCGGGTTGGCCGTGTTCGCGTCCGGCGAGTAGTCGCCGACGTAGACGACGCCCTCGGGCGACACGGTGAAGCGGAACGGGTTGCGCAGGCCCATGGCGTAGATCTCGGGCCGGGTCTTGGCGGTGCCGGCCTTGAAGAGGTTGCCCTTCGGGATCGTGTACGACCCGTTGGCCCCGACCTTGATCCGCAGCACCTTGCCGCGCAGGTCGTTGGTGTTGCCGGCGGTCCGCTGCGCGTCGAAGGCCGGGTTGCGGTCCGCGCGCTCGTCCAGCGGCGCGTAGCCGTCGGACTCGAACGGGTTGCTGTCGTCGCCGGTGGACAGGTAGAGGTTGCCCGCGGCGTCGAAGTCGATCTTGCCGCCGACGTGGCAGCAGATGCCGCGGTCGGTGGGCACCTGGAGGATCTTCTGCTCGGTGCTCAGCGCCAGCGTGTTGCCGTTCAGCTTGAAGCGCGACAGCTGCATGTGGCCCTTGAACGGCGCGAAGTCGTCGGCCGTTCCGGTGAACGGCGCGTCGCCCTCGTTGACCGTGGGCGTCGCCGGGTCGTCCGACGGCGTGTTCAGCACCGGCGAGTAGTAGATGTAGACCCACTTGTTGGTCTTGAAGTTGTTGTCGATCGCGATGCCCTGCACGCCCTCCTCGTCGTGCAGGTAGACCGGGATCCGCGCGGCGAGGAAGTTCTCGCCGGTCTTCGGGTCGTTGATGCGTACCTCACCCTTGCGTGCCGTGTGCAGCACGCGCTTGTCCGGCAGGACCGCGAGGGCGATCGGCTCGCCGGGGAAGTCGTTGAGGGTGACCTTCTGGAAGCTGGAGTCGGGCGGCGGCGCCGCGGCGGGCGCGGCGGAGACCCCGGCGGACGGCACCCAGAGGGCGGTCGCCACCAGCAGAGCCCCGGGTACGGCCGTGAACAGTCGCTTCATGGAGCCTCCCCTTCTCTAGAAGCGCAGCGTGTCGAGGAACTGGAAGCCGCGGCGCGCGGTGATCAGCGCGTCGGCGGGCGTGCGTGGCGGGCTGCCGGCGTCGTCGCGTTCCACGATGTACTCGATGAGTCCCGCCTCGCGGGAGTGGTCGAAGATGCGGCCGAAGTCGATGAACCCGTCGCCCGGGTCGGCGAAGCTCCCCGAGGGGGCGAGGTCCTTGACGTGCACCTGGCGGATCCGGCCCCGGTTGCGCCCGATGAGGTCGACCGGATCGGCCGCGCCGCGGAAGGCCCAGAAAAGATCCACTTCCAGGTGTACGAGACCCGGGTCGGTCTCGCGGGTCAGCACGTCGAAGCCGGTGAGCTTGCCGCCGTCCTGCCGCGCGAACTCGTTGTGGTGGTTGTGGTAGCCGAACGACAGCCCGTGCTTGCGGGCCAGCTTGCCGGCCTTGTTGAGGTCCTTGGCGAAGGCCTTCCACACCGCGCTGTCGCGGATCGGGTTGCCCGCGGAGTCGGTCCCGAAGTACGGGTGGACGATGTACTTGTTGCCGACGATGTTCGCGTCCTCGAGCGCCGCCTCCCAGGTGGCGGCGTTGAAGGGCTGTGGGATGCCGACGTGCCCCGAGGTGGCGCGCAGGCCGGCGCGGCGCAGGGCGGCCCGGAACTCGGTGGCCGTGCGCCCGACGAAGCCGGCGTGCTCGACCCGGCGGTAGCCGATGGCGGCGAGCTCGGCGAGGCTGGCGTCGAGGTCGATGGCGAGCTGGTTGCGCAGCGTGTAGAGCTGGACGCTGATCTGGTCGCGCGGCACGCGCGTGAGGTGGCCCTTGCTGCCGCCGGCCATGGCGGCGGAGGGAAGCACGGTGGCCGCGGCGGCGCCGGCCGCGGCGGCGCCCAGGATGCCTCTGCGGCTGATATTGGGTGGGTTCTGCATCGTCTTTGCACTGCCTCCCGGTCGATGGTGCGGGATTGATGCTGCTCGAAGCTCCGGCCTGATGTTAATCACAGGTTTCGCTCTCGTGGCAAAAAGAATCTTCGGAATATGCAAAAGTTCAGCGCGGCCGGTGCATAAGTCCACGTCAACACGGACAGGACGGGCATCGACACGGGCTGCGATCCTGGGAGGCATGCTGAGCTTTGCGTCCCTTGTGGTCGCCGCGCTGGCCCTGCTCGTCTCGGCCGGAGTAGCGTGGCGCCAGCTGAACTACATGCGCCACGGCACGATGCTGCCGGTGGCGCTCGACATGTTCGCCGAGTTCCGCACGCCGCAGTTCCGCACCTGCATGCGCTATCTCACCGAGGACCTGCACCGGGAGCACCCGCCCGGCGAGGAGGGGATCCTCTCCCTGCCCGACGACGTCCGGGCCCTGGTCGTCCCGGCGGTGAGCTACTTCAACAACCTGGGCCTGCTCGTGGCGCAGCGCGTGGTGGACCCGGACGTCGTCCGCGGCTTCATGAACCACTCGATCCTGCGGGCCTGGGACCGCACGGCGCCCTACATCCGGGTGGAGCGGGCCCGCCGCAACGACCCGGCCTACTACCAGTACTTCGAGCACCTGGCGGCCGTCTGCCTGCGCCCGGGCAAGGCCCCGGAGCTCGACAAGGTGCCCGACGGCTGGAGCTACGACGTCACGCCGTACGTACGGCCGAGGAAGCCAGCATCCTAGTCATCGCCGCCGCGTCCATCGGCGCGGCGAGGTGATAGCCCTGCCCGAGCGTGTAGCCGAGCGCCTGCAGCCGGTCCGCCTGCGCCTGGTTCTCGATGCCCTCGGCCACGGTGTCCAGCCGCAGCGCCGAGGCCAGCTGGATGACCGCCCGGGCCACCGCCTGCCGGGCGTCGCGGGCCACCGGGTCGGCGTCCTCGATCTCGATGCCGTCCACGAACGACTTGTCCAGCTTGACGATCGCCGCGGGGAAGGCGCGCAGCAGGCTCAGCGACGACTCCCCCGTGCCGAAGTCGTCGAGGGCCAGCTTGATGCCGAGGCTGTCCAGCTCGTGCAGGGTCCGCGAGACCTGGGTGCCGCGCAGCGCCGCGGACTCGGTGAGCTCCAGCACCAGCCGGTCGGCGGGCAGGCCCGACTCGGCGAGGGCGGCAAGCACGTCGGTGACGAAGTCGGGGTCGTGCAGCTGGCGGGCGGACACGTTGACGCCCGGCTTCTGCAGGGCGTCCGGGCCGAACTCGGCGAACCACTTGGCGGCCTGCACGCACGTCTCGCGCAGCACGAAGCGGCCCAGGGGGACGATCAGGCCCGTACGCTCGGCCGCCGGCACGAACTCGCCCGGCGGCACCGGCCCGCGCACCGGGTGGTGCCACCGCACGAGGGCCTCGACGCCGATGACGCGCCCGGTGGCCAGCTCGACCACCGGCTGGTAGACGACGCCGAACTCGCCCTGGTCCAGGGCGCGGCGCAGCTCCCCGCCCAGGCGCATGTGGGCGACCACGGGCTCGGCCATGCCCGGCTGGTAGCGGACGCAGGAGGCCTTGCCGCGCTGCTTGGCCGCGTACATGGCGATGTCGGCCTCCCGCAGGACGTTCTCGACCGCGCCCGGCCCCGCGGTCGCGATGCCGATGCTGGCCTGCACCAGCAACCGGTGCGCCCCGAGCGGCTCGTTGAGGGCGTCGAGGATGCCGCGGGCCACCGGCTCTCCCGGCTCGCCGCCGGGCAGGAGCACGGCGAACTCATCACCCCCGATGCGTACGGGCATGCCGCCGCTGCGGCGCAGCACCGCCGCGAAGGCCGTCAGCAACTCGTCCCCGACGTCGTGCCCGAGCGAGTCGTTGACCGTCTTGAAGTCGTCCAGGTCCACGAGCAGCACCGTGGCCCCGGAGCCCGCCGAGGCGAGGGCCGCCCGGAAGGTCGCGCGGTTCGCCAGCCCGGTCAGCGCGTCGTGGCCGGCCTCGTACTGCAGCCGTTCCTCCTGGCGGCGCAGGCCGGCGAGCAGCCGCTGGTTCTCGCGGGCCGACAGGAACTGCCGCACGGCCACCAGCACGCTCGCCACCACCGCGGCCGCCAGCGTCACCCGGTCCGGCCACTCGGGACGCCCGATCGCCACGGCCAGCAGGGAGATGCTGACCGCGGCGATGGCGACGTACGGGAGCGGGGAGAGGGTCCGGCGCGCGGGCCGCCGCCGGCCGAGCGAGGCTTTCCACTGCTGGTGTACGGCCACCGCGACCAGCACCGGCGCCAGCGGCAGCACCACGGCCTGCGCCGGGGCGGCACCGGGATCGCCGAAGGTCGAGCCGAGCACGGCGACGCCGGTGCCGGTGAGCCCGACCGCGGCGACCAGGCGCATCGCCGTCCGGTCGACCGGCCCGTCGTCGCCCAGACAGGACACCTTGGTGATGCTGCCGAGCGAGAAGAGGAAGGCGACACCGACCACGGACAGCGTCTGGGGGCTCCACGGGTCGGGCACGGTGATCATCGGGGCAAGTCCGAAGTGCCACAGCAGCGTGCCGCAGCCCACGAACGCGATGGCCCGGTCGAGGAACATGCGCCGGCGCTCCCTCGGGCCGGCCACCTTGACGGGCACCAGCGCGACCGCGGCCATCACGGCGCCGAAGCCCATGATGACGCAGAGCGCCGCCGGGACGGGCATGTCGGCGGCCAGGGCGTCGTCGCCGTGGCGGAAGGCGTTGCCGGCGGACAGGGCGTACCCGGCGGTCATCAGCACCGCCCCGGCCAGCACCAGGTCCCAGAAGCGCCGGGCCAGCACGTCGGCGCGGACCACGGCCCGCAGCCGCCACACGGCGGCGATCGCGAGGACGCCGCCGGCCGGCACGGTCACGTACGCGACGGCGACCGGGCCGGCGCCGGTGAGCGCCCAGACGGCGTACCAGACCCAGCTCGCCAGGGTCAGCGCGCCGACGGCCGCCACGAACCGCCACGGCACCCGCGGGCCGCCACCCGCAAGATCCTGCGAAGTCACCAGCCCACGCTGCACCACGACGGACGTGAATACCATCCGCGAAACGGCCCATCGGCCGAAAGTCGCACTCCCGCGGGCACCGGCCCCTCCCCCGGCCCGATGCGCGTGCCCGGCGCGGGCGGCCAAGCTGGGCGGCATGACCACGGACCACCTCGCCACCGCGGCGCTCGCCCACGCCGACACCCTCGTCCTCGACTATCTGGCGGCGCTGTGGGCCGCGACCGAGGACATCGAGCCGGGCCTGCGGGACGAACTCATGACGACCGTCGCCGACTACATCGCCCTGCGCCGCGCCGGCGAGGACCCCTCGGTGGCACTGCAGCGCCTCGGCCCGCCCGGCGCCCTGGCCGACTCGGTCCGCCGCGGCCGCATCCCGGTCCATCTGCGTACCCCCGCGCGCCCAGCGGTCGCACAGCCGCCTGCCGCGCCGCCCGCCCCTGCCGCGGACGCCGTCGCGCTGGGCCTGCTCACCGCCGGGTCCGTCTTCCTCCCGGGTGCGGGACCCCTGGCCGGTACGGTCATCGCGCTCGCGTCTCCACGCTGGACCGCCGGCCCGAAGGTCGCCGCCGCGGCCCTGTCCACCGGATCGGTGCTGCTGTCGTTCCTCGTCCTCGTGGCCGCCCTGTCGACCAGCCTGAGCCTCCCCGGGCTGGTCATCTCCTACATCCTCGGCATCGCCGGCGCCAACCTCGCCGCGGTCACGCTCCTGCCCGGCTTCCGCGCCTCCCGCTGACCCGCCGTAGGCTCGGGGAATGGATCCGGAGTGGCAGGCGCAGCGGGACCGCGCTGTCGCGGCCCACGCGGCGGATCTGGCCCGGCGGGCGGCGGCCGAGGCGGAGCAGGCCGCCGCGATGCTGCGCGAGTTCGTCGCCGCGGCCCGGGCTCGCGACCTGGCGCCGGCGCCCCTGACCGCGCGCTCCTACGGCGGCGCGCGCTACCGGACGACGCTGCGCGGCTGGTACCTGCGCCGCGACCAGTCGATGGCCGTCGCCGAGGACGGCCTGTTCTACCTGCTGACCGTGCCCGCGTCGCTCGCGGCCCGGCTCACCGGCGCCCGGATCGAGCCGGCCACGCCCCGCCTGGTGCTCGGCGAGGGCGGCCGCGACGGCGAGCGCATCCCGCTCCGCGCCGTCCTCGACCGCCTGCTCGCCGGGTGAGGGTGGGCAGTTTCAGAGGCTCCGGCCGCCGGACAGGTCGATGATCGCACCGGTCTGCTCGCGCAGGGACTGTCAGCCGAGCGGGTCGGACAGCAGCGGGTCGAGGGCGAGCTCGGCGGCGCCGATCAGGGCGGCGTCCGGGCCGAGGGTGGCCGCGCGCAGCTGGAGGTGCTTGCGGGAGGCGGGCAGGGCCATCGAGTTGAGGCGGCGGCGGACGGCGTGCGCGGCGGCCTCGTAGACCGCGCTGAGCGTGCCGCCGAAGACGACCAGGTCGGGGTTGAAGACGTTGACCAGGTTGGCGACGCCGAAGCCGAGCCAGTCGCCGACGCGCTCGAGGGCGTGGGCGGCGCGCTGGTCGCCGAGGGCTGCCGCCCGTACGACGGTCAGGGTCCCCACCTCGGGGGCCGGCACCAGGCCGGCCAGCCGGAGCAGCGCCTCGGGCCCGATCTCGGTCTCCCAGCAGCCGCGCGAGCCGCACCCGCAGCGGCGGCCCTCGGGGTTGACGACCATGTGCCCGACCCGGCCGCTGTGCCCGCTGTGGCCCAGCACCAGCCGGCCGCCGGTGACGATGCCCGCGCTGACACCGATGTCGCCGTGCAGGTAGAGCAGGTCGTCCACGCCGGCCGCGACCCCCCGGGTGTGCTCGGCGAGGGCGGCGATGTCCGCGAGGTCACCCGCCACGAAGCCGGACAGCCCGAGCTCCGCGTCGAGCGCGGCGGTCAGGGTGGCGTCGATGCCGGCGACGTCGGCGCTGCCGGCGCGGGTCGTGTCGGCGACCGCGACGGCGCCGCCGGCACACCGGGTGTCCGGGGCCGGCTCGAACGACCGGACGAGACCGGCGAGCAGCGGCACGGTGTCGAGCAGCGCCGCGTCCCGGGGGCGCGGGGCCTCGCGCAGGGCGAGGATGTGCCCGCCGAGGCCGACCTGGGCGGCGCGCAGGCGGTCGGGCTCGATGCTCAGGGCGTTCGCGTAGACGGCGGCGGATCGGGGGCTGACCAGCAGCGACGGCCGGCCGGCCCGGCGCGTGGCGTCGCCCGGGGCGGGGCGCTCCTCGGTGACCAGGCCCGCCGCGGTCAGCTCGGCGGCGAGGGCGCCGATGGTGCTGCGGTTGAGCCCGAGCCGGCTGGTCAGCTCGGCGCGCGTGGTCGGGCCGTGGACGTGGACGTGGCGGAGCACGGCGCCCAGGTTGTTGCGGCGCACCTCGTCCTGGCCCGCGGCGTAGCGCGCGGACCCCTGCTGGTCGGCGGCCGGAACTCCGCGGCGCAGCGGCAGCACCACGGGCGGGCTCCCTTCCGGACGTGACGGCAACGATGATCATGACACGAAACGGACACGGCGGCACCAGCGCGGTGAACCGGTTAAGAAACTGTGCGGAAAACGGCGATGGGTCCCCGGAGACGGACTCCGGGGACCCAAGGGCCGTCAATGTGCTGCGGCGGGTGTCACTTGGTGAGCGGGGCCAGCTTCGGGTCGTTGGCGTAGGCCTCGGCCGCGTTGGCCTTGGTCACGGCGACCGGGGGAAGCAGGTAGGTCGGGACGACCTTGGTGCCGTTGTTGTACGACTTGGTGTCGTTGATCTGCGGCTCCTGACCACCCTGGAGCGCCTTGACCATGTTGATGCTTTCCTTGACCAGGTTGCGCGTGTCCTTGTTGATGGTCATGTACTGCTCGCCGTTCATGATGGACTTGACCGACTCCACCTCGGAGTCCTGGCCGGTGACCACCGGGACGGTCTTGCCGCGGCTCTTGATCGACTGGATGATCGCGCGGGCCAGCGTGTCGTTCGGGGAGAGGACGCCGTCCAGCTCCTTGCTGCCGTAGGTGGAGGTCAGCAGCTGGTCCATGCGGGCCTGCGCACCCTCGGCCTTCCAGCCCTGGATGGCGGTCTGCTTGACCTCCTTCTGGCCCGAGCCGACCACGACGTTGCCCTTGTCGATCTCCGGCTGGAGCACGTCCATGGCGCCCTGGAAGAAGACACCGGCGTTGTTGTCGTCGGGCGAGCCCGAGAACAGCTCGATGGTGTAGGGGCCGGTCGGCTTCTTGGCCTTCATGCCGTCCAGCAGGGCCTGGCCCTGGAGCTGGCCGACCTTGCGGTTGTCGAACGCGACGTAGTAGTCGAGGTCCGGCGTGTTGAGGATCAGGCGGTCGTACGCGATGACCTTGGCACCGGCGGCGTGCGCGGCGGCGACCTGGGTCGACAGCTGCGCGGCGTCGGTCGCGCCGATGATGATGACCTTGGCGCCCTTGGTCGTCATCGCGGTGATCTGCTGCTGCTGGTCGGCGACCGTGGTCGACGCACCGGCGTACTGGACGTCGGCCTGGAAGCCGGCTTCCTTGAGGCCGTTGGTGAACAGGTCACCGGCGAGGACCCAGTTCTCCGAGGTCTTGGCGGGCAGCGCCACGCCGATCACGGAGTTGGCCTCGAAGCCCTTGGCGCTGCCACTGTCGCCGCTGCCACTGTCGTCGCCCTCGCGGCCGGAGCCACAGGCGGTCAGGGCCAGCATCGCGATGGCGCCGACGGCCACCGACTTGCCGAAGAAGTTCCGCATTTCGGGGTTGAACCCTTCTGGTGAGATGTAACGGGGTGAGAGGGGGGTGGGTGGCCGTTGCCGGCCACCCGGAGCGTGGGCGGGGTCAGCCGCCCACGGTGGTCTTGGCGGGCTCGGGGCTCGATCCGGTCGTCCCCGGGGCCGGCGGCGTGTCCTTGCGGAACGGCCGCGTCAGGCTCCCGATGATCGAGAAGCGCCCCTGGCTCTTGTTGTAGACGTCCAGCGCGACGGCGAGCAGCAGCACCAGGCCCTTGATGATCGACACCCGGTCGGTGCCGACGCCGAGCAGCTGGAGGCCGTTGTTCAGCACGGCCATGACCAGACCACCGACGATGGAGCCGGAGATCGTGCCGATGCCGCCGGAGACCGCGGCGCCACCGATGAAGACGGCCGCGATCGCGTCGAGCTCCCAGTTGAGGCCGTCCTGCGGGCCGGAGGCCGCGGAGCGGGCCACGAAGATCATGCCGGCCAGCGAGGCCAGGACCGACATGTTCATCATGACGAAGAAGTTGACCCGCTTGAGCTTCACACCGGACAGCTCGGCGGCACGCGAGTTGCCGCCGACCGCGTAGATGTAGCGGCCGCCCGCGGTGTTGCGGGTGTAGAAGCTGTACAGCAGGACCAGCACCACGAGGATGAGGCCGGAGACCGGGAAGCTGGTGCCGACCCGGCCGCCCGCGAAGCGCAGGGTGACGAAGATCAGGACGGCCAGCATGATGGCGACCCGGATGCCGGAGACCCACAGCGGCGCGGGGTCGGCGTTCATCGCGATCCGGGTGCGCCGGGCCGACCACTCGCGCCACACGACCGCGACGCAGGCGATGAGGCCGAGCAGCAGGGTCGAGTTGTTGTAGTTGGTGGGCGGGCCCCACTCGGGCAGGAAGCCGGCGCCGATGTCCTGGAAGCCCTCGGGCACCGGGATCGTGTTCGCGTTGCCGACGAACTGGTTGGCGCCGCGGAACAGCAGCATGCCGGCCAGCGTCACGATGAAGGCGGGCACGCCCACGTACGCGACCCAGAAGCCCTGCCAGGCCCCGATGACCGCGCCGATGGCGAGGCCGAACAGGATCGCGACGGGCCACGGGAAGTCCCACTCGGCCATCGACTTGGCGACCAGGATGCCGGTGAACGCGGCGACCGAGCCGACCGACAGGTCGATGTGGCCGGCCACGATCACCATCAGCATGCCGATGGCCAGGATGAGGATGTAGCTGTTCTGCTGGAGCAGCGCGATCAGGTTGTCCGACCGCAGCGTCAGGCCGTCGCCGAAGCCCACCCCGATGTTGTTCGCGGTGAGCAGCTGGAACAGCAGGACGATCGCCACCAGGGTGAAGATCATGCCGAACTGGCGGGCGTTGGAGGTCGTGCCTCCGAAGAGGTTCTTCTGGAGTTCCTTGAATCGGCTCATCGGGTCTGCATCTTCTTCGTCGAGGTCATCTGCTTCATGAGGGATTCGGGGTTCGCCTGCTCGCGGGACAGCTCGCCCGTGATCTGGCCTTCGAACACCGTGTAGATGCGGTCGCAGAGCCCGATCAGCTCAGGCAGCTCCGAGGAGATGACGATCACGCCCTTCCCCTGGTCGGCGAGCCGCTGGATGATGCCGTAGATCTCGTACTTCGCACCCACGTCGATGCCGCGCGTGGGCTCGTCCAGGATCAGCAGGTCGGGGTCCGTGAACATCCACTTCGCCAGGACGACCTTCTGCTGGTTGCCGCCGGAGAGCTTGGAGACGCCCTCGTCCACCGTGGGCGCCTTGGTGCGCAGCTCCTTGCGGTAGGCCTCGGCGGCCTCGTACTCCTCGACCTCGTTGAGCACGCCCCGGTGCGAGATCTTGGAGAGCTTCGCGGCCACCGTCGACGTCTTGATGTCGTCGAGCAGGTTGAGGCCGATCGCCTTGCGGTCCTCGCTGACGTACGCCAGGCCGTGGTGGATCGCGTCCGCGACGGTCTTGAGCTGGATCTCCTTGCCGTCCTTGACGATCCGCCCCGACTGGAACACCCCGTAGGACCGGCCGAAGATGCTCATGGCCAGCTCGGTGCGGCCGGCGCCCATGAGGCCCGCGAAGCCGACGATCTCGCCGCGGCGCACGGTGAACGCCTCGTTCTTGCAGACCAGCCGGTCGGTGATCGGGTGCTTGACGGTCCAGCCGCTGACCTCGAAGAAGACCTCGCCGATCTTGGGCGTGTGGTCCGGGAAGCGGCTGCTCAGCTCGCGGCCGACCATGCCCCGCACGATCCGGTCCTCGTCGACGCCGTCGCCCTTGACGTCCAGCGTCTCGACGGTGCGGCCGTCGCGCAGGATCGTGATGGAGTCGCTGATCGCCTCGATCTCGTTGAGCTTGTGCGAGATCATGATCGAGGTGATGCCCTGCTCGCGGAACTCGCGCAGCAGGTCGAGCAGGTGCTGCGAGTCCGCCTCGTTGAGCGCGGCGGTCGGCTCGTCGAGGATGAGCAGCTTGACGTCCTTGGCGAACGCCTTGGCGATCTCGACGAGCTGCTGCTTGCCGACGCCGATGTCCTTGATGAGCGTGTCGGGGTCCTCGTCGAGGCCGACCTGGCGCATCAGCTCCAGGGCCCGCTTCTGCGCGGCCTTCCAGTCGATCGCGCCGCGCTTGCGCGGCTCGTTGCCGAGGAACATGTTCTCGGTGATCGACATGTCGGGGATGAGCGCGAGCTCCTGGTGGATGATCACGATGCCGGCGCGCTCGCTCTGCCGGATGTCGGAGAACCGCGCTTCCTGTCCCTGGTAAACGATGTCACCCGAGTAGGTCCCGTACGGGTAGACGCCGCTGAGCACCTTCATCAGCGTGGACTTGCCGGCGCCGTTCTCCCCGCAGATGGCGTGGATCTCGCCGGACCTGACCACCAGGTTGACGTCCGAGAGCGCCTTGACTCCGGGAAACTCCTTGGTGATGGATCGCATCTCCAGGAGGATGGGGGCGTCTGTTGTCATCGCACGCACCACCTCTCGAACGTCATGGATGCCTCCGGAGGGGTCTGAGTGTTCGTTTTGTTGCCAGCGGCAACCTATTCCGCTCCGAAGATGATTCGCAAGTTTCGAGATCACCGGATTCGGTAACAATCTCGCAATGAAGGCCCGGACGGCCGCGGCTGACGACCCTCGATGGCCGCACAGCGTACGCCAGCACCGCCCTGACCTGCGGATCCGTTGAGATATCAGGGTTCTGCGGGATATCGGCGTCCCGCGGAACCCCAGCTGAGAGCGCCGGGTACGAATCGGACAGTCAACTGCTCAGCGTCGCCACAGGGTGACTCTCAGTCGCGGAGTTTGCGGAGCAGGCGGGTCAGCTCGACGCGGTCGCCCGGGTCGAGCGCCTCGAAGAAGCGCTCCGCCTCCGCCTGCCGGGCCGCCTGGATCCGCTCCCCCGCCGCCCGACCCGCCCCGGTCAGCGAGACCAGGGTGGCCCGGCGGTCGGCCGGGTCGGGACCCCGCTCCACGAGCCCGCGCTCCTGCAGATCGTCGACGACCTCGGTGGCGGAGCGGGCGGCGATGCGCAGATGCTCGGCGAGCGCGCCCGGCCGGCGGGGGCTGTGCCGCATCAGCACCATGAGCGCGCGGGCCTGCGACGGAGAGATGTCGAGCGGCTCGAGAGTCTCGCGGCTGAGGTGACGCAGCCGGCGCGCGACGGCGAAGAAGAGCTCGGTGAGGGTGCTGTCCTCCACGCTCTCCGCCACGGGAATACCGTACCAGGAGGTGGTGTTGTTCCCTCATGTTGAGGTAACCTCAGCATCACCGACGAAAGCAGGTTCCACTTGGACAGCCCCCGCAAACAACGCACTGTCACCGCCGCCGAGAAGGCCCAGGCCCGCGAGGTCTCCCTGCGCCGCATCGGCCGGCTCTTCGGCCCGCACCGTGGGCAGCTCGCCGTGGTCGTGGCGATCATCGTGGCCTCCTCGGTGGTCTCCCTGGCCTCCCCGTTCCTCCTGCGCGAGGTCATCGACGTCGCGCTCCCCGGGCAGGACCTTCCCCTGCTCGCCTGGCTGGTCGCCGGCATGGTCGCGGTCGCGGCCGTCACGAGCGCCTTCGGCGTGGTCCAGACCTGGATCTCCACCAAGGTCGGCCAGCAGGTCATGCACCGGCTGCGCACCGACGTGTTCCGGCACCTGCACCGGCAGTCGATCGCCTTCTTCACCCGCACCCGCACCGGCGAGGTGCAGTCCCGCATCACCAACGACATCGGCGGCATGCAGTCCGTCGTCACCTCGACGGCGACGTCGATCGCCTCCAACCTCACCACCGTGGTCGCCACGGCCGTCGCCATGGCCGCGCTGTCCTGGCAGCTGTCGCTGGTCACCCTGATCGTGCTGCCCCCGGCGATCCTGCTGAGCCGCCGCGTCGCCAAGCTGCGCCGGGAGATCACCGCCCAGCGCCAGCGCGAGCTCGCCGACCTCAACGTCACCGTCGAGGAGGGCCTGTCGGTCAGCGGCATCCAGCTCAGCAAGACCCTGGGCACCGGCGCCGCCCTCGTCGACCGCTTCACCCGGTCGTCGGCGCGGCTGATCGACCTGGAGCTGCGCTCCGAGCTGGCCGGGCGCTGGCGCATGGCGTCCATGAACATCGTCTTCGCCGCCATCCCGGCGGTCCTCTACCTCAGCGCCGGCCTGCCCTTCACCGGCGGCAGGCTCAGCATCGGCACCCTGGTCGCCTTCACCTCCCTGCAGGCGGGCATCTTCCGGCCGATCATGGGCCTGCTCGGCGTGCAGGTGTCGCTGACCAGCTCGCTCGCCCTCTTCGCCCGCATCTTCGAGTACCTGGACCTGCCCGTCGAGGTCGACGAGCCCGCGCACCCCGTCGCGATCGACCCCGCCCGGGTCGCCGGCCACCTGCGTTTCGAGGACGTCACCTTCACCTATCCCGGCGCCTCGTCGGCCGCGGTCGCGGGCGTCACCCTCGACGTCCCGGCGGGGTCGTCACTGGCCCTGGTCGGCGAGACCGGCTCCGGCAAGAGCACGCTCGCCGCGCTGATCGCCCGCCTCTACGACCCGGACGCCGGCCGCGTGACGGTCGACGGCATCGACGTGCGCGACCTGCGGCTGGCCGACCTCGCGTCGATCGTGGGCGTGGTCAGCCAGGAGACCTATCTGCTGCACACCACCATCCGCGAGAACCTGCGCTACGCCCGCCCGGACGCCACCGACGAGCAGATCGAGCAGGCCGCCCGGGCCGCGCAGATCCACGACCTGATCGCGGCCCTGCCCGACGGCTACGACACGGTCGTCGGCTCCCGCGGCCACCGCTTCTCCGGCGGCGAGAAGCAGCGCATCGCCATCGCCCGGACCCTCCTGCGCGACCCGCGCATCCTGGTGCTGGACGAGGCCACGAGCGCGCTCGACACCGAGACCGAGCGGGCCGTGCAGCGCGCCTTCGACGAGCTCAGCAAGGGCCGCACGACGGTCACCATCGCGCACCGCCTCTCCACGGTCCGCGACGCCGACCGGATCGCCGTGGTCGACCACGGCCGCATCCTCGAGTCGGGCAGCCACGAGGACCTGGTCGCCGAGGGCGGCCGCTACGCCCTCCTCGCAGCCTGAGCCGCACCCGCCCGCCGCGACAGGCACACAGGATCCCCACAAGGTCGGCTCAGGGCGGGCACAAGCCCCGGGCCGACGATTCATGTCATGACAACGGTGACATCGACCGCCCCGGGCAGCCGCCACAGCGACCCCGGCCGGCCCGCACGGATCCTGGTGGTCGACGACGAGCCGGCCCTCACCGAGCTGCTCACCCTGGCCCTGAGCTACGAGGGCTGGGAGGTGCGCAGCGCCGCGGACGGGGCTGCCGCCCTGGAGCTCGCCGCGCTGTTCCCGCCCGATGCGGTGCTGCTCGACATGATGCTGCCCGACCTCGACGGCAGGGAGCTGCTGGGCCGGCTGCGCGCCGAGCGGCCCGGGCTGCCGGCGATGTTCGTGACCGCGCGCGACGCCGAGGAGGATCGCGCGGCCGGGCTGCGGGCGGGCGCCGACGCCTACCTGACGAAGCCCTTCGGCATCGACGACCTCGTCGCGCACGTGCGTGAGCTGCTGACCCCGGCCGTCCCGGGGCAGGGCCCGGCGCCCGCCGCCGTGCTGCGCGCCGGCGACCTGGAGCTGCGCCCGGCCGACCGGACCGTCCGCCGCGGGGGCGAGACGATCCCGCTGACCGCCGCCGAGTTCGACGTGCTGCGCACCCTGGCGGCCGCCGCCGGGGAACCCGTGGCCGCCGCCGAGCTGGCCGCCCGCCTGCCCGGCGGGCGCACCGACATCGTCGCCCTCTGCGTGGCGGCCCTGCGCCGCAAGCTGGGCCCGCTGATCGAGCCCGCCGCGGGCCTGGCCTACCGCCTGCTCTGACCCGCCTTGGCCGGCTGCGGCTTCGACGTGCTCTTGCCGTCCGCCACGGGAGCGCCCTTCTCGGCGGTCGACTCCGTGGTCGACGCCGGCACCGGCTCCGTCGCCTTGGAGGCAGCCGCGTCCGAGGCCCCGGCCGCCGCGGCGCGCGCCGCAGCCTCCCGCGCCTCGAGCTCGCGCCGCCGCTCGAACGGGTCGCCGTACGCGCGGATGGCCATCCGGGCGTACGACTGCTGGAAGGTCGCCACCCGCTCGGAGCGCCCGCGGCCCAGGAAGCTGACGAACCAGTGCACGACGGTCGTGAACCTGTTCTTGAAGCCGACCAGGTAGAACACGTGCACCGCAAGCCACATCAGCCAGGCGAGGAAGCCGGACAGGTGGATCTTGCCGACGCTGGCCACGGCGTGGAACCGGGAGACGGTCGCCATGCTGCCCTTGTCGAAGTACTCGAACTTCTGGCCGCTCTCCTTGCCCGCCAGCCGGCGCTGGATCTGCTTGGCCGCGTGCGTGCCGCTCTGGATGGCGACCTGCGCGACGCCCGGGAGCCGGTCGAGGGCCATCATGTCGCCGACCGCGAAGATCTCCGGGTGCCCGGGCAGCGTGCAGTCGGGCTCGACCATGATCCGGCCGGCCCGGTCGGTCTGCGCGCCCGCGGCGGCGGCGAGCTTCTTGGCCAGCGGCGGGGCGGCGACGCCGGCGGCCCACATCTTCGTGCGCGACTCGATGCGCTCGTGGCCGCGCTTGGTCTCGACCTCGATGCCGGTGGAGTCGACGTTGACGACCTTGGTCTCCAGCTCGACCTCGACGCCCAGCTCGTGCAGCTGCTTGAGCGCGCGGGTGGACAGCGCGTCGCCGAAGGTCTTGAGCACCGCGTCGACCGCGTCGATCAGGATGATCCGGGCCTTGCGGGTGTCGATGTGCTTGAACTGCCCGACCAGGTTGCGGTGGGCCAGCTCGGCGATCTGCCCGGCCATCTCGACGCCGGTGGGGCCGGCGCCGACGACCACGAAGGTCATCCAGCGCTCCTGCTCGGCCGGGTCGGTCTGCAGGTCGGCCAGCTCGAACCCGCCGAAGATCCGGGCGCGCAGCTCGAGCGCGTCGTCGATGCTCTTCATGCCGGGCGCGTGATCGGCGAAGTGGTCGTTGCCGAAGTAGGACTGCGAGGCGCCGGCGCCCACGATCAGCGTGTCGTACTCGACCGTGTATTTGATGTCGGGCGCCTCGACGGAGACGACCTTGTTCGCCACGTCGACGTCCGTGACCCAGCCCAGCCGCACGTCGACGTTGTCCTGCTTGCGCAGGATCTCGCGGATCGGCGGGGCGATCTCGCCCTCGGACAGGATGCCGGTGGCCACCTGGTAGAGCAGCGGCTGGAACAGGTGGTAGGCGGTGCCGTTGATGAGCGTGATGTCCACGTCGGCGTGCTTGAGCTGCTTGCAGGCGAAGAGCCCGCCGAATCCGGCGCCGACGATCACCACACGGTGGCGGTGAGCAGTGCGTTCAGCCATTTTCCGGGCCTCCGGTCCTCTGGTGCGCCAAGTCGTACGGTATCAACGAGACGTGGAGTCTCAGTTCGTCCTTTTCCCCGGTCGCCACCATGTCCTAACCAGGTTCCAGGCGAGGTGTCTGGCCGGTTTCCCCGATGCGACGATCATATGGGCGGTAACGTCCGCCAATCATGCGAATACGAAGCGGAACCCAGTTCCGTTCCATCGCCGCGAGGCCGCGATCGAGCGGTTCAGCGTGCTCACCGGCCTGCGTTCCCTGGTCGTGCCGGTCTTCGACACCGCGCCCACCGACCGCTTCGCCGAGGTGACCCTCAAGAACGTGACGGTCGCCACGGGGCTGACGCTCACCTCGGCGAACACGGTCGTGGCGTGCTCGACCCCCGCCGTCGCCGCCCTGTACGCCGCCCTCGGCTTCACGATCGCCCCCGTCGAGGACGGCATCTCCCCGGAGCCCGAGCGCCCGTGGGACGTGCTGCTGCGCCTGGCCGCCGGCGACGAGACGTGGCGCGAGCTGGCCCACCAGGCGACCGTCGACGTGTTCGACCGCTACCAGCTGACCGATTCCGTACGCTCGGTGGTCAACGACCCGGTCGTCGGCGACGAGGGCGGGCTGACCCCGACGCGGGACTACCGGACGTACGCGGAGGCCTTCGCGGATGCCGCCCACCGCAAGTGGCAGACGGTGCGCGCGCACGTGCGGCCCGGGCGGATCGTCGACATCGGCTGCGGCGCCGGTGCCGTGCTCGAGGAGGCCGACCGCGAGCCCGCGCTGCGCGAGAGCGACCTGATCGGCGTCGAGATCGCCCGCCACCTCTACGAGGAGTGCGTCCACAAGAAGGCCCAGGGCGTCTTCCGCAACGCCAACGTCTACTTCTACCGCCGCAACGTGCTCGGCGGCGCCGTCCTGCCGCCCCGGTCGGTGGACACGACGCTGACGTTCGCGCTCACGCACGAGATCTGGTCGTACGGGTCGCGGGAGGCGTCGCTGCGCGCCTTCGCCCAGGCCATCTACGACCACACCGCGCCCGGCGGCGTCTGGATCAACAGCGACGTCTGTGGGCCCGACGGGCGGGACCGCCCGGTCCACCTCACCCTGCGTGCCGACGACGGCCTGTCCCTTCCCGTACGCCACGACCTGGCGGAACTGGACTCCGCGGAGGTGGCCTCGCACGTGGCCGGCCTCTCCACCCGGGCCCGCCTCGACCAGTTCGCCGCCGACTACGCCTTCCCGTTCTCCTACCGTCCCGTCTCGGACACCACGGTCGAGCTGACGCTGGGCGACGCCATGGACTTCCTGACGCGCAAGGACTACTCGGACAACTGGCTGTCGGAGACCAGGGAGCAGTTCTGCGGCTTCGAGTTCGCCGACTGGAAGAGCTTGCTGGCCGACGTGGGCTTCGAGCTCGACCCGGCCTCGGCGACCACCCGCAACGACTGGATCGTCGACAACCGCCTGGCCCCGGTCGCCGCCCTGACCACCCCGGCGGGCGACCCGGTCGACTGGCCGGTCACCCACGTCCTCTTCGTCGCCCGCCGCCCCCTCAACACGTGACGTCGAGCTTTCATAAGTTCAGTTATGATAACTGGACCTATGAAAGATGGTGTCCATGGTCCAGGTTCCTCGGCCGGCCGAGATGTTCGATCGGGAGCCGGAGTGGCGCGCCCTGACCGCCTTCGCCACTGATCCCGTGCCGGGAGCGACTCTCGGCGTGGTGTCCGGCCGCCGGCGGCAGGGCAAGACCTTCCTGCTGCGCGCGCTGTGCCGGGCCACCGGCGGCTTCTACTTCGCGGCCGACGAGGCGACGGACCGCGAGTCCCTCGACCGGCTCGGTGCGATGCTGGCCGAGCACTTGCGCGCTCCGGCGGCCTTCTCCTTCGCAACCTGGCACGCGGCCGTCGACGCGCTGCTGGCGCTCGGGCGAGAGCAGCAGATCCCGGTCGTGATCGACGAGTTCCCGTACCTGGTGCGGGCCAACCCTCAGTTGCCGTCGATCATCCAGAACGCACTCGCGCCCCTGCGTCCGGAGCGCGACACCAGCCGGGCGAGGGTGCTGCTGTGCGGATCGGCCATGTCCTTCATGGGCCGGCTGCTCAGCGGCAACGCTCCGCTGCGCGGCCGGGCCGGTCTCGAGCTGATCGTGCCGACGCTCGACCACCAGCTGGCGGCGGAGTTCTGGGGCATCGAGGACCCTGTCACCGCGCTCAAGGCGAACGCGATCGTCGGGGGCACACCCGCCTATCGCCGGGAGTTCGCCCGCGACGACACCCCGGCCGGTCCGGACGACTTCGACGCCTGGGTGGTGCGGACAGTGCTCTCCCCCGCCAGCCCGCTTTTCCGGGAAGCGCGTTACCTGCTCGCGGACGAGCCCGAGCTGCACGACGCGGGGCTCTACCATTCCGTGCTCGCCGCCATCGCTGCCGGGAATACGCAGCGGGGCGGCATCGCGTCCTTTCTCGGGCGGAAGTCCGGCGACCTGGCGCATCCGCTCACCGTGCTGGAGGACTGCGGGCTCATCACCCGCGAGCCGGATGTCTTCAAGGCCAATCGCACCCGGTTCCGCATCGCCGAGCCGCTGGTGACCTTCTATCACGGCGTCATGCGGCCGATCTGGGCCGACCTCGAGCACACCCGGGACGCGACCCGGCTGTGGCAGCGGTCCGCCCGGCGCTTCTCGGGTGGCATCCTCGGACCGCACTTCGAGCACATCTGCCGGGAATGGTCCCGGCACATGGCGCCCGAGGAGCTGTTCGGCGACTTCCCGAACGAGGTCGGCAGCGGCACCGTCAACGATCCTGGCCGGCGCACCACGTACGAGGTGGATCTTGCGGTCTTCGGCCTGGATGACGACAGCCGCCGGCCGTTGCTGGCGGTGGGCGAGGCGAAGTGGGGCGAGACAATGGGGCTCGGCCATCTCGAGCGGTTGCGTCGCATCCGTGCGCTGCTGGTGGCGCAGGGGCGGCTCGGTGCCGAGCGGGCCCGGCTGGCCTGCTTCTCCGGGGCCGGCTTCAGCGATGAGCTGATTGCCGCCGCGCAGGCGGACGACCGGATCGTGCTCGCCGGGGTCGCGGACCTCTACCGCTGAGGCGCCGCAACCTGGTTGCCCCTCGGGCGGCACCGGGGGCGCACGGTTGCGGCCGACTGTTGGCTTGTGCGGAAGACGGTGGCAGCTCGATCCCTGGCAGGTGCGCTCGCGGTCACGACGGTGGCCGGGGCGCTGACGACCGCGGCCGGCGCGCCGCCGGCGGAAACCGCGGCGGCACCGGTGGCGGCAGCGGTAGCGGCACCGGTGGCATCGGCGGCGGGGACGCGGACGGCGGCCCGGGCCGAGGCGCTGATCCCGGCCGTGGTGTCGCAGCGGCGGCCCGCGCGGGTGGTCAGCACGGTGCTCGACGGCGCCGGGCGGCCGGTGATCGAGGTGCGGACGGTGACCGACCGGGCGGCCGCGCGGGAGCTGGTACGCGACGGGGGCGAGATCGATGCCGTCGCGCGCACCCTGGAGGCGCCGGCCGGGCCGGATCCCTACCGGGCGAGCCAGTGGGATCTGGCCACGATCGGCGCGGCCGGGGCGTGGCAGCGGTCGACCGGCGCCGGGGTGGTCGTCGCGGTGATCGACACCGGGGTGGACGCCGGGCATCCGGATCTGGCGGGACAGGTGCTGCCGGGGATCGACCTGGTGGCCGGCACGTCCGGGACCAGCACCGATCCCCACGGCCACGGCACGCACGTGGCGGGCACGATCGCCGCGCTGACCGGCAACGGGGTGGGCGTCTCCTCGGTCGCACCCGAGGCCCGGATCCTGCCGGTCCGGGTGCTCGACGCGGACGGCAGCGGCGACATGTCGGACGTCGCGACCGGCATCGTGTACGCGGCCGACCACGGCGCGGATGTCATCAACCTGTCGCTGGGATCCACGACGCAGCTGACGGCGGTGACGCAGGCGGTCGCGTACGCGCGGGGCAGGGGCGTCACCGTGGTCGCCGCCGCGGGCAACGACGGGCAGAAGGGCAGCCCGGTCAGCTACCCGGGCGCCGACGCGGGCGTGATCGCGGCCGCCGCCACCGACTCGTCGGACCAGGTCGCCGCCTACTCGACCCGGGGCAGCTACGTCGACGTGGCCGCGCCGGGCAACGGCATCCTCAGCACCTACCCCACGAGCCTGGGCGGCTACGCGACCGAGAGCGGCACGTCCATGGCGTCGCCGCACGTCGCCGCGGTGGCCGCGCTGCTGCGGGCGTACCGGCCGGCCTGGACCCCGGACGACATCGAGCGGATCCTCGAGGACACCGCCGTGGATCTCGGGGCCGACGGCAGGGACACCAGCTCCGGGTACGGCCGCATCGACGCCCTCGCGGCCCTGACGGCGGCCGCCCCGGCGACCACCGCCCCCGCAACCACCCCGGCGACCACCATCCCAGCGACCACCCCGGCGAGCGCCACCCCGGCGCCGAGCCCGACCACCGTCACGCCCTCCCCCACCGCGACGCACACCCCGCTCCCGACGGCCACCGCGACCTCGGCCCCGGCGACGCCCGCGCCCCAGCTGACCCCGGTCGTCACAGTCGTCGCCGGCACCCGGGTCGTGAACTACGGCGACCGGATCACCACCCGCTGGACCGTCACCGGCGGGGGCAGGGCGATGGGCGGCCACCCGGTGCGGATCTGCACGTCGACCGCCGGCAAGGCCTTCGCATGCACGACCGGCGTGACGACATCCGGCGGCACCGTGACGGTGTCCGCCACCGCGACGGCCGCCCGCGCGGTCCGGCTCACCGTGCCCGCCACCGCCACCTCGGTCGCCGTGACCTCGGCGGTGACGACCTACTCGGTACGTCCGCGCGTCGCCGTCACCCGCACCGGCGTGCACACCGTCCGGATCACGATGGCCGGCGTCGGCGGGCAGCGCGTGCAGCTCCAGCGCTGGACCGGATCCAGCTGGCGGACGGCCGGATCCTACGCGGCCGCGACCAGCCGCACGGTGCGCAACCTCGTCGCCGGCGCCCGCTACCGCGTGCTCGTCCCCGCGACGACCACCCTGGCCGCCACGACCAGCGCGACGGTCAAGGCCTGAGCACGGGCATCGCCGCCGCGAGCATGGCCCGCCAGTGCGGCAGCGGCGCGACGCCCGTCCCGGCCCACCGGTCGTGGCCGAGCACGCTGTAGGCCGGCCGGCGGGCGGGACGCCGGAACCGGTCGCTCGTCGTCGGCCGGACCCGGGAAGGATCCAGCCCGGCCTCCTCGAACACCGCCCGCGCCAGCCCGTGCCACGTCGTGGAGCCGGCCGCGGTGCCGTGATAGACGCCGGGCGGCGCGGCCGACGTCGCCAGGGCGACCAGCTGCCGGGCGAGGGCGAGCGACCACGTCGGCGGCCCCTGCTGATCGGTGACCACGTCGACGGTGTCGTGGGACCCGGCCAGCCGCAACATCGTGCGCACGAAGTTCGGCCCATGCTCGCCGTAGAGCCACGCCGTCCGCACCACGTATCCGCCGTGGGCCAGCACGGCCCGCTCCCCCGCGGCCTTGGCATGTCCGTAGGCGTTGACGGGATCCACGGGCGCGTCCTCCGCGTACGGAGAAGCCGCCGTGCCCGGGAACACGTAGTCCGTGGAGATGTGGATCAGGCGCTTCCCCGCTACGGCGGCGAGCCCGGCGACAGCGTCCCCGTTGACCGCCACCGCGGCAGATCGGTCGGTCTCGGCCCCGTCGACATCGGTCCATGCGGCCGTGTTCACCACCACATCCACACCGGCGACCGCCGCACGGACCGCCGCCGCGTCGGTGATGTCGAGGTCCGACCGGGTCGCGGCGATGACGTCGGCACCGGCCAGCACGTCGCACACATCCCGGCCGAGCATGCCGCCGGCGCCGGTGACGAGCCAGCGCATCAGCGGGCGGCCCGGTTCTTCAGCGGCTCCCACCAGTCGCGATGGTCGCGGTACCAGGCGACGGTGGAGGCGAGCCCGGCCTCGAGCGTGATCTGCGGGGCGTACCCGAGCTCCGCGCTGATCTTCGTGATGTCCAGCGAGTAGCGCCGGTCGTGGCCCTTGCGGTCGGTCACCGGGCGCACGCTGTCCCAGCCGGCGCCGCACGCCTCGAGCAGCTTGCCGGTCAGCTCCTTGTTCGACAGCTCGGTGCCGCCGCCGATGTGGTAGACCTCGCCGGCGCGGCCCTTCTCCAGGGCGAGCTGGATCCCGCGGCAGTGGTCGGAGACGTGCAGCCAGTCGCGGATGTTGCCGCCGTCGCCGTAGAGCGGGACCGGTTCGCCGTCGAGCAGGTTGGTGACGAAGAGCGGGATGACCTTCTCGGGGAACTGGTAGGGCCCGTAGTTGTTGGAGCAGCGGGTCACCACGACGTCCATGCCGTGGGTGCGGTGCGCGGCGAGGGCCAGCAGGTCCGAGCCGGCCTTCGACGCCGCGTACGGCGAGTTGGGGGCGAGGGGCCACGTCTCGGTCCACGAGCCCTGGTCGATGGATCCGTACACCTCGTCGGTGGACACGTGCAGGAAACGCCCGACCCCGGCGGCGCGCGCCGCATCGAGCAGCACCTGGGTGCCGAGCACGTTGGTGGTGACGAACGGGAGCGCGCCGGCGATCGAGCGGTCCACATGCGACTCGGCGGCGAAATGCACCACCGCGTCGTGACCCGGGAGCAGCTGCCGCACGAGATCGGCGTCGCCGATGTCGCCCCGCACGAAATCGAGGCGTGGGGAGGAGGGGAGGTTCGCACGATTGCCCGAATAGGACAACAGGTCCAGAACAGTCACGGACGCGCCCGCCGCACCGGGGAATTCATCCCGCAGGAGGGCGCGTACATAGGCCGATCCGATGAATCCGGCGCCGCCGGTCACGAAAATCCGCACGACTGGCGAGTGTACCGGCCGGGCGGCCGCCGCATAGCGTGAAGCCGTGCGTGGAATCCTGCTCGCCGGTGGCACCGGCTCGCGGCTCTGGCCGATCACGAGGGCCATGTCCAAACAGCTCATGCCGATCTTCGACAAACCGATGATCTACTATCCGCTGACCACGCTGGTGTCGGCCGGGATCCGGGAGATTCTCGTGATCACGACGCCGGAGGACCAGCCCCATTTCGAGCGCCTGCTGGGCGACGGCAGCCGGCTCGGGCTCGCCATTTCCTATGCGCGGCAACCCGAGCCCGACGGCATCGCCCAGGCCTTCCGGATCGGTGCCGATTTCCTCGCCGGCGAGCCGGTCGCGCTCGTGCTCGGCGACAACATCTTCCACGGCCCGGGGCTCGGGCGGCAGCTGGCCCGGTTCGCCCGGCCGGACGGGGGGCGCGTGTTCGCGTACCCGGTGGCCGACCCGCACCGCTACGGCGTGGTGGAGTTCGACGACACCGGCAAGGTGGTGTCCATCGAGGAGAAGCCCGAGAAGCCGAAGAGCACGTACGTCGTGCCGGGCCTCTACTTCTACGACGGCGACGTCGCGGACATCGCGGCCGGCCTGACGCCCAGCGAGCGCGGCGAGCTGGAGATCACCGCCGTCAACGAGGAGTACCTGCGGCGCGGCAAGCTCGACGTGACCGTCCTCGACCGCGGCACCGTGTGGCTGGACACGGGCACGTTCCAGTCCATGGTGCAGGCCTCCGAGTACGTCCGGGTCATCGAGGAGCGGCAGGGCTTGAAGGTCGGCTGCGTCGAGGAGGCCGCGTGGCGCCTCGGGTTCATCGACGACGACCGGCTGCGGGAGCTGGCGCAGCCGTTGCTGAAGAGCGGCTACGGCGACTATCTGCTGCGGTTGCTGGCCTCCGGGCCGTACGGAGGTGTGCTGTGAAGGTGCGTCCGCTGGCCGTCGAGGGGGCGTTCGAGGTGACCCCGGTGCAGCACGGCGACGCGCGCGGCACGTTCCTGGAGTGGTACCGCTTCGACGCGCTCGCCGCCGCCGTGGGCCACCCGCTCGACCTCGCGCAGGCGAACCTCTCCACGTCGGCCCGGGGCTCGGTCCGCGGCATCCACTTCGCCGACGTGCCGCCGGGGCAGGCGAAGTACGTGACCTGCGTGACCGGCGCGATCCTGGACGTGGTGGTGGATCTGCGGGTCGGTTCCCCCACCTTCGGCGCCTGGGAGAGCGTGACGCTGGACGACAGGGACCGGCGCGCCGTCTATCTGGCCGAGGGCCTGGGGCACGGCTTCTGCGCGCTGACCGAGGGGGCGACGGTGGCGTACCTCTGCTCGAGCACCTACCGGCCCGGGCACGAGCACGGCATCGACCCGCTCGACCCGGAACTGGGCATCCCCTGGCCCGCCGACACCCCGCTGCTGTCCACAAAGGATGCCGCGGCGCCGTCGCTCGCGGCCGCGGCCGCCGCGGGGCTGCTGCCGACCCTCGCGGATTGTTCGGCGTTCATCGAAACAAAGCGTCGGATTTAATACAAACCAAATCTCCGTAGGTTCTATTGACGTCCAGCTATCGCCGAGATAAGCGAGGGCGCCATTCAGGCACGGCTTGTACGGCCCGGATCGGGTTCGTCCGATCCGGGCACCTTGCCCCCGAGCGTTCCTCGCATCATCCGATTCGCCATTCGTCTCGAACGATAGGGTGAGGCGCCGCCCGAGGTTTCTTAGCAGTCTTTTAAGTAGGTCCCGGGGCACCGCCGGGGACCCGTCCCCCCGGCGCCGCCACGCGCCCCGCGGGGACCCGAGCTCTGGCTGCCCCTCACCGCAGCCGATCACGGAGGACAGGCGTGCAGACGATCGATCCGTTCTCGGCCGTCGACACCATCGAGGTGAAACCCCAGTTCAACCCCGATCTCGACACCCGCTACCGAGGGCCGGCGACCACCACCGGCTGGCGCACCCGCTACGTGCTCGCCGCCCTGATGGTGGACGTGGCGGTCGGCATCACCGCCGCGTCGGCGGCATTGTTCCTGCGTTTCGGTCCCGCGCCGGCGCATCCGTTCCTCCACGAGTACTTACTGCTCACGCTGCTTTTCCCGCTGGCCTGGACAAGCGTGCTCGCGCTGAACCGAGCGTACGAGGCACGACATTTGTTCGTGGGCACCGACGAATACGCGCGGGTGGTCCGGTCCGGCCTCGGGCTGACCGCGACGCTGGCCATTGTCTCGTTCGCGTTCGACCTGCGGCTGGCGCGCGGATACGTGATCATCGCGGTCCCGCTGGCCACGCTCGCCGGGGTCGTCGCCCGCTTCGCGCTGCGCCGGCTGCTGCACCGCAGCTGGTCCCGCGGCGAGCGGCTGCACCGCGTCGTCCTGGTGGGGCACGCCCGGGCCGTCGCCGACATGACCCGGCGGCTGCGCCACGAGAGCCACCACGGGCTCGGCATCGTCGGCGCCTGCCTGCCGCCCGGCGCTCCCGTCGAGGCCCCGCCGGGGCTGCCACCGGTCTACGGCACCTTCGAGGGGGTCGCCGCGGCCGTCGCACTGTCCGGTGCGGACACCGTGGTCGTGTTGTCCTGCCCCGAGATCGACGGTGTCGCGCTGCGCCGGCTCGCCTGGCAGCTCGAGCGCGACGACATCGACCTCATCCTCGCGAGCACCCTGGTCGACGTGGCCGGCGACCGCACGACGATCCGCCCGGTGGACGGCCTGCCGATGCTGCACGTCGAGCATCCGCGGCTCAAGGGCAGCACCCGGGTCATCAAGGCCGCCTTCGACCGGGTCGGCGCCCTGGCGCTGCTGCTCCTCGCCGCGCCGGTGCTCGCCGTCGTGGCGCTGCTGGTCGCCACCGGACCGGGCGGGCGCGGCCCGGTGGTGTTCCGGCAGGAGCGGGTCGGCAAGGACGGGCAGCCGTTCACGCTCTTCAAGTTCCGCACGATGGTGGTGAACGCCGAGGCGATCCTGGCCGAGCTGCGCGACCGCAACGAGAGCGACGGCGAGCTGTTCAAGATGCGCGAGGACCCGCGCATCACGCCCGTCGGCCGGTGGCTGCGCCGCTTCTCGCTCGACGAGCTGCCCCAGCTGGTCAACGTGCTCAAGGGCGACATGTCGCTGGTCGGCCCGCGGCCGCCGCTGGCCCGCGAGGTGGCCGGCTATCCGGCGGACATGCGCCGGCGGCTCGTGGTCAAGCCCGGCCTGACCGGCCTGTGGCAGGTGTCGGGCCGTTCGGATCTGTCGTGGGAGGAGTCGATCCGGCTCGACCTCACGTACGTCGAGAACTGGTCCCTCGCCATGGACCTGGCCATCCTCGGCCGCACGCTGAGCGCCGTCCTGCGCAGCTCCGGCGCCTACTGAGCGACAGCGGAAGGGCCGGCTCCCCAGCGGAGCCGGCCCTTCTTTGTGCGGTGCGACAGGGGAAGGTCAGTGCGTGCTGGAAACCAGCGCGCTGCGCGGCGGGCGGGGCTCGTCGACGGGCGGCCACCCCGCGGACCACACGGCCCGCTCGCGCCACACCGCGGCCCAGTCGACCCCCCGCGCGCGATCGCGGCCCAGCACGGCCTTTCCGGCCGCCCGCAACCCCACCCCCGCCTTCATCAGCGACAGCGCGAGCCGGGCGCGGGGAGACGACCAATGATTGCGTACGTACGTAGCCTTGCCGCGCAGAATCTTGATGCGCTGCCCCTCGGAGCTCGACGAGGCGCCCCCCACGTGCACGACGGCTGCATCGGGCACCACCACCGGGCGCGCGCCCAGCGCCGCTGCTCGCGTGCACAGGTCGATGTCGTCGCTGTAGAGGAAGTACTGGGGGTCGAAGCCGCCCAGCTCGTCGAAGAGCTCGCGGTCGACGAACATGCAGCAGCCCGACACGGCCGGGACCTCGCGGGCGCTGCGCCGGTCGTAGCCGGGCAGACCCTCGGGGTTGAGCCACCGGCTGCCCGCGAAGACCGTGGACAGCCCGGTGGCGAAGCCCGCGTAGCCGCGCAGGCTCGGCAGGCCCCACGCGCAGAACATGTCGTCGGTGCCGTCGGCGTGCAGCGTGCGCCCGGTGTAGACCCGGTTGCCGGGGTGCTGCCGCGCGAAGCGGGCGAGCTCGGTCACCGGGTGCCCCACCGGCACGGTGTCCGGGTTGAGGAAGAGCAGGTGCCGTCCCGTACTGGCGGCTGCTCCGCGGTTGATGCCCCGCCCCCAGCCGACGTTGTCCGTCAACCGGATCAGCCGCACGCCGGGGAAGTCCCGGGCGATCGCGCCGGCGGAGTCGTCGGAGGAGGCGTTGTCCACCACCGTGATGTCGAACGTCACGTCGGGGGTGCGGCTGGCGATCAGCTCGCGCAGGCAGCGGCGGGTCAGCTCGCTGGTGTTGTAGGAGACGACGACGACGGAGACGTCGGGCCGGCTCACCGGGACACCCCCGCGGCGCCCCGGACGCGGGCCCGGGCGCTGCCGGCCAGCAGCCGCACGGCGAACGGCACGTCGTCGACGAGATAGCGGCGCATGAGCCGGCGTGGCTCGCTGACCAGCCGGTGCACCCATTCCAGGCCGCGCTCCTGCATCCAGCCCGGGGCCCGCGAATGCACGCCCGCCACGAAGCCGATCGCGGCACCGCAGCCCATGAACCAGGTCTGGGGCAGCTCCGGGCGCAGCCGGGCGATGACGCGCTCCTGCTTGGGGAAGCCGAAGCCCGCGAACACGAAGTCCGGGGCGGTCCCGGCGACCTCGGCGCAGACCTCCGCGTACTCCTGCGGGCGGGTGTCGAAGCCCAGCGACGGGCTCAGCTGTCCCGCGACCTTCAGGGCCGGGAACCGTTCCCGCAGCACGTCCGCGGCGCGGCTCGCGGTGCCGGGCTCGCCGCCGAGCAGATAGACGCTGCGGCCCGCCTCGGCCATCCCGGCGGAAATGCTCCAGATGAGATCCGCGCCGGCCACCCGTTCGGGCAGGGGACTTCCGGCTATCCGGCTGGCCCAGACGAGGGGTTTGCCGTCGGCCACCACGATTTCGGACGATTCCAGAAGGTGCCGGGATTCGGCGTCTCGCACGACTCGGCGAAGAATGTCCACATTGGGCGTGACGATATTCCCGCCGCGCCCGGCGGCCAGCTCGTCGAGCACCCGCGTGACCACCTCCGCCTGACGCAGGGGGTCAAATTGGACACTTGACAACAAGACCGGAACTCGTTGCGGGACAAGGGAATCGGAGGCTTCCTGAGTCACCTTCACATCAGCAACCTATCGACGGAGACGATCGCGGCAAGGCGACGTTCGGCCGATCCGTGTGTCGACTATGCGATAAGCCCTCGTCCATTCACCCCATTCCCGCCGGCGAATACGGGCGCCAGCATCACAGCATGACCGTCAGCGTGCTGATCCCTGCCTTCAACGAGGAGACCGGGATCGGAATTGCCCTGCGACGCCTGGCCGGCAGCCAGGTGCGGGAGATCGTCGTCGCCGCCAACGGCTGCACCGACCGCACCGCGGAGACCGCCCGGGAGCTGGGCGCGCGCGTGGTCGAGATCGCCACGCCGTCGAAGTCCGCCGCCCTCACCGCGGCGGACCGGGTGGCCACCGGCGACGTGCGCGTCTACCTGGACGCCGACGTGCCCGCGAGCCCGGAGCTGATCCGGCGGCTGGCCGAGGCCGTGGCGCGGCCGGGCATCGAGGCGGCGGTCCCCCGGCCGGTCGTCGACGCCACGGGCAGCACCTGGCCGGTGCGCGCCTACTACGCCGTCAACTCGCGCCTGCCGGTCTTCCGCGGACGGCTCTTCGGGCGGGGCGTCATCGCGCTCTCCGCGGCGGCCCGCGCCCGGTTCACCGACTTCCCGCCGCTGACCGCGGACGACATGTTCCTCGACGCGGTGGTCGCGCCCGGGGAGAAGACCGAGATCGACGTGCCGGTACGCGTGGTGGCCCCGCGGACGGCCGGCGACCTGATCCGCCGGGTCGCCCGGGCCCGCGACGGCAACGACGAGTTCCGGCGCTACCTGGCGACCAGCCCGTTCCGGGCGGCGGCGGCCCCGGACAACACCTCGTGGCTGCGCGACGTCGTGCTGCGCCGGCCGTGGCTCGCCCCGGCGGCGGTCGTCTATGTCGCCGTGGTGCTGCTGGCCGAGCGGAAGCGGCGGTCGCCGTCGTGGGACGTGCGGTCGGGCTGGGGGCGTCCGGCGATCCCGCGGCAGCGCCGCTCGGACGACTCGCTGGCGAAGCGACCGTGACGGCGACCCGCACCCGCATCCTCGTCACCGCCGGATCCGCTCTCGTCCTGCTCGTCGCGGCCCTCACCGTGGCCGTGCTGCGCCGCGGCGACGAGCCACCGGCCGCCACGCCGGCCCCTTCGCGGGCCGCCACGGTCTCGTTCTTCACCGCCGCGGACACCTCCGGCGCCACCATGGATCCCGCCGAGCGCCCGGTGGAGCTGGGCCTGCGGTTCGCCACCCGGACGGCGGGCGCCCTGACCGCCGTACGCTTCCTCAAGGCCGACGGCGACCTCGGCCCGCACCGCGTCACGCTGTGGTCGGGCAAGGGCGAGAAGCTCGCGAGCGCCGACGTGGCGCACGAGTCGCCGTCGGGCTGGCAGGAGGTGCCGCTGCCCGCGCCGGTGGGCCTCGAGCCCGGCCGCGAGTACGTCGTCTCGTACCACACGTCGCGCTACAAGGTGTCCTCCGGCTGGTTCGCCGACCGGGCGGCCGAGGCGGGGCCGCTGGTGACGTCCGGGGCGGGGCTGTACGCCTACGGGGAGGGCGACTTCCCGACCCAGAGCTTCTCGGCCAGCAACTACTGGGTGGACGTGGTGTTCGCGCCCGGGATGGCGGCGCCGGGCACGGTCCCCCCGCAGGCGGCGAGCGCGGCGACCGACCTCGACCTGCCGCGCGTGCCGTGGGAGGGCGGTCCCGGCTACTACGCGAAGTACGCGAAGAAGTGGACCGACCCGGAGTTCTTCCCGATCGGCGTCTGGTACGAGGGCGTCCACTCCCAGGCCGACATCGACCTGGACCGCTCGGCGGGCCTCAACACGTACGTGATGCTGACCGCCGACTCCGATCTGAAGCTCATCAGGAGCAACGGCATGCACGCCATGACCGCGGACAAGCGCCCCGGCAGCGGGGACGAGACCACCGCGTGGATCCTCAACGACGAGGTGGACATGTGGGCGGGCGCCGGCACCGGCGCGTGGACCGGCAAGTACCCCGGCGAGGGCACGCCCTGCCGCTCGGGCAAGCAGGACTGCGGCTTCGACGTGATGACGAGACTGGCCCGGGACCTGCCGGCCGGCGACGGGCGGATGCGTTACGCGAACTTCGGCAAGGGCATCATGTTCTGGCAGTCCGACGCCGACGCGAGCAAGTTCGTCAACGCGTGGACCACGGTGGTGTCCAACGACGTCTACTGGTACACCGATCCGAACGTCTGCGGATCCCCCTCCGAGGGGCCGCGCATCGGCGTCACGCGGGAGACCTGCCGCCGGGCCGCGAACTACGGCCGGACGATGGACCGGATGCGCGAGGTCGACGCCATGGACGGCAAGCGCCAGCCGGTGTACGCCTTCGTCGAGGTCGGCCATCCCTTCGAGGACGCCGGCGCGCCGACCATCACGGGCGACCAGGTCGCCGGGGCGGTCATGAACTCGCTCATCCACGAGGCGCGCGGGGTCCTCTACTTCAACCACAACTTCGGCGGCGACTGCGTGTCCCAGCACGTGCTGCGCGACGCCTGCGGCGCCCGGGTGCGGCCGGTGGTCACCGAGCTCAACCGGCGGATCCGCGAGCTGGCGCCGGTGCTCAACACCCAGTCGTACTCCTTCGAGCTGAACCCGCGCATGGACACCATGCTCAAGGCGCACGACGGCGCGTTCTACGTCTTCGCGATGCCGGGGCGCGACGGCGGGACGGGCGAGCAGAAGCTGACCCTCCCCTTGGGAGTCACCGGCTCCTCCGCGGAGGTCCTGTTCGAGGACCGCGAGGTGCCGATCGCCGGCGGCGCGATCACCGACACGTTCGCGCAGGAGTTCTCGTACCACGTCTATCGCATCGAAGCCTGACCGGCGACACTGAACTGAACCACCACTCTTGAGGGGTAGAAGTGGATTTTTGGGACCTTACCAAGCTGATGTTCCGGCGTTGGTATGTCTCCGTGCCCCTGTTCCTCGTGGCGATCGGCGCCACCCTCTTCGTCGCCTCCCGGGTGGAGCCGGACTACGTGGCGACCAGCTACGTCCAGCTCGTGCCGCCCGCGATCACGCCCAAGGCGGTCGACGACACCAAGGCCACCGCCCGCAACCCGTGGCTGGACCTGGGGCTCGCGTCGCTGACCAAGGCCGGCATGATCTCCGTGCAGGACCAGAAGGTGGTCAAGCAGCTGCACGACGCCGGCTTCAGCGACGACTTCACGGCGACGCAGGACCCGCAGCTGCCCATCGTCACGTTCGAGGTGATCGGCGACGACGAGGCGCAGGCCACCCTCACGTCGGAGCGGCTCATCAAGCACTTCTCCGACACGGTGGGGACGCTGCAGAAGGACTACGGCGCCCCGAAGGATCAGATGATCACCGCGCGGCGCCTCGACCTGGGCGACAACATCGAGGAGTCGACCTCGAAGGTCAAGCGGGCGCTCATCGCGGTCGCCGGGGTCGGCGCCCTGCTCGCCGCGGCACTGACGGTGGCCGCCGACGCGCTGCTGCGCCGCCGCTCCCGCAGGCGGGCCGCCGCAGCCGCCGCACAGCCCGCCGCGACCCCCGAGACCGTCGCGCCCACCGGGGCGGCATCCGCATCCCCAGGGGCGCCCGCCGCATCTTCGGGGGCGGCATCCGCATCTCCGGGGGCGGCCGCGGCATCCGGCGTGCCGGCCATCGCCTCCGTGCTGCCCGAGCAGCGCGTGGCGGCGCCGGCCGGGCCCGCCGCCCCGGTCGCGGCCGCCGGCGACGAAACGCAGGTCATCCCCCGGCGACCCGGTGAGGAGACCGTCGTGCTGCCGTCGCCGGGCGGCGCCAACGGGAGCAAGCGTCCTTGAGCGTCCTGCCGCACCCGACCGACCTCGAGCCGTCGCTGCTGGCCCGGGGCACCTACGCGAGCCGGCGGCGCTTCACCAAGCTCGACGCGGCGGGCCTGCTCAGCCTCATGGTGTGCCTGGTGATGCTGATCCCGGCGCGGCTCATCATCCCGGCGCTCAGCGAGGTGGGGCGCCCGGCCGTGCTGCTCGGCATCGGGCTCTGGTGCTGGTGGGTGCTGGTCCGCTTCAACCCGCGGCTCATGGTCGGCGGCCCGCAGCCCCTGCGGTGGTCCGTCCTGGCCTACATGGTCGCGCTGCTCATCTCGTACGCCGCCGGCTACTGGCGTGGCCTGACGGCGATGGAGGCCAACGGTGCCGACCGGGCGCTGCTGGCGGCGCTGGCCTTCACCGGTGTCATCCTGACCGCGGCCGACGGGATCCCGAACTGGGACCGGCTGCGCGGGGTGCTGCGCGTGCTCGTGTGGTGCGCCACGGTCGTCGCCTTCCTGGGTCTCGTGCAGTTCGCCTTCTGGCTCGACTTCACCCAGTACGTGTCGATCCCGGGCCTGTCCTCCAACGGCGTGGAGCCCGGCTTCGAGCTGCGCGGCGGGGCGATCCGGGTGGCGAGCACGATGACGCACTACATCGAGTTCAGCACGGTCATGGCCATGACGCTGCCCTTCGCCATCCACTTCGCCCGGTTCGCGCCGCGGCGGCGGACCCGGCAGCTCTTCGCCGTCGCCGCGGTCATCATCGCGGCCGCGGTCCCGGCCACGGTCTCCCGCACCGGCTTCGTGGCCATCGGGATCGCGCTGCTCGTGATGCTGCCGGTGTGGGGCTGGCGGATGCGCTACAACATGGCCGCGATCGGGCTCGTCCTCGTGACCGGGCTGATGCTCGTGCGCCCGTCGCTCATGAACACGCTCGTCGATCTCTTCGCCAACGCCGGCACGGACACCAGCATCACCACCCGCACCAAGCGGTACGAAATGGTCGGCTATTACTTCTCACAAAGGCCGTGGTTCGGGCGCGGCACCGGCACCTGGATCTCCCCGCAATATCAATTCCTCGACAATCAATGGCTCGCCCAGGCGCTGAGCACCGGCGTGATCGGCGTGGCGATGCTGGCCCTGCTGCACCTCTGCGCGATCGCGCTGGCCTGGATCGCGGCGCGCCGGGCGACGACGGCCGAGGACCGTCACCTGTGCACGGCACTCATCGCGACGCAGGTGATCGCGCTGGTGGTGGCCGCCTTCTTCGACTCGCTCAGCTTCAGCACGTACACCATGGTGCTGGCCCTGACGGTCGGCCTGACCGGTGCCGTGTGGCGGCTGACGCACCCGGCCCGGATGATCCGCACGACGCTTCCGCGGAAATTGCTCTCCTGACGACCGGCGATTGTGGACCGAATGGCGGAGCCCGGCCGGACGCGGCGGCGATAACTTCACGACGGGGGCCTTTCGGGGCCGGCGTGGGGGAGAAACATCGTGCATCAATTCCGGGGAATCCTGTCTTTCGCCGTCGCTGTCGTGCTGGGCGTCGCCGGGGGCGCGGTCGCCGTCGCCACGGCGGCCGCGGCGGATCCGTGCGCGCCCGTGGTGAATCCCATCGTGTGCGAGAACAGCAAGCCGGGCTCGCCCAAGGAGGAGTGGGACATCCTCGGGGCGGGCGACGACTCGATCCAGGGCTTCGGCACGGACATCAGCGTCGATGCCGGCCAGCGGATCGACTTCAAGATAAAGACCGACGCGCCCGCCTTCGACATCGACGTCTACCGGCTCGGCTGGTACGACGGCAAGGGCGCCCGGCACATCACCCCGCTGACCGCGGACGCGGCGGTCGCCAACGACCAGCCCGACTGCGCCACCAACGCGACCACCAGCATCTTCGACTGCGGCGAGTGGGGCGTCACGGCGTCGTGGGACGTGCCGGCGACGCAGGTCTCCGGGGTCTACATCGCCAAGCTGCACCGGCCCGACACCGGCGGCTCGAGCCACATCATCTTCGTGGTGCGCGACGACACGAGCACATCGGACCTGTTCTTCCAGACCTCGGACGCGACGTGGCAGGCGTACAACCTCTACGGCGGCGCCGACTTCTACGAGGGCGGGGAGAACGGGCGGGCGTACAAGACGAGCTACAACCGCCCGTTCGCCACCCGCGGCGCCATGGAGGGCCGGGACTTCTTCTTCAGCGCCGAGTATCCGATGGTGCGGTTCCTGGAGCGCAACGGCTACGACCTGAGCTACACCACGAACATCGACAGCGACCGGCGCGGACAGCTCATCTCCCACCACAAGGTGTTCGTCACCAACGGCCACGACGAGTACTGGTCGGCGGCGCAGCGCACGCACGTCGAGCAGGCCCGGGACGCGGGCACGCATCTCGCCTTCTTCAGCGGCAACGACGTCTACTGGCGGACGCGGTACGAGCCGAGCACGGCCGGGGATCCCACCCCGTACCGCACGCTCACCTGTTACAAGGAGACGTGGGCGGAGACGGACACGCTGGATCCCACGAGTCAGTGGACGGGCACGTGGCGGGACCCGCGGTTCAGTCCCCCGGCCACGGGCGGCGGGAACCCGGAGAACGCGCTCATCGGCACGGCGTACATGGCGAACTCGACCGACCTGCCGATGACCGTGCCCGCCGCGCAGGGCAAGTACCGGCTGTGGCGCAACACCACGGTCGCCGACCTGACCTCGGGGCTGGCGACGCTCGCCCCGCACACCGTCGGCTACGAGTCGAACGAGGACCTGGACAACGGCTTCCGGCCCGCCGGGCTGATCCGGCTGTCCACCACGACCGGCCCGACCCCCGAGTACCTGCTGGACTGGGGCAAGAACGTCGCGGCGGGCACCACGACGCACCACATGACGATGTACCGCGCGGCCGGCGGCGCGCTGGTGTTCTCCGCGGGCACGATCCAGTGGGCGTGGGGCCTCGACGACTACCACGACGGCGACGTGCAACCGGTCGACGAGCGGATGCAGCAGGCGACGGTCAACCTCTTCGCCGACATGAACGTGCAGCCGGCCACGCTGATGGGCACCCTCGACCCGGCCACGGCGTCGTCGGATACGACCGCGCCGACGGTGTCCGTCACCTCCCCGGCCGCGACCACCACGGTCGCCGACGGATCCCAGGTGACGCTGTCCGGCACGGCGAGCGACGTGGGGGGACGGGTCGCGGGCGTCGAGGTGTCCACCGACTCGGGCGCCAGCTGGCACCCCGCAACCGGGACGACCTCCTGGACGTACGCCTTCCACGCCACCGGCCTCGGCGCGCAGGTGGTCCAGGTGCGGGCCGTCGACGACAGCGTGAACATCGGCACCCCGGCGACCCGGCAGTTCCTGCTCACCGGCAAGAACACGCTGTTCGGTGACCGGGTGCCGGCCACCACCGCGGCGGGCGACGCCACGGCGCTGGAGCTGGGCGTGAAGTTCGAGCCCGGCGTCGAGGGGTTCGTGACGGGGCTGCGGTTCTACAAGGGGCCGGGCAACACGGGGACGCACACCGGCAGCCTCTGGACGGCCGGCGGCGAGCGGCTGGCGACGGGCGTCTACACCAACGAGACCGCGAACGGCTGGCAGACGCTGAAGCTGGCCAAGCCGGTCGAGGTGCAGCCCGGGAGCACGTACGTCGTCTCCTACTTCGCCCCGAACGGGCACTACGCGGCCGACGCCAAGGCGTTCGCGCTCAACGCCTGGGAGGCCGGCCCGCTCACCGCGCCGCGCTCGGCCACGACCGGCGGCAACGGGGTCTTCGGCTACGGGACGGGCTTCCCGGAGCGCAGCTACGACGACACCAACTACTACGTCGACGTGCAGTTCATCTCCAGCGCGAGCGCGCCGCCGGCGCCGGTGGCGACGACGCCGCTCGACAACGCCAGCGGCGTCGACCCGGCGGTGCACCCGTCCGTGGTGTTCACCAAGCCGCTCGCGGCCTCGACGATCGACTTCACGGTCAAGGACGGCACGGGCGCCGCGGTGGACGGGAGCGTCGCGTACAGCGCGGCGACGAAGACGGCGACCTTCACGCCGGCGGATCCGCTGCAGGCCGCCACCGCCTACACCGCGCGGGTCACGGCGACCGACACCAACGGCATCGCCACCGAGGAACCCGTCACGTGGACGTTCACCACCGACCTGGATCCCTCGGTCAAGAAGTTGTTCGCGAACGACGCCGTGCCCTCGGTGGGCAGCAGCGACGAGTCCGCGCCGATCGAGGTGGGCACCCGGTTCGTGCCCCTGACCAGCGGGAAGATCGTCGGGCTGCGCTACTGGCAGGGCCCCGGCAACACGGGCACCCACACGGGCACGCTGTGGTCGGCGGACCAGCAGGTCCTGCGGCAGGTGACGTTCGGCCCGGAGTCGGGCAACGGCTGGCAGACGGCGGTGTTCGACAGCCCGGTGCAGGTCGAGGCCGGCGGGTCGTACGTGATCTCCTACTTCGCGCCCAATGGCGGGTACGCGTACACGTCGGGCTTCTTCGGATCCCCCTGGACCAGCGGGCTGCTGCGCGCACCCGGCGGGGCCAACGGCGTCTTCCGGTACGGATCCAGCGGCTTCCCGGCCCAGTCCTACGGCTCGGCGAACTACTGGGTCGACCCGCTCTTCCTGCCCGACGCCGATGCCGGTCCCACGCCCGCGCCGGCCGGGGTGACCGTCTTCGGGGCCGGCGACCTGCCGGCGGACGTCGAGTACGCCGACCACGACCCCATCAACGTCGGCGTGCGGATCATCCCGGACGTGGACGGCACGATCACCGGCATGCGGTTCTACAAGGGCCCGGGCAACATCGGCAAGCACGTCGGCACGCTGTGGACCGCGGACGGCGACCCGCTCGCCTCGGCGACCTTCGGCGCGGAGACCGCCTCCGGCTGGCAGTCGGTCCGCTTCCCGACACCCGTGGAGGTCACCGCGGGAACGACCTATGTGGTCAGCTATCACACGGCGGTCGGGCTGTACTCGGCCACCATCAACGGTTTCGCGCAAGCCGGCGTCGTCAGCGTGCCGCTGCGGGTCCCGCAGAGCGGCGGGATGTTCGGCTACGGCACCAACGGCTTCCCGGGCCAGGGATCCAACCACAACTTCTGGGTCGACGTGTACTTCGTGGAATAGGACCTTCATGACACAGACGCTCGCCTCCCGGGCGGGCCGGGCGCTGGGCTGGAGCTTCGCCAGCACCGCGCTCGCCCGCCTGGGCACCCTCGCGATCGGGATCGCCCTGGCCCGGATCCTCGGGCCGCGGGAGTTCGGCACGTTCGCCGTCGCCATGGTGGCGCTGCTGGCCGTGCTGAGCTTCAACGAGCTCGGCGTCTCGCTGGCGATCGTCCGGTGGCCCGGCGACCCCGCCCGGGTGGTCCCGACGGTGGCCACCATCTCGATCGCCGCCAGTGCCGCCGTCTACGCGGCGTGCTGGCTGGGCGCCCCGGCGTTCGCCCGGCTCATGGGCGATGCCGGTGCGGCTCCCGTCGTACGCGTGCTGGCGCTCTGTGTCCTGGTGAACGGCATCGTCGCCGCGCCGGCCGCGCTGCTGCAACGGCACTTCCGCCAGGGCCGCAAGATGATCGCCGACCAGGTCACCACCTGGCTGGGCTCCTTCGTGTCGATCGGCTGCGCGCTGGGCGGCCTCGGCGCCATGAGCCTCGCGTACGGGCAGCTCACCGGCGCGGTCCTCGGCGGCGTCCTGCTCGCCGCCTTCGCCCCGGCCGGCCTGCGCCCCGGCTTCGACCGCGCCACGGCCCGCGAACTGCTGCGCTTCGGCCTGCCCCTGGCCGGCTCGAGCATCATCGTCTTCGCCGTGGCCAACATCGACCGGCTGCTCGTCGGCGCGGTCCTCGGCCCGGTGCCGCTCGGCTTCTACGTCCTGGCCGTCAACCTCTCCAACTGGCCGGTCACCATGTTCTCCCAGCCGGTCCGCGCGGTCGCCCCGGCGGCGCTGGCCCGCCTGCAGCACGATCCCGCCGCCATGCGAGCCACCTTCCTGTCCACCGCCGGGCTGCTGACCTCCCTCACCATGCCGGTGTGCCTCCTGCTCGCCGTGGCCGCCGACCCGCTGATCCGCCTGGTCTACGGCACCACGTGGGGCCCGGCGGCGGACGTGCTGCCGTGGCTGGCCCTGCTCGGCGCGCTGCGCATCGTCTTCGAGCTGATCTACGACTACTTCGTCGTGCTCGCCGACACCCGCGTCGTCCTCACCGTCCAGATCCTCTGGCTGGCCGCCCTGATCCCGGCGATCTGGCTCGGCGCCCGCTCCGGCGGCTCCCCCGGCGCCGCGGCGGCCCAGCTCGCGGTCGGCCTCGCGGTCGTGCTTCCCCTTTACCTGTACGAGCTCCGGCGCGCCGGCATCGCCCCGCGCGCGTTCCTGGCCCGGCTGGCGGTGCCCGTGCTGGGCGCATCCGTCGCGGCCGGACTGGCATACGTCGCCGGCCGGACTGTGCCCACCGATCTCGGCTCGCTGGCCGCGATGGGCGTCGTCGGGGCCGGGGCGCTGGGGCTTCTGCTCCACCGGTCGCGGCGGTCGCTGCGGGAGCTGCGCGCGATGGGACAGCCGTAGTCTGGCCGCATGACCGACTTCCGCACCGCGGTGGAAGCCCGCGACCCGTCCGCCATCGCCGCGACCCTGGCCGAGACCGTCGTCTTCCGGAGCCCGGTGGCATTCAAGCCGTACCGGGGCAAGGCCCTCACCGCCGCGATCCTGCGCGGCGTGCTGCGGGTCTTCGAGGACTTCCGCTACGTCCGCGAGCTGAGCGGCGGCGACGGCCGGGACCACGCGCTGGTCTTCACGGCCCGGATCGGCGACGTGGCGGTCGAGGGCTGCGACTTCCTGCACCTCGACGACGACGGCCTGATCGACGAGTTCACGGTCATGGTCCGCCCCCTCTCCGCCGCCCAGACCCTGGCCGCCGCCATGGCCGCCCAGTTCGACCGCATCCAGCAGGAGGCCGCCATCGACTCACCCCCGCAGGCGGCAGACGCACCCCCGCAGGCGATGGACTCACCCCGTCAGGCCACCGACGCACCCCGTCAGTGAGCGCCGGCTCCCCGGCCCTCAGCCGCTGCACTCGCGTGTCCCCGCCGTGGTCCCCTACCCTCGCCGCGGCTGATCGAGCAGCGCCTCGAGGCCACGCTCGAACAGCTCGTCGTCGTTCCAGCGGCCCGCGTCGAGGTGCCCCTCGGCGTGGAGCACCGGGTAGGCGCCCGGGTCCGCCGTGATGTGCCGGCGGGCATCTCCCCCGGCCGCCGTCGCCTCCGTCAGGGCGGAGCCGATCACGAAGTTGGCCAGCAGCCGGGTGAAGACGGCCAGCTCCAGGCCGGTCCGGCCGCCCCGGATCAGCGCCGCCTGAAGAAACTCGGTGCGGGCCAGAACATGCGGCCCGAGCACCGGCCGGCCGACCAGAGCGGGCGCCCACGGATGGCGCAGCATGACCGCCCGCCAGCCCGTGAGCACATGCCGGACGTCGTCCCGCCAGTCCGGGGCGGCCCCGGGCAGCGGCAGCTCCCCGAAGATGTGGTCGAAGGCCAGGTCGAGAACATTCTCCCGGGTCCGCACATGCCAGTAGAGCGCGGTGGCGGTCACCCCGAGCCCCTCGGCGAGCCGCCGCATCGTCAGGCCGGCGCTCCCGTCCCGATCGAGCAGCGCGATCGCGGCGCCCACGATCAACTCCCGGCTCAGCGGCGACGCCCGCCGCCGGCGCCCCGGATCACGCAGGAAAATCGATTCCACCGCCCCACCTTAACGGCGTTAACTTAAGCCATGCCGACGGTCCGCGTTCAGCTCGCCTCCGACCCCACGACCGCCCGCCGCGTCCGGCGCCTGCACCAGGCCGACAAAATCCACCACGACTCCCGCGAGGCCGCCCGTGCCGAGGTCCGGCGCCTCGGCTGGACCCCGGCCGCCGACCCCGTCTTCATCGGCCTCACCAACGGCAACCCGCCCCGCCTCATCTACGAAACCGAGGTCGACTCGGAAACAACCCGCTGACCGGCGCGCCGCCGGACGGCGCGTGCCGGTCAGCGGCGTGCGGCGCGGAGCGCGGTGGACGACGTCGCGGCCAACTCCGGCCGGGCGGGCAGGAGCAGCGTCGGCACGCCCAGCGACTCGCTCGCCGCGGCCAGGCGGGACTCCTGCTCGTAGTCGGTGGCGTTACGGACGCCGCGGATGATCACTGTGTGGCCGTGGCTGTGGCAGTAGTCCGCGGTCAGGCCGTGCCAGGCGAGCACCGACGGTGGTCCAGCCCGCCGGGAAAGGCGTGCGATCTCGGCCGCCGGTCGGGACGGGTGCTTAGCCCGGGCCGCCGGGGGCATCAGGCGGGGCATGATGAGCGACGCGGTGCTGCGGGCCGGGGTGGCCGAGCTGGTGGGACGCGAGCCGCGGTTCGCCCAGGTGGTCGAGCGGCACGGGTTTCCGCTGGTGTGGGGGCGGGAGCCGGGGTTCGGAACGCTGGTGCACATTCTGCTGGAGCAGCAGGTGTCGCTGGCGTCGGCGCGGGCGGCGTTCGAGCGGTTGGAGCGGCTCGGGCCGGTGACGGCCGGGAGCCTGCGGAAGCTCGACGACGCGCAGCTCAAGGCGGTGGGCTTCAGCCGGCAGAAGGCCCGGTACGCGCGGGCGCTGGCCGACGCGGTGGCGAGCGGGGAGCTGGTCCTGGAGGAGCTCGGCGGGCTCGATGACGACGATGTCGATCGGGCGCTGCGGCAGCTGCCCGGCATCGGCCCGTGGACGTCGTCGATCTACCGGCTGTCCGCGCTGGGGCGGCCCGACGCGTGGCCGGTCGGAGACTTGGCCGTGGCCGCCGGGATCGCGGAGCTGTGGCAGCTGCCGCGCGTGCCGGCCGCGGCGGAGGCTCAGGAGCGCGCCGAGGCGTGGCGGCCCTGGCGGGCGGTGGCGGCCCGGCTGCTGTGGCAGCACTACCTGGGCGAGCGGCGGGCGGCGATCACGACGCGCTCGCCGGGGAAGACGTCGAGCACCCGGCCGGCCGGACGCAGATAGCGCGACTGATAGTCCGAGCCGCCCAGGTCGTCGAGGATCGAGAAGCCGAGCCGGGTCAGGGAAGACGGCTCGAAGGCGGTCCGCCAGCGCAGCCGGCGCCGCCACCCGGCGTACCGCGGATCGTCGAACACGCTGTGCGGCAGGTAGGTGAAGATGAAACGGCTCCCGGGCGGCAGCGCGGCGGCGTACGCGAGCACATGCTCCAACGACGACAGGTACATGCTGACCGCCTCGCACAGCACCAGCGCCGGCTGGCCGGGCACCACGGGCACGGGCTCCCGGGCGAGGTCGATCGGGGCGTAGCGAACGTGCTCCGGCAGCGCGCCCAGCGCCCGTACCACCGCTGCCTTCTTGGTGTCCTGCACGCGGGGCAGGTCCAGTTCCCACACGTCGGGCATCGGCATCCGGTAGGGCCGCGTGTCCATGCCCGCGCCGAGGACGACCACCTGCGAGAGCCCGTCGGCGAGCGCCTCCCGGCAGGCGTCGTCGATGGCGCGCGTGCGGCAGACGACCGCGCCGTAGAAGCCGGGGCCCGCCCGGTCCAGCGTGCGCAGGAAGCCCTGCCGCAGCAGGCGGTGCCGGGTGACGACCGCGGGCCAGCCGGTCAGGAAGCGCTCGGCGAGCGGGTCGTCGAAGAGCGGCGGGGAGGCGTACCGTTCCAGCGCCCGCATCATGCCGGCGCCGGACGCGGTGTCCTCCACATCGGTCATTCCGGCGCCCGGTAACCGACCATCCAGGCCGGGCGGAGGCGGTACATGCGGATGTCCGGCCCCCAGGTCAGCGGCGACGTGCCGTAGTGGGCCGTCCAGTGCTCGATGATCTCCGCGAAGCCCGGATCGTCCGCGGAGAGCTCCTCCGCGCGCCCGTGGCTGAAGACGGCCAGCCGCTCGCCGTCCACGTGGGCGACGCTGACGGCCGGGCGCTTGCGCAGGTGCTTGGCCTTCGCGGCGGTGCCGGACGTGCCGAAGGTCCACGTGCCGTGCAGGAAATGGCCGTCGAGCGCGCTGATCCGGGGCTCGCCGGCGGCGGTCACCGTGGCGACGCTGAGCACCTTCATGCCGGTCAGCAACCTGACCAGGTCGGCGGCGGTCACGGCGCGGTCGTCGCTGACGATCTCGCGCAGGTGGGCGGTCGCTCCCGCGCGCGACTCGTCGAGCAGCTTCTGCAGGGCGACGACTTCCGGCGGCGTCTCCAGCACCGTTTCACGCTAGCGTCTGAGGGCCGACTGGGCGAGGGTCGCGGCGTTGAAGTCGTCGCGGCGCTGGGTGCCGCGAAGGGCCTCGTACTTGCGATTGACCTTGTAGGCGAGCAGCCCCGCCGCCGATCGCGCCATGGTGGCCGGCCCGGAGCGCCGCCCGGACACCGCCGCGCGGTAGATGTCGAGCTGGACGTCGGCGGCGTGCTGGAGGCTGAAGCGCTCCACGGCCAGATCCCGGCCGTACTGGCCGAGTTTGGCGCGCAGGATCGGGTCGTCGAGCAGCCGCAGCAGCGCCGCCCGCAGCCGGTCCGCGCCGCCCGTGCCGTCCCCGAGGCCGTACCAGCCCTGGTGCAGGAAGAGGTCCACGGTGTCCGGCGTCAGCAGCTCCCAGAAGCCCCGCTCGCCCTGCACGACCAGGGGACGGCCGAAGGACAGGGCGCGCAGCGCGGAGCTGCCCATGCCGAGCATGACGTCGGCTGCCGCGTACGCGGGCCGGGGGTCCCGCAGCTCGCCGGTGAGCACCACCGCCCGGCGTCCCGCCCGGGCGTTGGCCGCGGAGGCGCGCGCCTCGACCTCGGCGCGGGCGGTGCCGTCCCCGGCGACGATCAGCCGCACGGGCCGGGTGGCCGCCAGCTCCCCGACCACGTCGACGGCCGTGAGGACGCCCTCCAGCTTGAGTTCCGGCACGAGCCTGCTGACGACCGCGATGTCCACGAAGTCGCCGTCGAGGGAGAAGGAGCGCCGGAACTCGTCGACGGGCAGCCCGGGCGCGTTGGTGCGCACGTCGACCGGGGGCTCGATGAGGTACGTCGGGCCGGGGCGGCGGGCGGCGGTGTGCTCGCGCAGCGCCTCGGTGCCCACGACGAGCGGCATCCGGGCCGGGAGGAAGGGCGCCACGGCCATCGACATGATGGTGCACACGGCGGCGGCGTCCGGATCCCCGTACGTGGCAGCGGCCGCCTCCAGCGCCGGCGGCCACTCGTAGCCGTGCACGATGTCGAACCTCCGGGTCCGGACCAGGTCGCGGATCTGGCGGACGAGGGCCGGGGCGGGCCGCCGCCTGTACCCGGCCAGCGGCACGAACTCGAGGCCCAGGCTCTCGATGAGGGCGGTCAGCGGGCCGGGGTCGCCCATCACGGTCACCTCGTGGCCGAGGTCGCGGATGGTCGCGCCCAGCTCGATCGCGTTGATCTGGCTGCCGCCGATCTCCAGGGAGTGCGGGAAGACCAGGATTCTCACGGCGTCTCCTGACGTAGGCCGGCGAGGCGGGCGAGCGCGCCCGCGCGGTGGGTCCAGGTGTGCCGGGCGGCGAGCTCGCGCCGCTGCCGGACCAGATCGGGTGTACGCGGCCGGCCCAGCGCCGCCCGCACGGCGGCCGCGAAACCGGCGGGACCGGCGGCCACGGTGACCAGCGAGGAGCCGAGCCACTCGTTGGCGGGCAGCGGCGTGGACACCACGTCGCGCCCGGCGGCCAGGTATTCCAGCGTCTTGAGCGGGAAGCTGGCGCGGTTGAACGCGGTGTCCGCGTAGGGCGTCAGCCCCACGTCGATGACCCGCAGATAGCCGGGCAGCTCGGCGAACGGCTTGGGGCCGGTGTGCACGACGTTGGGCCGCCCGGCGAGGGCCGAGAAGCGCGCGGCCTGGTAGCCGGGTGCCACCGGGCCGACGACCAGCAGGGAGCAGCCGGTGTCCGCGACGGCTTCGAGCAGGGCCAGGTCGATGCGGTCGTTGACGTAGCCGACGAACCCGGCGACCGGGCCGGTCAGGGCGGCGTCGGCGGGAACCGGGGCGGTGTCCACGCCCGCGTACGCGCCGGGGTCGCACCCGGTCGGGACCACGGTCGCGGTGACTCCCAGGGACGCGTACCGGGCGCCGAGGGGACCCGACACGGCCGCGACCGCATCCGCGCGCCGCAGGACCGCATCCTCCTGGGCGACGATCCGCTCGCGGGGGATGCCGAACAGCTCGGCCCCGGCGACGAGGTCGTCGGTGGCGTAGAAGACGGTCCGGCGGGCGGGCACCGCGCCGAGCAGCGGTTCGGTGCGGGTGGTGACCATCGCAGCGACCGGCGTACGCGACTCGCCGTAGAGCGTGGCGGCGGCGTTGCGGATCGCCCGGCGCATCAGGGGCGGCACCAGGCGGTGGGCGCCCGGGCGGTACATGCCGGGGGTGACCCGCGGCGCGAGGCGGGCGAGGCCGGGGCGCAGCACGCTCAGCGGCGGCAGCTTCCACGACTCGGCGAGCTGCGGGTTGCGCAGCCGGGTCAGCGCGGACACCGGCGGGTCGACGTAGAGCACCGGGGTCAGCCGGGACAGCTCGTCGGCGACGTGCCGGTCGGTGCCGGCCGGCCCGTCGTACTGCGTGCTGGCGACGTAGACGAGCAGGTCGCCGCGCGACCCGCCGAGCTTGCCGGTCACTGTTCTCCCCAGGGGTCTCACCGGACGACCGCCGGTGACCAGGCGTCGTGGACGTAGACGGCGGGCGCCCCGGTGCCGTCGGCCGGGACCCGCCAGATGTCGCTGGTCGACGTGCCCTCGCCCGCGCGCGCCAGCCCGTAGAGCACGGTGTCGTCGTCGAGCCACTCGGCCTGGTCGTCCACGCTGCGGGTCTCGGCGAGCAGGGTCTCGGCGCCGGTGCGCAGGTCGAGCACGGCGAGCCGCCACTGGCCGGCGGGCAACTTCCCGTGCTTCTTGTACGCGACCCGCGTCCCGTCCGGCGACAGCGACGGGCATTCGACGTCGGCGTGCAGCGCTGTCACCGCTTTCCGGCTGAGGCTGCCCTCGACGAGCCACGTCTTCCCACCCGACGCCGCGGTCGCGTAGAACCGGTCGCCGCCCGCGAACGTGACGCCCCACAGGTTGCGGTCGGGGCTGGTGTTGCGGCGCCCGTCCACGGTCAGGGCGAAGTTCTCCAGATCCCCGTACGCCGTCCCGTCCGCCCCGGTCACCACGGTGCGCGTGGAGAACTGGCCGGGGTTCGCGTACGAGTCCCCGAACACGAACGTGGTCGTCGCCGCGTACGCCCCGTCGCGCGACAGCCGGGTGCGGCTCGGGATGCCGGTGAGCGGCAGATCCCGTACGGGCGCCCAGTTCTCGCCGAGCAGTTGCGCCCGGTACTTGGTCACCAGTCCCCGCTCGGCGGAGAGGCACACCGCGTCGGCGCCCGTGGCGTACACCCGCTCGCAGTGCGCCGGGGTGAACGCGCGGGGTCCGTCCGGGGCGTCCAGGGACACCATCGCGACCGTCCCGTATCCCTGTCCCAGCGCGGTGCTCCGGAAGACCAGGTGCGGCGCGTCCCGGACGGCGGCGAGGTCGTCGCGGGTCGGCACCGCGGGGGCCGCGCGTACCTCGTCCGCCTGCCGGGTCCGCTCGTGCCACACATAGCCGCCCGTGCCGGCCAGGACGGTCAGCACGACGGCGCCGAAGGCCACCACCCGCCACCGGTCAGCCATGGTCGGCGCCCCGCAGCAGCAGGCCCGCCACCGGGACGGCCGCCACGAGCAGCCCCGCGAAGAGCAGCAGCGACGCGCCCGGCCCCCGCAGGCTCCACAGCAGGCCGAAGAGCAGCGACGACGCGAAGCGCGCCAGCGCCACCACGGTCTGCGCGGCCGCGATCCCGCTCCCCCGCGCCTCCTGGGGCACGAGCCGGCTCACCAGGGCGGGCAGCACCCCGTCGGTGGCGGCGTAGAACGTGCCGAGCAGCAGCAGGACGCCCAGCGTCAGCCCGAACCCGCCGGTCGGCAGCGCGGCGAGCAGGTAGCAGGCGAGCAGCGCCCCGTGCCCGGCGACCAGCACCCGGGCCCGGCCCACCCGGTCGGCGAGGCGGCCCAGGGGCACGGCGAGCGCGAGGTACGCGATGTTCGTCCCCACGTAGAGCAGCGGGAACCAGCCGGCGGCGAGGTCGTCGCGCTCCTGCAGCGCGAGGTAGAGGAACCCGTCCCCGACGGTGAGCAGCCCGAGCACCCCGGCCGCCAGCAGCGGCCGGCGCAACGGGCGGCCGCCGATCGCGCGCACGGCCCGGCCCAGACCGATGCGGGCGGCGCCCGTGGCGGTGCGCAGGTTGGGCACGAAGAGCACCAGGACGGCCAGCCCCACGAGCGCGAACCCGGACGACACCACGAAGATCGAGTCGTAGCTGCCCGGCACCGACGCCAGCAGCGCGAACGCGACCAGGGGACCCAGGGCGGCGCCCGTGGTGTCCAGCGCCCGGTGCACGCCGAACGAGCGGCCCAGCGAGGCGGGGTCGGACGCCGCGGCGATCAGCGCGTCGCGGGGCGCCGTGCGCAGGCCCTTGCCCAGCCGGTCCCCGGTCACCACGGCGGTGATCGCGGCGAACCCGGCCGCGGGCAGCATGGCGAGCCGGCTGAGCGCGGACGCCCCGTAGCCCAGCACCGCCACCCACTTGGGGTGTCCGCCGCGGTCGCCGGCATAGCCCCCGGCGATCCGGACGAACGCGCTGACCCCCTGGTAGATCCCGTCGAGGAAGCCGTACGCCAGCGGGCTGAGCCCGACCGCGGCGGTGAGATAGAGCGGCAGCACCGAGGCGACCATCTCCGACGACACGTCGGTCAGCAGGCTCACGACGCCCAGCAGCACGACCGTCGAGGACACCCGCCGGACGACCGTGCCGGAGCGGGTCTCCGCGCCCGGCCGGTCCCGCAACGTCACGTACACGTCGTCCCCCTCTCCGCCCTCACGCTAACGGCGGCCGATGCCGGTGCCCGCCGCCCTTTCGGACGCCCTTCTCAGCAATGTGGATACTTACGCGATGGCGATCGGCGACAGACTGCGGGCGCGGGTGGCGGACGGCTCCCGGCCGGGCTCGCTGGGACACCGCGCCCGGGCCCGCCGGGCGGCGAAGCTCCTGGCGTCCTTCCCCGGCCTCGCGGGCATGAGCGTGCTCGACCTCGGCGGCGAACCGCACTTCTGGCGTACGGTCGCCGTCCGCCCCGCGCGGGTCACCATCCTCAACCTGATGCCGTGCGACCCGGAGCCGCCGTGGCTCGAGACGGTCATCGGTGACGCCTGCGCACCCCCGCCGGCGCTGGCGGGACGCACCTTCGACCTCGTGGTGTCCAACTCGGTCATCGAGCACGTCGGCGGGCACGGGCCCCGGCAGCGGTTCGCCGAGGTCGTGCAGCGCGCCGCCGACCGGCACTGGGTGCAGACCCCGTACCGCTACTTCCCCGTGGAGCCGCACTGGGTGTTCCCCGGGATGCAGTTCCTGCCGTTGCGGATGCGCGCCGAGGTGACCCGGCGCTGGCCGCTGAGCCCCGGGCGGGCGGACAACCTGCCCGAGGCGATCGCGAACGCCGCCTCGGTCGAGCTGCTCTCGCTCACCGAGATGCGCGCCTACTTCCCGGAGTCGCGCCTCTGGTACGAACGCGCGGGCGGCCTGATCAAGTCGGTCACCGCGATCCGGGACTGACCGGCTCATGCGAGGCGCAGCGCGTCCGCCAGCGCCTCGGCGACCCGCGCCTGCTGGTCCGCCGTGATCTGCGGATAGATCGGCAGCGACAGCAGCTCGGCCGCGGCGGCCTCGGCGTGCGGGAAGGACCCGCCGAGGGACGCGAAGGCGCCCGTCGCGTGCACCGGGAACGGGTAGTGGATCGCCGCGCCCACCCCGGCGGTGTGCAGCCGGGACAGCACCGCGTCGCGGCGCCCGCCGGGCACCCGGATGCCGTAGATGTGCCACACGTGCTCGTTGCCGCCGAGCGTCACCGGCGGCACCACGTCGAGGCCGGCGAGCAGCTCGTCGTAGCGGGCGGCGGCGGCGCGGCGCAGCTCGTTCCAGCGGGCCAGCCGGGTCAGCTTCGCCCGCAGCACCACGGCCTGCAGCCCGTCGAGCCGGCTGTTCACCCCGATCAGGTCGTGCCGGTACTTCGTGAGCCCGCCGTGGCTGCCGAGGGTCCGTACGGTGGTCGCCAGCTCCTCGTCGGCCGTCACGACCGCCCCGGCGTCCCCGTACGCGCCGAGGTTCTTGCCCGGGTAGAAGCTGGTCGACGCGATCCCGTCCGCCCCGGCGCCGCGGCCGTGGCGGGTGGCGCCCTGGCACTGGGCGGCGTCCTCGACGACGGCGACGCCCGCGCCGGCCAGCCGCTCGACCGGGGCCAGCTGGCCGTACAGGTGCACCGGCACGATGGCGCGGGTCGCGGGCGTGACGGCGGCCAGCGCGGCGTCCGTGTCGATGAGGTAGGTGCGCGGGTCGCAGTCGACGAGCACGACGTCCGCCCCGGCGCGGGCCACGGCCTCGGCGGTCGCGACGAACGTGTTCGCGGGCAGGATCACCTCACTGCCCGGGCCCACGCCGACGGCACGCAGTGCGAGCTCGAGGGCGTCCGTGCCGTTGGCCACGCCGACGCAGTGCGGCAGGCCGGAGAACGCGGCGTACTCCTCCTCGAACGCGGTCACCTCCGCACCGCCCACGAACGCCGTCGCGGCGATGACGCGCTTGAAGCCGGCCTCGACCTCCTCGGCCACCTCCGCGTGCGCGGCGGCCAGGTCGACGAGCGGGATGCTGGACATTCAGTTCCTCCGGAGAAAGCGCGCGGGATTGCCGGCCCAGACCTCGCCGGCCGGGATGTCGTGCAGCACCACCGAGCCCATGCCGACCAGCGCTCGCTCGCCGACGGTCACGCCCTCGCGGATCAGGGCGCCGGAGCCGAGATAGGCCCCGGTCCGCACGGTGGCCGAGCCGCCGAGGCGCACCCCGGAGGCGATGGTCACGTAGTCGGCCACCTGGTCGTCGTGGGTCAGCACGGCGTGTGGCATGACGGCGACATGGGATCCGACGGTGACGTCCGCGGTGAGCACGGTCCCGGCGAGCAGGACGGTGCCAGGACCGACGAGGCTGCCGGCGCCGAGCTCGGCCGCCGGGTGCACGACGGTGGCGTACCGGCCGGCGGGCAGGCCGAGCCGCTCGACGATGAGCTGCCGGGCGGTGTAGTTGCGGGGGTTGCCCACGCACACCACGACGGCGGCGTCCATCTCGGCCACGCCGGCGACGGCGCCGAGGACAGGCAGCTCGGAGCGGGTGGTGCCGGGCAGGGCCGGGTCGTCGTCGACGAAGCCGAGCACGTGCCAGCCGGCGGCCAGCGCGGCGGCGGCGGTCTCGCGGGCGAAACCGCCGGCGCCGACGATGACGAGGTCCTTCATGGGCGCAGGAGCCCGGCGATGAAGATCTGGTCCTCGTCCGTGAGCGCGTGGTGCAACGGCAGGATCAGCGAGTCGCGGGTCAGCCGCTCGGTGTTCGGCAGCGGTCCGGGCGTGACGTCGGCGTAGGCCGGTTCCAGGTGCGCCGCCATGATGCCGCGGCGGGCGGAGACGCCGTGCTCGGCGAGCTTGGCGAGGAGGTCGTCGCGGCCGGTGGCGTACTCGTCGGTCAGCAGCACCCAGAAGGACTGGTAGTTCGTCCGGCCGTACTCGGGATCCCGGACGGGCACCAGGCCGGGGATGTCCGCCAGCAGCTCGTGGTAGCGGGCCGCCAGGGCGCGGCGCTGCTCCACCAGGCCTGCGAGCCGGCCCAGCTGGACGAGCCCGACCGCCGCCTGGATGTCGGTCATCCGGTAGTTGTAGGCGGTCTCCAGGTACGCCTCGAGCACCGGCTGGGCGCTGGCGTGCCGGTCGGCGGCGGAGACGTTCATGCCGTGCTCGCGCAGGCGGCGCAGGCGCACGGCGTCGTCCGCGTCGTCGAGGGTCAGCATGCCGCCCTCGCCGGTGGTGAGCAGCTTGCGCGGATGGAAGGACCACGCGGCGACGGCGGCACCGGCACCGGCCGGCACCCCGTACGCCGTGGATCCCGCCGCGCACGCCGCGTCCTCGACCAGCCGCAGACCCCATCCCTCCGCGGCCTTGCGCAGAGCCACGGTGTCGAAGGGGACGCCGCCCTGGTGGACGGCGATGACGGCCTTGGTGCGCGGGGTGCGGACGACGTCGACCGTCTCGGCGGTGAGGTTGCCCGTCGCGAGATCCACGTCCGCGAAGACCGGCGTGGCCCCGACGTAGCGGACGGCGTTGGCCGTGGCGATGAACGAGAACGACGGCACGACGACCTCGTCGCCCGGGCCGACGCCCGCGAGCACCAGCGCCAGGTGCAGCGCCGTGGTGCAGGAGCTGACCGCGACGCCGTGGCTCGCGCCGGCGACCCCGGCGAACTCGCGCTCGAACTGCGCGACCCGCGGGCCCTGCGCGACCCAGCCGGAGCGCACGGCCTCGGCCGCGGCCTGCGCCTCCTCCTCGCCGAGCCGCGGGATCATGACGGGGATCCGCTTCACCGGGAGGACCTCCACCAGTCCACGAGGCCCTCGAGGCCCTCGCGGAGCCCGATCTCGGCGCGGAAGCCCAGCCTCTCGGCGGCGGCGGACGTGTCGGCCAGGCGCCGCGTGACGCCGTTGACCGCGCGGGCCGGGCCGTGCTCGGGGGCCAGGTCGGACTTCATGACCTCGCTGAGCGCCTGGGCCAGCTCCTTGAGGCTGGTCTCGGTGCCACTGGCCACGTTGAACACCTCGTCGGTGACGGGCGCCCGGGCGGCCAGGATGTTCGCGCGGGCGATGTCGGCCACGTGCACGAAGTCCATCGTCTGCAGCCCGTCGCCGAGGATCAGCGGCGGCGTGCCCGACTCGATGCGTTCCATCCAGCGGATGAGCACCTCGGTGTAGAGGCCGTAGATGTCCATCCGGGGGCCGTACACGTTGAAGTAGCGCAGAGCCACGTAGTCCAGCCCGGCCATGCTGTGAAAGCTGCGCAGCGTCGCCTCGTTGAAGGCCTTCGCGGCGCCGTAGAAGGTGTCGTTGTTGTACGGATGGTGCCGTTCCGTGGTCGGGAACTGCTCGGCGAGGCCGTAGACGCTCGCCGACGACGACGCGACGACCTTCCGGACGCCCTCCGCGGCGGCCGCCTCGACGACGTTGAACGTGCCGTCGACCAGCACCTCGTTGGCCAGCCGGGGCTCCTCCGCGCACTGGGTGATGCGGATGGCGGCGAGGTGGAACACCAGGTCCTTGCCCGCGGTCACCTCCCGCACGAGCGCCTGGTCGCGGATGTCGCCCTCGATCAGCCGGACGGGACCGTTCGCCAGCGCCCACGCCAGATTCGCGTGGCGGCCGCGCACGAGATTGTCGAGCACGACGATCTCCGCCGCCCCGCCCCGGACCAGCTCGTCGACCACGTGCGAGCCGATGGTGCCCGCCCCGCCGGTGACCAGGGCGCGCGCGCCCTCGATCGGTACGCCTGTCACGCCATGTGCCCTTCGTCGATGTCGATCATCGTCCCGCCCTCGGCCAGGCTGCGCGTGGCGGCCTGCAGGATCGCCAGGACCCGCAGGCCCGAGCGCCCGTCGGTCAGGGCGGGAGTCTTCGTGGTGATGGCCCGCGCGTACTCGTCCACCATGGTGCGCAGCGCCTCCCGCTCGGCCAGCGCCGGCGCCACCATGTCCCCGGAGCGGTACGAGATCAGCACGTCGCGGCGCTGCTCGTCGCCCAGCTCGTCGGGCGAGGCCACGTCGACGCCCCGGTCGTACACGGCGAGGCGCTGGCTGGGGTTGAGGTCGTCCCACACGAGCGTGCGCTTGGATCCGCCGACGATGGTCGTGCGGACCTTCACCGGCGAGAGCCAGTTGACGTGCACGTGCGCGATGGCGCCGGTGCTGAGGCGCAGAGTCAGGTAGGCCACGCAGGCCCGGCCCGCGCCGATGCCGTCCGCGCCCTGCGCCGCCACGGCCACCGGGCGCACGCCGGGCGGCAGGACGAAGTCCAGGATCGACAGGTCGTGCGGGGCGAGGTCCCAGACCACGTCGATGTCGCGCTGCACGAGACCCAGGTTGATGCGTACGGAATCCAGGAAGTGCAGTTCCCCCAGGTCGCCCGAGCGCAGGAACTCGCGGATGCGCAGCACGGCCGGGGTGTAGCAGTAGGTGTGGTCGCACATCAGCGTCAGGCCCCGGCGGTCGGCCTCGGCGACGAGCTCGAGTCCCTCCGCATAGGTCGCGGCGAGCGGCTTCTCGACGAGGACGTGCTTGCCGGCGCGCAGGGCGGCCATTGCCACGGGCAGGTGGGTGCCGGCCGGGGTGGCGATGGCGACGGCGTCCACGTGCGGGTCGGCGAGGACCTCGTCGAGCTCGGCGGAGACCTGGACCGTCGAGTAGTTCCCGAGGACCCGGCGGGCGCGCGCGGCGTCGAGGTCGCAGAGCCAGCGCAGGCGGAAGGCGGGCGAGGACTGGAAGTTGCGGACGAGGTTGGGGCCCCAGTAGCCGGCCCCGACCACGGCGACACCGATCGGATCCGGTTCGGGTGCGGTGGGATTCACGGGCATCCGTTTCATCGACGACGGACAGGACGCTTCCGTCCGGCAAGCTATCGATGCGCGCGCTCGCGACGCCAGAGCCCGTTTCATATTCTGGCGGAAGCCGGGAGGGCGCGCCGGTACCTTCGGTCACCCACGTGCGACGCTCGGTCATCGGGCACGCCGCCCTTCAGTCACATTGGACCGTGAGCGTCAATTGCGCGACACCGTGGCGTCCGGCGCGCCGACTACCCTGACCGGTCATGCCCTTCATCGCTCCCACGGCAGATGTGGACGAACGCGCCCGGCTCGGCGACGGCACCAGGGTCTGGCACCTCGCCCAGATCCGCGAGGACGCCGTTCTCGGCGAGAACTGCACTGTCGGCCGCGGCGCGTACGTGGGCCCCGGCGTCACCGCCGGCGACAACGTCAAGCTGCAGAACCACGCCCTGGTCTACGAGCCCGCCCGGCTCGGCGACGGGGTCTTCGTGGGGCCGGCCGCGGTGCTGACCAACGACGAGTACCCGCGGGCCGTCACGCCGGACGGCAGGCTGAAGACCGGCGACGACTGGACCGCCGTCGGCGTCACCGTGCGCGAGGGTGCCGCCATCGGCGCCCGGGCGGTGTGCGTCGCGCCGGTGACCGTGGGCCGGTGGGCGCTCGTGGCGGCCGGGGCCGTCGTCACGAAGGACGTGCCGGACTTCGCGCTCGTGGTGGGCGTACCGGCCCGGCGGGTCGGCTGGGTGGGCCGCGCCGGGCGTCCCCTGATCCTCAAGTCGGAGGGCCTGTGGGTGTGTCCCGAGACCAGCGAGCTCTACGCCGAGAAGGACGGGATCCTGACCGCCTGGTGAGCCACGGCGAGCGTCACGCGGACCGGGAGGTGATCGGAACCGACCGCCGGGCCGACCTCGCCGCCGGTGACGGTGACGCCCGGCCCGGCCAGGACGTGGTCGATCTGCGCGACCGGGCGGTGCGCCGGCCAGCTGCGCCCGTGCAGCACCGGCCGGTACGGGCCGCCGAGCCACACCGTCGGCCGGCACATGTTCAGGTCGCCGGCGATGACCGTCGGCACGTCCGAGCCCGCGAGCGCCCTCCGGAGCCGGGCCAGCTGGGCGGGACCGTGCACCAGCCGGTGCGTGAGGTGCGTGCCGGCGACCCGCAGCAGCCCGTCGCCGGCCGGGATCTCGGCCACGATCGCCCGCCGGACGCCCACGACGTCGCCCGGGGCGGCGCTCAGGGCGAGCGCCCCGAGGCTGCGCCACGGCACCCGGCTCATGATCGCCAGCCCCCAGGCGCCCGTCTCCGAGTCGTCCTCCGCGACGCCCAGCTCCCGCAGCGTGCGCCCGGTCACGACGTCGATCTCCGCGTACGCCGCATAGCCGCCCGCCACCGCGGCCCGCTCGGCGAGGCTGCGCTCCCCCGCCGGTCGCCAGTTCTCCTGCACGACGACCACGTCGGTGCCGAGGGCGGCGATCGCGGCCGCGACGTCGTAGCGGGCCGAGGCACGGTCGCGCCCGGCGTGCAGGTTGAGGCTGGCCAGGCTGAGGCTCACCGGGGTCTCCGTCCGCTGATGTCGATCGCACTCCTAATCGCGATCGTGACCAGGGGACTTGAGAGGAATGTGTGCGTCGCCTGTCACTTTCACCACGGGTGCGGCCAGGACCGTGAAGAGCGCCGCGAGGACGGCCACGGCCAGGAACGCCCCGCGCAGGCCGCCGTGCGACGCCACGAAGCCGACGTAGACCGGGCCCGCGAGGAAGCCCAGGTACGCCGTCGTGGCCACCCGGGAGGTCGCGCGGCCCCGGGCGGCACCGGGCACGTGGGCCAGCCCGGCACCGATCAGCGTCGGGTAGAGGACCGCGGTGCCGGCGGCGGCCACGGCGAGGCCGGTGAGGGCGAGAGCGGGCGAGGCCGCGGCCGCCACGGTGGCCGTACCGGCGACGGCGGCCGCTCCCCCGGCGACCAGGACCGCGCCGGGGTGCCGGCCGCCCAGTCCGCCGATCGCGAAGCGGGTGATGCTGGCGATGGCCGCGAAGACGGCCGGGGCGGCGGCGCTCCCGCCGGGTCCCGCGCCGAGGACGTCGTGCAGGAAGACCGCCGACCAGCTCTGGTGGGCGTTCTCCACGGCGAAGGCGAGCGCGGCTGTCAGCCCGATGGCGATCAACCCCTTCCGGGGGCTGCTGGACACGATCTCCGTCCGGCCGGATCCACGCCGCCCCGCCCGGGCCACGAGCGAGCCGGCCAGCACCACCAGGAACGGGACGAGCACCGGGGCGCCCACGGCGAGCAGCACCCCGGTCAGGATGCTGCCCACCACCACCGACGCCGAGAAGGTGGCGTGCGAGCGGGCGATCACCGGGCGGCCGGTCAGCCGTTCGGACTCCGCGGCGAGGGCATTGATCGCCACGTCGGCGGCGCCGGACGCCGCGCCCAGCAGGGCCAGGCCCGCCGAGAGGCTCACCGGCCCGCGCGCGCCGAGGATCATGGCGGGGCCGGCCGCGCCGAACACGGCGATCAGCGGGCCGGCGACCCGGGTGCCCCACCGATCGACGAGCCTTCCCGTGTACGCCATCGCGGGCAGCGCCCCGAGCCCGATGAACAGCAGCGCGACCCCCAGCTGCCCGTCCGTGACCCCGGCCTGGTCCCGGACCGCGGGGATCGCCGCGCCCCACGCGCCCCAGAACACGCCGAACACCGCCCATGGCCCGTACGTCCGCATCTGTGTATCGTTACACAATGCCGGTGACGATGGCGGAGGTGGCCGCCGCAGCGGGGGTGTCCGTGATGACGGTCTCCTACACTTTCAGCAGGCCGGAGCGGGTCTCTGCCACGACTCGCGAGCACGTGCGCGAGGTGGCCCGCCGGCTCGGCTACGCGGGCCCCGACCCGGGCGCCCGGGCCCTGCGCACCCGCCGCACCGGCACGATCGGGGTGGTGCTGGGCGAGCACCTGACCTACGCGTTCGAGGACCCGCAGGCGACCCGCTTCCTCGCCGGGGTGGCCTCCGTGTGCGTCTCCGCGGGCCTGGGCCTGACCCTGATCCCGGTGACCGGCGGCCCGGAGGATCCCGCCCGGGTCCGCGCGGCCGCCGTCGACGGCTATGTCGTCTGGACCACCGGCGACGACGACCCGGTCCTCGAGGTCGTCACGCGCCGCCCGGCGGTGGTCTTCGGCGGCCCGGCCGTGCCCGGCGCCGGGCTGGTGACCATCGACGACCGCGCCGCCGCCGAGGCCGTGGGGCTGGCCGTCTTCCGCGGCGCGCGCCGCCCGGCCGTGGTGTCCTTCCCGCTGAGCCGTGCGCGCACGCCCGGCCTGCGCCACGGCCCGGACCCGGCGTCGGCGTCCTTCCCGGTGACGCGGCACCGGCTGGCGGGCTATCGGGACGCTCTTGTCGCGCTCGGCGTGGACTGGGCGGACGTGCCGGTGCTGGTGCTGGCACGCAACGATCCCGCCGAGGCTCTCTCCCGTTTCGCCGAGCTGGGCGACGTGGACGCCGTCGCGGCGATGGGCGACCAGGTCGCGCTGGCCCTGCCGCGCGGGCCCTTCCGGCTCGCGGGATGGGACGACGCGGCCGGAGCCGCGGAGGCCGGGCTCACCACGGTCCGGCAGTCCCTGCGCGATCAGGGCGCGGCCTGTGCGCGCCAGCTCGTGACGGGCACGCTGCGCACCGAGCACGCCGCGTGGGAGCTGGTCGAGCGCGCGTCATCCTCCGTTTGAGGCAGCGTGGCGCCGCCCCGGACGCTCCCCCGCCGCCGTAACGTCGGCCGTCATGCTGGTCCCTGTCGTCGCCGTCCTGTCCGCCGCCTTCGCCGTGAACACCATCCCGGGCACCGGCGCCTATGTCGTCGGCAAAGACGTCCCGGCCGGCATCTACCGGTCGACGGGCAACACGTCCTGCTACTGGGAACGCGCCCGCAACGCCTCCGGGACGACCGCGAGCATCATCAGCAACGACATCGGCGCCGGGCAGCGCCTCGCCCAGATCCGGGCCACCGACAAGATCTTCCGGACGCGCAACTGCCGCACCTGGGTCCGCGTCCTGAGCCCGGCACTGCGCGTCAAGTCCCGCAAGACCACGATCCCGGGCGACGGCGCCTACTTCGCCGGCTCCGACTTCCGGCCGGGCACCTACCGCTCGACCGGCAACACGGGCCACTGCTACTGGGAACGCGCCCGCAACGCCGACGGCACCTCGAGCGGCATCATCGCCAACGGCCTCTCCCAGGGCCAGCTCGTCGTCACCGTCGACGCCACGGACTTCGTCTTCCGCACCAGCGGCTGCAAGACCTGGACCCGTCTCGCCGGCTGATCCCGCTCACTTCTGCACGAACACCGCCACCGTGCGGGCCGGGACGGTGAAGGTGCCGTGCGCCCGGTCGAAGGCGGCCGCGTTTTTCTGTTCCGGGTGCAGGGCGACCGAGGCGCCGCGCAGGGCGGGGAGCGTCTGCGTGGCGGTCGCCGGGGTGGCGTTGAAGACCACGGTGATGGACTTCCAGCGGGGGTCCAGGCCGCGGCCGTCGAGGTGCATGGTGAGGACGCCCGGGGTCTCGGCCGTGCCGGAGAGCGGGAAGGTCAGGCGCTTCTGCACCTCGGCCGCCGTGGGCAGGGCGAAGAGCGGTGACGAGCCGCGGATGCGCAGCAGCTCCTCGTAGCCGCGCTGCGCCAGGTCCACCGCCGCACACGTCGGGACCAGCTTCGGATCCTTCAGGAGCGGGCGGGCGTACGGCCATTTGCTCTCGTTGTCCGCGGCCGGCGGCAGCCCCTTGCCGAAGCCGTTGCCCGCGGCGCAGTCCCACTCGATGCGGTTGAACCAGTCGCCGCTGTTGAAGGAGTTGCGGTCCAGCGACTTGGAGCGCAGCCGTTCGCTGCCCGTGGTGACGAAGCCGGGCCCCTGCCCGAGGGCCGTCGTGGCCAGCGCGACCGCCTGCATGCGCGCCCGGTCCAGGGGCGAGGTGGCCTGCGGCAGCTTGTAGGCGAGGGCGTCGTACAGGATCTCGTTGTCGTGCGCGTCGACGTAGGTGACGGATTCGCCCGGGGCGGCCGTGTATCCCGCCGGGGCGCCGTTGTAGCCGATCGACGAGCCGGTGTGCACGGCGCCGTCGGTGGCGGTGAAGCGGTAGCCGGCCAGGTTGCCGGTCAGCCCCACCTTGATGAGGTCCTGATAGTGCAGGAGCCGGGCGCGCTGCTCGGCCGGGGTGCCGTTGACGGGATCGCCGTTGGGGTCGGTCAGCAGCCCGGAGGCGAAGCCCTGGACGCGCGGGTTCTCGTCGAACGGGCCGCCGCCCCGGACCGCGTCGCGCAGGCGGTCGTTGAAGGTCGCGATGCCGGTCCCGGCCATGTTGGCCTGGGTCGCCTGCACGAAGCGGGCGTCGCCGGCGACCTCCCCGAAGTCCCAGCCCTCGCCGTAGAGCAGGATCCGCTTGCCGTCCACGCCGTCGCGCGCGACCGTCAGCCTGTCCAGCGCCGCGCGTACGGCGAGGATGTTGGCCTTGGGGTGGTGTCCCATGAGGTCGAAGCGGAAGCCGTCGACCTTGTACTCGCGGGCCCACGTGACGACCGAGTCGACGACCAGCTTGCCCATCATGGCGTTCTCGGGAGCCGTGTTGGCGCAGCAGGTGGAGGTGGCGACCGTGCCGTCCTCGAGCAGCCGCTGGTAGTAGCCGGGCACGATCTGGTCGAGCACCGAGTGCGGATCCGTGCCGGCGGCGGAGGTGTGGTTGTAGACGACGTCCATCACCACGCGCAGCCCGGTCCTGTTGAGCGCGGCGACCATCCCGCGGAACTCCTTGGTCCGGGCGTCGGGCGATTGCGCGTAGCCGCCCTCCGGGACCGTGTAGTGCAGCGGGTCGTATCCCCAGTTGTAGCCGTCGGATGCGGCCACCTGGGCGATGCACTTCTGCTGCTCGGCGGAGTCCGGTGGGAGGGACGCCAGGTCGCACGGGGGCTGCTGCTGGTCGGCGCGGCGCTCCGGGATGGTGGCGAAGTCGAAGACCGGGAGCAGGTGGACGTGCGTGGTGCCGGCCTTCGCGAGCGACGCCAGGTGGCGGGTGCCCGGGGAGTCCTCGGTGAAGGCCTCATACGTGCCGGCGGCGGAGAAGTCGCGTACGGACAGCTCGGTGATCTGGGTCCTGCCCGGCGCGGGCTTGCGCAGGGCCGCCCAGCCCGCGGGCTTCTGGTCGGCATCGCTCAGGTCGGCGATGCGGCTGTGGGTCGAATCCACGGACAGCGCGACCGAGTACGGGTCCGTGACGCTCGCCGTGACGAACCGCTGCGCCGCGGGCTGCCAGGCGGTGACGCGGTATCGGTAGTCCTTGCCCTTCCACGACGCGGGCCCGGTGATGGACCACACGCCCGTGGCGTCGTCGCGGCGCATGTCCCGGGCCTGCCCGTCGAGTTCGAGCTGGACGGTGCGCGCGGTGGGCGCCCACACGGACAGGGTCGGCCCGGTCGTGGAGAAGACGGGCCCGAGCCGCTCCTGGGTCGCCTTCGCGTACACGTCGTCGAGGGCGCCGGCCAATTGCACGCCGGTGGCGGACAGCAGCTTCCCGGCCGCATCCCGTTCGGTGACGGCGACCTGGGCGCGCAGGGTGGCTCGGATGTCCTTCGTAGACAGCCGGAAGGCCTGGTACTGCCACAGGTGCGGGTACTTCTGGCGCTGCGCCTCGGTGAGGCCGTTGCGCTGGGCGCTCAGGCGCAGGCTGTGCTGCGGCGCCGCCGGGTCGAGGCCGCCGTCGTCGTCCCAGATCAGGTCGTAGACCCGGCCGTCGGTGCCGTTCGGCGCCCGCCACGCGATCGTCGACCGGTCCAGCCACACCGCCGACGCCTTGCTCAGGTCGGTGCTGCCCCCGCCGCCGGCCGGGCGGGCCAAGGGCACCAGCCTTTCGGGTACGCCGGCCAGCACCCAGATCTCGTGCCCGGCGGCCGCCACGTCGAGGCGCTGGTCGGTGGGCAGGTCCTTGGTGTCGCCCTGGTGCAGGATGTAGCTCACGCCGGTGGCGCCGGGCGCGAGCGGCACCCGGAAGGTCACGCCGAAGTCGTCGGTCGCGGCGGGCCGCAGCGGCGCGCTCCACTCGGTCGGGGCCGCGGCGCCGTCCCACACGTGCAGGCCCCAGCCGTCGTAGTCGCCGTCGTCGCGGTGGTAGTGGAGGACCGCGTCGGTCTGCTCGCCGCCGGGTGGCCGCTCGATGCCCACGGCCGGATCGCCCTGCCGCAGCCAGACTTCCGGGGTCTTCGTGGGGTCGAGGAAGCGGTCGGCGCTCACGTCCTTGGTGCCGTTCTCGTCGACCACGAGGAAGCCGACGTTCGTGGCGCCGGGCTTCAACTTCACCCAGGCGAATCTGCCGTACGCGTCCTCGCCGTCGAACGCCGCGCCCTGCGGCCAGGTCATCGGATCCGCGACGTCGCCGAAGGCATACAGGCTCCAGCCGTCGTAGTCCCCGGCCGGCCGTTGGTAGTGCACGACCGCGTAACCGGGTGCCGAGGCGACGGCCGGTGTGCCCACCTTGATGCTCGTGGTCGCGCGGCTCCGGCTGCCCTGCACGGTGGCGCGGTAGGTGATCGGGGTGCCGCCGGCCAGCCCGGTCAGGTCGTGGCTGATCCGATGGGTGGCGGTGGTCGTGCCGAGCTGCTGCCACCGGTCGCCGACGCGTGCCTCGAACAACACCGTCGCCAGCGGATCGCCGGTGACGGTGGCGGTCAGGTCGGCACGGGTGGCCGGGGCCTCGGGCGCCGTAAGTGACACGGCCGGCGCGGCCGTGGGCCTGGGCACGGTCTTCAGGGCGCGGTAGGCGACGGCCGCCAGCGGGGGCACGGTGATCGTCAGCTTGCCGTCCGCGGTGGTGCGGGCCGCTCCGGCGCCGCCGTAGATGCCCTGGAACGCGGTGCCCGGCGTCCACGTGTCGAGGGTGACGGTCCGGGCGGTGGTCGCGTTGTTCACGGCGACCACGTACTCGCGGCGGGCGGCGGGATCCACGCGGGAGGCGGCGAAGACCCCGGGGCCGTCCGCGGCGTACCGGGTGACCTGGATGCCGTCCCGCAGCGCCGGGTGCGCCTTGCGCAGCGCGCCGAGCGTGGCGATCGTGCGGTAGAGCGGGTGGCCGGTCTCGTAGTTGGCCACCGCGTGGGTGCGGTCGGTGCCGAGCAGGTCGTCGTCGAGATAGTCCGCCGACCTGCTGGCGAACATGTCCTGCCGGGCGTCCTTGTCGCCGCCCGGGCCGGTGAAGCCCTGCTCGTCGCCGGAGTAGATCACCGGCTGGCCGCGGGTCAGGAACATCAGCTCGTGGGCCAGCTCGTCGCGGCGCAGGTGGGTGGCCGGGTCGGTGCCGCCGCCGGCCACGAACGAGCCGATGCGGCCCATGTCGTGGTTGCCCAGGAAGGTGGGCAGCCGGCCGGCGTCCGTCGTCGGCGTCGTGTAGAGGCCGTCCTTGGCGTACATGTCGGCCAGGGCCTGCGCGGATCCGGTCGCGGTCGACGTGTACGCCTTCGCCGCGTCCTGGAACGAGAAGTCGAGCGTGGCGGGCAGCTTGCCGCGGCGCACGTACGTGGACTCGATGTCCTGATCGGCGCTGTAGACCTCGCCGAACATGAAGAAGCCCGGCTTGCCCGCCTGCCGCGCCGCCTCGGCGATCCCCGCGGAGAACTGCGGCCAGAAGTCGAGGCCGGTGTGCTTGACCGTGTCGAGCCGGTAGCCGTCGATGCCGGTGTTCCTGACCCAGTCGCCGTAGATCTTCGTCATGCCCCGGACCACCTCGGGGCGCTCGGTCCACAGGTCGTCGAGGCCGAAGAAGTCGCCGTACTCGCTGTTCTCCCCGGTGAACGTGGAGTCGCCCCGGTTGTGGTACATCGTGGGGTCGTTGAGCCACGCGGGCACCTTCTTCTCCGCGGGGTCCAGCACCGGCGTGTACGGGAACGATTGCGTGTTCACCTGCGGGAAGGCGCGCGTGCCGTCGGCGTAGTTGCGGTCCTCGAAGGCGCGGCCCTGCGCGTCGCGGTAGGGCTCGGCCGCCTTGTCGATGTACGAGTACTGGTTCTCGGCGTACTTGATGACGTCGGCGGTGTGGTTGACGATGATGTCCAGGTAGATCTTCATGCCGCGCCGGTGCGCCGCGTCCACGAGGCGCTGCAGGTCCGCGTTGCTGCCGAAGTGCGGATCCACCTGGGTGAAGTCCTGGATCCAGTAGCCGTGGTAGCCGGCCGACACGTCGGCGCCGCTGCCCTGCACGGGCTTGTTCTTGAAGACGGGCGCGAGCCAGATGGCCGTGGTGCCCAGCCCCTGGATGTAGTCGAGCCGGTCGAGGACGCCCTGGAGGTCGCCGCCGTGGTAGAAGCCCTTGTCCGCCGGGTCGTAGCCGGTCGTGAGCCGGTCGCCGGTCAGCGTGCCGGTGTTGTTGCTCCTGTCGCCGTCGGCGAAGCGGTCCGGGAGGACGAAGTAGAACTGCTCGTTGGTCGTCGCCGCCTTTTTCTCGGCGGGCCTTTTCTCGGCGGCCGCCGCGGGCACGCCTGTGCTCAGGACCAGGAGGAGCGCGAGCAGGAGCCGTTTCACATCGAGGCCTCTCGTTCGACGGTCGCGCCGCACGCTAACGCGTCGACGAACGTCCATGCAAGAGCTTGCAAGACCTGACGTGACTTTGCAGCGCATTGGCCCGGAAACGTCCGCGCAACATGCGCCCTCTCGTGGTGACTTTGACCGCCCCGGGCCACACGGGGTTGCCCTCGTCCCTAGCCTGGATCCGTGGATGAGACCAATGAGTACGACGTCATCGTGCTGGGCGCCGGCCCGGTCGGCGAGAACGTGGCCGACCGGACCGTCAAGGGCGGCCTGAGCACGATCGTGATCGAGCACGAGCTGGTCGGCGGCGAGTGCTCGTACTGGGCGTGCATGCCCTCCAAGGCGCTGCTGCGCCCGGCCGAGGCGCTGCGCGCGGCCCGCAGCGTGGCCGGCGCCGCCGAGGCGATCACCGGGTCGGTCGACGTCGAGGCGATCCTCGCGCGCCGCGACTCCTTCACCAGCAACTGGCAGGACGACGGCCAGGTCTCCTGGCTCGACAGCGCCGGCATCGCCCTGGCCCGCGGGCACGGCCGGCTCAGCGGCGTCAAGCAGGTCACGGTCACGGCCAAGGACGGTGCCGAGCGCGTACTGACGGCCCGGCACGCCGTGGTCGTCGCCACGGGATCCGACGCGCTGATCCCGGGCATCCCGGGCCTGGCCGACGCCGACCCGTGGACCAGCCGCGAGGCGACCAGCGCCAAGGACATCCCGGCCAGCCTCGCGGTCATCGGCGGCGGCGTGGTGGGGGTCGAGATGGCCACCGCGTACGCGAGCTTCGGCTGCGAGGTGACGCTGATCGCGCGTACCGGGCTGCTGGCGGGCTCCGAGCCCTTCGCCGGGGAGATGCTGGCCGCGGCCCTGGCCGAGCAGGGCGTCAAGGTGCTCCTCAACACGTCGACGTCGTCGGCCGAGCGCGGCGAGGACGGCGTCACGCTGACCCTGGGCGACGGCAGCACCGTGACGGCCGAGGAGGTGCTGGTCGCGACCGGGCGCACCCCGCGCAGCACCGACATCGGCCTCGAGACGGTCGGGCTGAAGCCGGGCGAATGGCTCCCGACGGACGACACCCTGCTGGTCGAGGGCTTCGACTGGCTCTACGCGGCCGGCGACATCAACCACCGCGCCCTGCTCACCCACCAGGGCAAGTACCAGGCCCGCGCGGCCGGCGACGTCATCACCGCCCGCGCCACCGGCAAGCCCGTCTCCGACCAGCCGTGGGGCACGCACGTGGCGACGGCCGACCACCGGGCCGTCCCGCAGGTCGTCTTCACCGACCCCGAGATCGCCTCGGTCGGCCTGACCGAGGCCGCGGCCCGCGAGGCCGGCTACGACATCCGCGTCGTCGACTACGAGATCGGCAACGTGGCGGGCGCGAGCGTCTACCGCGACAACTACCAGGGCAAGGCCCGCATGATCGTCGACGAGCAGCGCAAGGTCCTGCTCGGCATGACCTTCGTCGGCCCCGACGTCGACGGCCTCCTCCAGGCGGCGACCATCGCCGTGGTGGGCGAGGTGCCGCTCGACCGCCTGTGGCACGCGGTCCCGGCCTACCCGACGATCAACGAGATCTGGCTCCGCCTCCTCGAGACCTACGGCCGCCCGTAGCCCTCGCGCGCGCCGGTCCGGCGGGGCTCTCACCGCCCCGCCGGGCCGCACCCTCGAACAGTGGGCCAGCGAATGCGGCCGGCCCGACCGCTCCGGCTTCCGTGCGTGCTCGGGCCCGAGGGTTTTGGTTTGAGCGCAACCGCTCACGCACGTCGCCGTGCGTCCCGGGCCGCTCAGGGGCGCCCCACGCCCCTGGCCCGGGGCGTGCGGCCCTCGGCGTGAGCGACGGCCCGTACGCCCCACCCGGCTACGACATCCAGTTCTTGATTTTCAGGGTTTTACCAGCGCGCTCTTATCCGGGGCCGTGGGGCGGCCGGGCCGATAAGGGTAGCCTTACCCCGACCACCCGAGCAGGAAGAAGTGATCCCATGCCGAACAGGCCAGTCCGCGCCGCCAAGGAAGGCGTCGTCACGCGGGTCGAGCAGCTCACACCGCACATGGTGCGGGTCGTCGTGGGCGGGCCGGGGCTCGCGGCGGTGGAGTGCGGTGAGTTCAGCGACCACTACGTGAAGGTGCTGTTCCCGCCGCCGGGCGTCGCGTATGCCGAGCCGTTCGACATGGGCGCGATCCGGGAGAGCATGCCGCGCGAGGCGTGGCCGATCACGCGGACCTACACCGTGCGCAAGTGGCTGCCCGAGGTGCCGGAGATGTGGCTCGACTTCGTGGTGCACGGCGACGAGGGCATCGCCGGGCCGTGGGCGCGCGGCGCCAAGCCCGGCGATGTGGTGCGGTTCATGGGCCCGGGCGGCGCCTACGCCCCGGATGCCGCCGCGGCGTGGCACCTGATCGCCGGGGACGAGAGCGCCCTGCCCGCCATCGCCGCGACGCTCGAGCGGATGCCCGCCGGCGCCAAGGTGCACGCCTTCATCGAGGTCGAGGACGCGTCCGAGGAGCAGAAGCTCGAGACGCCCGCCGACGCGGAAATCACCTGGCTGCACCGCGGCACCACCCCGGTCGGCGAGCTGCTCGTGGGCGCCGTCCGCGAGCTGACATGGCCGGAAGGCGACGTGCAGGCGTTCGTGCACGGCGAGGCCAACTTCGTCAAGGAGTTCCGCCGCCTGCTCCGCGTCGAGAAGCAGATCCCCATGGCGCAGCTGTCGGTCTCGGGCTACTGGCGCCGCGGCATGAACGAGGACGGCTGGCAGTCCAGCAAGCGCGAATGGAACCAGCAGATCGAGGCCGAGCAGGGCGCCTGACCCTCAGCGCGGCGCCGGGACCTCGAGACCCGCGGCGCCCAGGACCTCGTCCGCCTCGACCTCGCGCGGGGTGAGGGCGGCCTCGCGGACCCGGGGCAGCGCCCACGCCACCATGACCGCGGCGAGGACGGCGAGGACGGCGCCGGCCACGAAGACCGTCACGAACTGGGCCTCGCGCGGCAACGGTACCGGGCCCGGGATCGTGTTGCGGCTGGTCATGGTGACCACGAAGGCGGTGCCCAGCGACATGCCGACCGAGCGGGCGATCGAGTTGACGCTGTTCGCGATGCCGGTCTCGGCGGGCGTGACGTGGGCGACGAGCAGGGCGGGCAGGGCCGCGTAGCCCAGTGTGACCGCGGTGTTGACCGCCAGCGCGCCCACGATGACCTGCCAGGTGGCCGTGTGCAGCACCGCCAGCATCGCGAAGCCGGCACCGGCCAGGACGGCCGCGGTCACCAGCGTCGCCTTCGCGCCGAAGCGGGCGACGAGGTGGCCGCCGAGCGGCGCGGTGAACACCCCGCCCGCCGTGCCCGGCAGCAGGTAGACCAGGCTCGCGGCGAGCACCGTGGCGGCGAAGCCGTAGCCGGCGATCGCGGGCGGCGTCTGCACCAGCGCGGAGACGGCCAGGAAGACCGCGAACATCGCGAAGCCGAGGAACAGCCCCGTCAGGTTGGCCACCACGAGCGGGCGGTGCCCGAGCATCCGGGGGCTGACCAGCGGGTGCGTGACCCGCCGCTCGAACAGGACGAAGGCGGTCAGGACGACGGCCGCGGCGGCCAGCGAGCCGAGCACCCGCGCCGACGCCCAGCCCCAGCCGTTGCCCTCCTCCAGGGGCAGGAGCAGCAGCACCAGGCCGAGACCGAGCAGCGCGGCGCCCGCCCAGTCGAGGCGACCCGTGGCCGCACCCGCACGGCGAGGCAGCGACCACACCCCGGCCAGGCCGATCGCGGTCATCGCGGTGGCCAGCCAGAACAGGTCGTGATAGTCGCCGCCGTCGCGCATCAGCAGGCCGGTGACCACCAGCCCGAACCCGGCGCCGACCGAGAGCATGCCGCTGACCAGGGCCATCGCGCCGGTCAGCCGCGTGGCCGGCAGCTCCTCGCGCAGCATGCCGATGGACAGCGGGAAGAGCCCGAAGGCGGCCGCCTGGGCGACCCGGGCGACGAGCAGCAGCGGCAGGCTGGCCGTCGTGGCGGCGAGCACCGAGCCGAGCAGCACCACGGTCAGCACGCCGAGCATCACCGGGCGGCGGCCGTGCAGGTCGCCGAGCCGGCCGAGCACCGGGGTGAGCACCGCCGCCGCCAGCAGGTTGGCGGTCACGACCCAGCCGGCCGCGCTGACGGAGACGCCGAGGTCGGTCCGGATGTCGGCCACCACCGGCACGACCAGGGTCTGCAGCGCCGACACGAGCAGCACCACGTAACAGGCGACGGGGAGCGCGAGGCGCGTTCTGAAGGTCATGCGGCCGAACGTAGACGCCCAGCCGACTATTCTCAACACCATGTCGAAAATTGACGATGTGACGTCGGTTGCAGCCGACGGTATGGTGGGAGCGTGCCAGCCATCCGGAGTCGCCGCGCCCCCACGAAGGGTGATCAGCGCGAGCAGGCCCTCATCGACGCCGCCCGGGCGGTCTTCCGGGAGAAATCGATCAGCCAGGTCACGATCGACGAGCTGGCGGCGGCCGCCGGGATCGCCCGCTCCGGCTTCTACTTCTATTTCGAGTCCAAACAGGCGCTGCTCGCCGCGCTGGTCGACCAGCGGCTGGCCGAGAGCGACCAGGAGACGGCCGAGTGGCTCGCCTCCGACGGCCCCGACCGGGGCGCCCTGCGCCGGGGCCTGGCCGCGGGCCTGGCGAAATGGAAGGTCGACGGACGCTGGCTGCGCGAGGCGTTCATCACGCCCGACCCCGGCCCCGAGGTCGCCCACATCCGCAACCGACTGGTCGACGAGGGCTGCAGCATGTTCAGCAGGCGCATCGAGCGGGACGCCCGCGCCGGGCGCACGGTCAGCGGCCCGCCCGAGCTGATCGCCCGGATGGCGCTGCGCCTGCGCACCATCGCGTTCGCCGACGCCTATGCCGAGCCGGACGCCTTCGACGACGACAAGCTCCTCGACACGCTCACCGACGCGATCCTGCGCCTCGTCTACGGCGCCGACATCGACGACGCCGCGCGCTGAGCCCGGCCGGGGGACGGTCCGGAAGTGAATCGCGGGGCGGCGCGAGCGTGCGCTACCATTTTGTCCGCGTGAGGCGTTGACGAGGACGAGTAACGGTGGACGCAGCCGAGAGCGAGCCGGGGGCGGTGGGAGCCCGGTGGTGTGCATGCCGCGAAGATCACCCTCCGAGCCGAGCGCGCCCCTGAAATGAGGGGGCCGCGGATGACTGTCCGCGGTCAAGGAGGGTGGTACCGCGGGGCTGCGCAGGCCTCGTCCCTCCGTTGGTGACCGATCCCGACGGAGGAAGGGACTCATGTACAAGCCCGTACCCGCCCAGGTCGACCTGCCCGCGGTCGATCACGAGGTGCTGCACTTCTGGCACGCGAACAGCGTGTTCCACCGGAGCATGGAGCAGACCGAGGGGCGCCCGGACTGGATCTTCTACGAGGGTCCGCCCACCGCGAACGGCATGCCCGGCACGCACCACATCGAGAGCCGCGTCTTCAAGGACGTGTTCCCGCGCTACAAGACGATGAAGGGCTTCCACGTCGCCCGCAAGGCCGGCTGGGACTGCCACGGGCTGCCCGTCGAGCTGGCGGTGGAGAAGGAGCTGGGCTTCACCGGAAAGCAGGACATCGAGGCGTACGGCATCGCGGAGTTCAACGCGAAGTGCCGCGAGTCGGTGACCCGGCACACCGACGCGTTCGCCGCGCTGACCGAGCGCATGGGCTACTGGGTCGACATGGACGACGCGTACCGGACGATGGATCCGGAGTACGTGGAGTCGGTGTGGTGGTCGCTCAAGCAGATCTTCGACAAGGGGCTGCTCGTCGAGGACTTCCGCGTCGCGCCCTGGTGCCCGCGGGACCAGACGGCGCTGTCGGACCACGAGCTGGCCCAGGGGTACGAGACCGATGTCGACCCGTCCGTCTACGTCCGCTTCCCGCTGACCAGCGGGCCGCTCGCGGGCGAGGCGGCCCTCGTGGTGTGGACGACGACGCCGTGGACGCTGGTGTCGAACACCGCCGTCGCCGTGAACCCCGAGTTCACCTACGTCGTCGCGACCGACGGGACCGAGCGGCTGGTCGTCGCGGACGAGCTGGTCGAGCAGGCGCTCGGCGAGGGCTGGACGCGGACCGGGGAGAGCTTCTCGGGCAAGGAGATGGAGCGGTGGGCGTACCGCCGGCCCTTCGATCTTGTCGAGATCCCGGACGCGCACTACGTGATCCTCGCCTCCTACGTCACCGCCGACAGTGGTACGGGTCTCGTGCACCAGTCGCCCGCGTTCGGCGCGGACGACCTCGCGAGTTGCCGCGCGTACGGGCTGCCGATGGTCAACCCGGTGCGCCCGGACGGCACCTTCGAGCCGCAGCTGCCGCTGGTCGGCGGCCAGTTCTTCAAGGCCGCGGACCCGGCGCTGGTCACCGACCTGCAGGCGCGCGGGCTGCTCTTCCGGGAGCTGCAGTACGAGCACAGCTACCCGCACTGCTGGCGCTGCCACACGCACCTCATCTACTACGCGCAGCCGTCGTGGTACGTGCGCACCACGGCTGTCCGCGAGCAGATGATCCGGGAGAACGAGGCCACCCACTGGCAGCCCGAGACCATCAAGCACGGCCGCTACGGCGACTGGCTCAAGAACAACGTCGACTGGGCGCTGTCCCGCTCGCGCTACTGGGGCACGCCGCTGCCGATCTGGCGCTGCGCCGAGGGCCACCTGACGTGCGTCGGATCGCTGGCGGAGCTGTCGGAGAAGACGGGCAGCGACCTGTCGGGCCTCGACCCGCACCGGCCCTTCATCGACGCCGTGACGTTCCCGTGCGGCGAGTGCGGCGCGACCGCCACGCGGGTGCCGGACGTCATCGACGCCTGGTACGACAGCGGGTCCATGCCGTTCGCGCAGTTCGGCTACCCGTACAAGAACAAGGAGCTGTTCGAGCGCAGCTTCCCGGCCCAGTTCATCTCCGAGGCGATCGACCAGACGCGCGGCTGGTTCTACACGCTGATGGCGATCGGCACGCTGGTGTTCGACAAGTCGCCGTACGAGAACGTGGTCTGCCTGGGGCACATCATGGCCGAGGACGGCCGCAAGATGTCCAAGCACCTGGGCAACATCCTCGAGCCGATCCCGCTGCTGGAGCGGCACGGCGCCGACGCGGTGCGCTGGTTCATGGCCGCGTCCGGGTCACCCTGGGCGCAGCGCCGGGTGGGGCACAACACCCTGCAGGAGGTGGTACGCAAGACGCTGCTCACCTACTGGAACACGGCGGCCTTCCAGGCGCTCTACGGGCGTACCGCGGCATGGTCGCCGTCGGACGCGGACCCGGCGCCGGGCGACCGCCCGGTGCTCGACCGCTGGGTGCTGTCCGAGCTCAACCTGCTGGTCCGCAGGGTCGACGAGGCCATGGCCGGCTTCGACACCCAGGAGGCCGGCAAGCTGCTGGCGGCCTTCGTCGACGACCTGTCCAACTGGTACGTGCGCCGCAGCCGCCGCCGCTTCTGGCGAGGCGACCCGGCCGCCCTCGCCACCCTGCACGAGGCGCTCCGCACGGTCACGCTGCTCCTCGCGCCGATCACCCCGTTCATCACCGAGCGGGTGTGGCAGGACATGGTCACCCCGGTCGACGGCGCCGCCGCGGTGTCGGTGCACCTGGCCGCCTACCCGGCCGCCGACCCGGCGCTGATCGATCCGGCCCTGAGCGAGCAGATGGTGCTCGTCCGGCGCCTGGTCGAGCTGGGCCGCACGGCCCGCGCCGAGTCGGGCGTCAAGACCCGCCAGCCGCTGTCGCGCGCCCTGGCGTCCGGCCCCGGCTTCGACGCGCTGCACCCCGACCTGCTGGCCGAGATCGCGTCCGAGCTCAACGTCGGCCTGGTCCTCAACGTGGCCTCGGCGGGCGGCTCGCTCGTGGACACCACGGCCAAGGCCAACTTCCGCCCGCTCGGCAAGCGCTTCGGCAAGCAGGTCCAGGACGTCGCCAAGGCCATCGCCGCCGCCGACGCCGCCGCCCTGAAGGAGGCCCTGGCCGCCGGCACGGCCACGGTCGAACTCGACGGCGCGCCGGTGTCCCTGTCCCCGGACGAGGTCATCATCACCGAGACCCCGCGCGAGGGCTGGGCGGTGGCCTCCGAGCAGGGCGCCACCCTGGCCCTGGACCTCCACCTGACCGCGGAGCTCAAGCGAGCCGGCCTGGCCCGCGACGCCATCCGCCTCATCCAGGAGGCCCGCAAGACCAGCGGCCTGGAGGTCTCCGACCGCATCGTCCTGCGCTACGCGGCCACCTCCGAGGAAACGGCCGCCGCCCTGGAGGAGCACCGCGACCTGGTCTCCGACGAGGTGCTCGCCACCGACTACGCGGCCGGCGAGCCCGACTGGGGCACCCCGTTCACGGAGGAGTCCATCGGCCTGACCTTCTGGCTCACGAAGGCGTGATCCCCGGGGTGGTGGTGCGCCACCACCCCGGCTTCTTCAGGCCGGCCCGGGCGTTGCCGAGTTCGCCGCTCGCGACAACGGCACGCCCGGGCGGGCCTTTCCGGGCTGCACGCCGGCCCGACGCGGCCGCGCCGTAGGCTGCCGGGCTTGTGACGGGCGATCATGAGCACGGGGACCGGGCGGCGGCGTGGCCCGGGTTCTCCACCGAGGACAAGACGCGCGCCGGGCTGGCGGACGAGCCCTGCGAGCAGTGCGCGGACGGGCGGTGCCCGCGGGGATCCGGGCTCAAGCTGATGGCGTACCGGGCACGGCTGGGCGAGCTCATCCGCCGGCACGGGTACGACGTGAACGCCGCCGCCGAGCGTCATCCGCACGGGGTCGATCTGCGGTGCGTGGCGCCGGACGGCGAGACCGTGTGGGTGTGGGAGTTCGCACGGACGGCGGACGTGGCCCAGGCGCGGGCCAACCTGGCGCACCTGCTCGGCCGGCTGCGGGCGAACGGGGTACGCGCCGAGGCCGGGCCGCCGTTCGACGAGGTGCCGGTGCGGTCCTACCCGCTCGGGCGCGACGGGCTCGTCCGGGTGCGCTCGGCCCCGGAGCATCGGGGCGTCGAGCTGCTGGAGGTGCTCGCCTGCCGGACCTGCTGGCTCGCGGACAGCTGGGTGTACCCGGAGGCCGACCGGTGGAACCAGCGCGGCGAGGACGCGTGCGAGATGCACCGGCAGGCGGACGGAGAGCCGAACGGCCGGCCGGCCGGTGACGACGCGGTGCGGGTGCTGGCCTCGTTCCCGCCGGGCACGACCGACATCGATGCGGCCTTGCGCCACTGGTTCACCGCGGCTCTGCCGCTGGGCGAGTTCGGCGGCGGCGAGAAGCCGGGCGACCCGGTCGGCACGCTGCGCCTCTCGCCTGACGAGCGCGTCGGCGTCCGGCTCACCGCCGAGGTGTGGCCGCGGTTCCTCGCAAGGCTGGCCGAGGACACGCCGGAGCCGCGCCTGTGGCTGGGCCGCGTCAACGAGTACAGCGTCGTCTCCGACATGGGATACACCGCGGAGCTGCTGGCCCACGCCGTCCGGCACCGGAACGGCGGCTGGTCCTTGCGGCTCGGCGGCCCCCGGCTCGGCGCCGCGCGCGCCCGGGACCTGCTGCGGGACTTCGCCGAGCGGTTCCCGGTGGGATATGCCGAGATCACACCGGCGCACCGGCTGGGCTGGGAGACGCTGTTCGAGCGGCTGCTCTACCGCGACCCGGTCGCCGGGGTCGCCCAGCCCGCCACCCTGCGCGGCTACGGCTGGGTCACCGTGGGCGTGCCCGAGATCGGCGAGCGGCTGGCGTCGGGCCGGCACTGGCTGCAGGCCACGCCGAGCTACGAGACGTACGACGAGAGCGCGGCCGAAGCGGTCCGGCGGCGGGTCCGCCCGGCGCTGCCACCGGGCATGCCGGCCCGCAGTGGGCTGGAGCCGCACCTGATCATGATGGGGTGAGCGGGCGGGTCAGCCGCGGTGCAGGGTTTCCAGGGCGACGGCGAGGCGGCGGGTCCATTGGTCGCAGGTGCCCTCGACTGTGTGGTAGTCCTCCTGGAAGTTGGGCCAGTCGATGTCCAGTTCGGTGAGGTCGTCGAGCAGGGCCACCGGGTCGAGGGCGCGGGCGTCCGCCGCCAGCTCGGGGCTGCGGAACTCGGCAGTCAGCTCCGGGTCCGTGAGGACGTGCTCGGCGAGCAGGACCGCGTCGTAGAGGTCCTTGCCCTGGGGGAACTGGTCGTCGGCCAGCCAGCGCAGCTTCCAGGCCAGGGACTGCGGGGCGGTCGCGGCCGGCACCGGGCGGTCGGCGCCCGGCAGGATCAGGGGACGCGGCGGGGCGGGCAGCTTCTCGCCGAAGACGAAATCGATCTGCACGGCCGTGTCCGAGCCGCCCTCGACGGCGACCGGAATGACCAGGCGTTGCCCGTCCGCGCGCTCGTAGGTCCAGATCGCCGTCCGCACCGCCTCGTCCGGCCGCAGACCCGCCCCGGGCAGGTCGGTGAGCGCCGCGACGACCCCGTCGAGCAGGTCGCTCGGCGGCGACGGGGCCACGACCACGAAGTCGAGGTCCTTCGGGGCGCGGGCGGCCTCGCCCAGCCAGGCCGCGAGGGTGAGGCTGCCGCGCAGCACGAGGTGGTCGGCCCAGGGGCTGCGCGCGATCGCCGCGAGGGCGTGGTGCAGCGCCTCGGTACGGGCGGCAGTCCAGCGCCGGGCGGCGGCCGGGTCGGCGAAGACCGGCTCGGCCGTGGTGTATCCGGCCGCGTAGTTGCGCAGCGCCGGGTCGAAGACGCCGCGCTGGCTGACCTGCGCGGTCCTGGGCAACGGCCGGTAGGTGGGCGGGAAGCCCCGGCGGAGCGTCGGCACCTCGGTGCGCCGCGTGTCCCACTCCTCGACGGGCCGGTCGCTCGCGAAGGTGTCGCGGGACAGCCAGGACGCGTCGAGGATGATCCGGCTGTCCTCGACGACGTACTCCTGCTCGACCGACAGGATCTCGTGGCCGCCGGCGCGCAGGTCGGCGACGAGGCGGTCCAGGTGCTCGGTGGCGGTGGCGCGGCCCGCGTCGTAGCAGCGCTGGTTGACGAAGCGGGTCTGCGTGCCCGGCCGCGGGCGGGACCGGGCGTTGCGGGACATCCGGGCGTGGTGGCGGTCGGCCACCTCGCCGACGGCCGCGAGGCTCGTCGCGCCCTCCGGCAGGAGGAGCTTCACGTGGTGCTCGAAGTAGCGGTCCGGCGCGGCGGCGGCCTGCTCGTCGGTGGCGGGGACGCCGGTCGCCCAGGGCGTGGCCTCGATCTTCGTCCGGAGCGTTTCCAGGCCCGCCGCGTTCAGGCGTCCGGCCCAGCCGGCCACCAGGGCGCGCATCTCGTCGAGGGTGCCGCTGCCGGTGAGGGTGAGCATCGGCTGCGACGACCAGCTGCCCCGGTCGAGGCGGATGTGCACCCACGCGAGCCCGTGCTCCTCCGCGAACGCGGCCAGCTGCCCGGCCTTGTGCGAGTGCACGGTCAGATGCGCCTCGAAGTCCCCGCTGATCTCCACGCTCGCGACAATAGGCCGAAAGTCGCAGGCCACGCGACCGGGTTCCGCCGCCGGTCCGATTTGCCCGCGGACCGGCGTCCCTACGATCGTCGGCATGAAGATCGTGCGGGCGGCCGGCGCCGGGTTTCTGCTCGGGTTCCTGGACTTCGTCTGGATCAAGTACGTGCCGTGGCCGCTCGGGGACCTCGGCAACAGCATGGCGATCTGGGCGGTGGCCGCCTTCCTGCTGGCCTACCTCGCCCGGTGGGGCCTGCCGACCTCCGCTGCCGCCGCCATGGTGCTGCTGATCGTCGCGGTGCCGAGCTACTACCTGGCGGCGGCGCTCATCCAGCACGACGACTGGTCGAACATGTGGTCCGGATACGCGCTGCTGTGGATGGGTTTCGGCCTCGTGGGCGGGGCCGTGTTCGGGATCGCGGGCGCGCTGGCCCGGCGGGACGGGTGGATCCGGCTCGTGGCGCTCAGCCTGCCGGGCGGCGTGCTGGTGGCCGAGGCGGTGCTGCTCGCCCTGCGGGACCGGGACGACGCCGGCGTGGTCGTGGTCAGGCTCGTGCTCGCCGTCCTGCTGACGCTGGCGGTCGCTCCCACGTGGCGGCTACGGGCGGCGGCCGCGCTGTGCCTCGTACCCGTGGGGGCCGTGGGTTATGGGCTTCTCAGCGCGGCGGGGTTTGCTTAGCACGACGATCAGCAGGACGATCGAGAGCAGCGGCATCGGGTGGCCCAGGATCAGGGCGAGCACGAGGTCGGCCAGGCCACCGAGCACCGCGCTCATGAACACCCAGGCCGGCGCGGTGGGCAGGCGCGGACCGCGGCGCAGCGGCCCCCACGGCTTGGCCACCGACAGCCAGGCCTGGAAGGCGATCGCCGAGGCCATCAGGGCGGTGGCGACCACCTGCAGCGGGCGCGGGCCAGCGACGGCGGAGGCCTGGAGCTGCGGCGAGAGCAGGAAGATGCCGGCGAAGAGCTGCACCACGGTGATGCCCAGCTTCGCGGCCACCCACCAGAAGCGGAAGAAGCCCCAGGCCGTCCCTGCCGCCAGCATGATTCCCGTGTACGCCGACGCGTCCGCCATCGGCCCGAGCAGCCGCCCGTCCGTGGCCAGGGCCATGGTCGTCGACGCCTGCCGGGTGACCGGGTCGCCGGAGGCCAGGCCGGTCGCCAGCATGACGCATAGCGCCAGGGCCTGGGCCATCCAGCCGACGGACGTGAGAATGTGCAGCCACACGGTCAGCTGCCGCCAGATGCGCATGTCCCGACCATAGGAACGTCTGCGGGGCGGGACGTCCGCCCACGAACGACACCGGCTGTCGACCCGTGACGACATTCCCCGGCCGTACGCTCACGGGTATGGATGCCCTGCTCGCCGTCGTCGTGACGGGAGTCCTCGGCACGGTCATCGCCACCCAGGGCGGCACCCCGATCGCGTACGCCTGGGCTGTCGCACTGGGTGCCCTGCTGCTCGCCCGCCGGTCGTATCCCCGGGCCGTGCTCGTGGTGTCCGCGCTGAGCCTGTTCGGGTACTACGCCGCGGAGCAGCCCGCCGTGGGTATCGCCGTGCCACTCGCCGCCGCGCTCTGGTCGGCCGCCGACGCGGGCCGGGCCGGGACCGCCGCCGTGACGAGTGCCGGGGTGCTCGCGGTGTCGCTGGTGTTCCGGCTGCGGGAGGGCGACGATCCGGGCTTCGTCCTGGGATATGACCTGACCACCAACCTGATCCTCATGGTGGTCGCGATCGCGCTGGGCGACGCGGTGCGGTCCCGCCGGGTGCAGCGGGACCAGCAGCGGGAGCTGGCCCGGCGGGAGACCGAGTCCCGGGTACGCGAGGAACGCCTTGCCGTGGCCCGTGACCTGCACGACTCCCTGGGCCACGCGCTCGCCGTGATCTCCCTGCACGCCGAGGTGGCGCGGGAGGCGGACGACGCCGGGCCGGCCTTGCGGGAGGTGCAACGGGCGGCTTCGGAGGCGCTTCGGGAGTTGCGGTCGACGGTGGGCCTGCTGCGGAGGGAGCGTCCGGTTTCCCTGGCGGACCTGGACACCGTGCTGGACACCGCGCGGGCGGCCGGCTTCGACGTGGATGTCACGGTTGTCCTTCCCGAGCTGCCCGCTGCGGTCGACGAGGTCGCGTACCGGGTCGTGCAGGAGGGGGTCACCAACGTCGTCCGGCACGCAGAGGCGAGCCGCGTGGAGGTGTCGGTGACCGAGGAGGGTGGGCGGCTGCGGATCACCGTGGCCGACGACGGATCCCGTACGGCGGCGGGCGCATCCGGACACGGCCTGGCGGGACTCGCCGAGCGGGCCGCGGAGCTCGGCGGCCGGGTGCGCACGCGCCGGGGGCCGCGGGGTTTCGTGCTCGAGGCGGAGCTGCCGCTGTTCCTGAGCCCGGCCACCGCCCGCACGTACGTCGGGCGCCTGCTCGTGAAATTGCAGGCGCGCGACCGGACGCAGCTCGCGGTGGTGGCCCACCGCGCGGGCCTGGCTTAGCGCCGCCGCAGCCGCGCGTCGGCGAGGGCCGGCGGGACGTAGTCGGCGTCGTCGCCGGACAGGTTCCTGCCCGGCGGCACGATCTCGTCGATCCGGTCGAGCACGTCGCCGCTCAGGCGCACGTCCGCCGCGCCGAGCTGGCTCTCCAGCTGGGCCATCGTGCGCGGCCCGATGATCGGCGCGGTCACGCCCGGGTGGGCGAGGACGAACCCGATCGCCAGGTGGACGAGCGACAGCCCCGCCTCGTCGGCCAGCTTGCCGAGTGCGTCGGCGGCCTCGAGCTTGGCGGCGTTCCGGGGGTCGCCGATGTCGTACTTCTCCGGCAGCCAGCTGCCCTTCGCCCGGTTGCTGCCGGGGTCGGCGCCCTTGCGGAACTTGCCGCTCAGCCAGCCGCCGTTGAGCGGGCTCCACGTCATGACGCCCAGCCCGTACTCCTGGGCGACCGGCAGCACGTCGGCCTCGATGCCGCGCGCCAGGATGGAGTACGGCGGCTGCTCGGTGACGAACCGCTCCCGCCGGCGCCGCTCGGCCGTCCACTGCGCCTGGACGATCTGGTGCGCCGGGAAGGTCGAGGTGCCGAAGTAGCGGATCTTTCCCTGGCGTACGAGATCGGTCAGCGCGCCCAGCGTCTCGTCGATGTCGGTCTCCGGGTCGGGCCGGTGCACCTGGTAGAGATCGAGATGGTCGGTCCCGAGCCGCCGCAGGCTGTCCTCGACCGCCCGCATGATCCACCGCCGCGAGTTGCCCCGCATGTTGACGTCGTCGCCCGCCGGGTGATGGAACTTGGTGGCCAGCACGACGTCGTCCCGCCGCCCGGCGAGCGCCTTGCCGACGATCTCCTCGGACTCCCCGTGCGAGTAGAGATCCGCGGTGTCCACGAAGTTGATCCCCGCGTCGAGCGCCGCGTGCATGATCCGGATCGACTCGTCGTGATCGGGGTTGCCCCACGCGCCGAACATCATGGTGCCGAGGCACAGCGGACTGACCCGGACGCCGGTGCGCCCCAGCGGACGATGATCCATGCCGGAAGGCTACGCCCGTCGATCTTGCCCCTCCCGCCGGGCCGGGTCACCGGCCGTTGTCGTACCCCCGTGGTGGGATGGGCGCACCGTGCACAGAGGAGAGTGGCGATGGGATTCGACGTCTATGTGCTGGCGATCGACGACTGGGCCGACCCGGCCGAGGTCGCGGCGATGGTCGAGCGGTGCAACGCCCTCGTGCACGTGGAGGGCGAGATCGACCCGCGGATCGCCGGCTTCTACGAGGGGCTCCAGGCGGACTTCCCGGACGACTCGGCGGCCGGTGACCAGCCGTGGAAGGCTCCGCTCGGCGCCGGGATCGATCATGTCTGGATGAGCGTCGGCTCGGCGCCGAATGTCGAGGCGGCGCTGGATCGGGTTGCCGAGCTGGCCGTGGAGCACGGGCTGACGATGTTCTACCCCATGGACGGGACCGCGCAGCGGATGATCCCAGGGCCGGAGCGGGCCAAGGTCGACGCGTGGTGGCGGGCGCTGCGGGACGGGCGGGCCGGTTTCGACGAGACGTTCGAGCGGGTGCAGCCGTGGATCGAGGAGACGCCCGGCGCGGTGCGCGACCCGATCACGTGGCTCGGCCTGCAGGTGCTCTACCACGGCGACGGCACGGGGTACGAGCAGTGGCTCGCCGAGGCCGAGCGGCACGACGCCGACCCCGAGGGGTGGAAGCGGGCGCAGGAGGCCGGCTGAGACGTCATCCCTGGGGGTCGGGGACGGCCAGGGCGACCGTGAGCAGCAGGATCCAGGCCGGATCCCTGAGCCGGTCGCCGTAGATGTCGCGGAGGCGGGTCATGCGGTAGCGGACCGTCTGGGGGTGGACGAAGAGGTCGGCGGCGACGTCCTCGCGGCGGCCCTGGTGCAGGAGCCAGCTGCGCAGCGTCTCGATCAGCTTGGCCGCGGCGGCGTCCGTCTCGCCGGACAGCGGGGCCAGGGCCTTCTCGCGCAGGTCGGCGAGGCCGCGGGCGTCGGCGCCGACGACCAGCTCGACCAGGTGGTCCTCGGCGTCGAGGACGCCGGCGGAGTGACCGGAGGCGGGCGAGCCGGCGGCGGACGAGCCGGCGGCGGACGAGCCGGCGGCGGAGGAGCCGGCGGCGGAGGAGCCCGACGCGGACGAGCCCGACGCGGACGAGCCGGCGATGCGGGCGACCCGGGTGGCCCGGTCGAGCGAGTCGCGGACCTGCAGCCACGGGCGGGCCGGGCCGACGACGGCGCGTTCGGCGGCGAGCAGGCCCAGGAGCGGGGCGCGGGAGGCGTCCGGCACGAGCAGGACCGTCGTCCGGTCGTCGCCGGGGACGTGGAGGGTCCGGGCGTCGAGGAGGTCGACGATCGAGCGGCTGGCGCTGGCGGGCAGCAGGACGGCCGTCAGCGTCTGCGGGGGCTGCCAGTCGGCCTGCTCGGCGGCGGCCGCGACGACCTGCGGGGGCTCGCCGGCCAGCAGGACCTGGGCGAGGCGCTCGAGGCGGCGCCGGCGCTCGCGGCCGGAGAGGGCCAGCTCGTCGGCGTGGCCGGTGACGCTGGCGGCGGAGAGCTCGTCGATGTAGGCGAAGACCAGCTCGGCGAAGTGGGCGATGGTGGACGCGGGCTGGCCGCTGCGCACGCTGATCGCGGCGAGCTCGCGCCAGGCGACCCGGGCCCCGACCCGGTACGCCGCCAGCAGCGCGTCGAGGCTGCGGCCCTGGCGTGCCTCTCCCCTGCCCAGCGCGTACGCGGCCTCGAGCGCCGGCGCGAGCGGCGAGCCCGGGTCGGGGCCCTCCGCCCGGGCGACCAGCTTGAGGAACGTGCCGAGCGCCGCCCGGACCGCCTTCTCGATCTTGCCGCCCATCTCCCCGGCGAACGCCTCGCGGTAGGCCGGCACCTCCGAGGTGATCGCCTCGATGGCCAGCTGGGCGACGTCGGGCAGCGCGTGCGCGAGCGGGGCGACCACCTTGTCCGACAATCGGAAGCTCAAACTTGTCACCTGCGAACAATAACCCGGCCGACAATTCCCTTCTGTCGGTCAGGACTTTGCTCCCCGCACACAGCACCCTTGAGTGATGGCAGTCACGCACGCGCTTCGCAACGGGGCCTGGCGGGTCGTGGAACTCATCACGACGCCGGTGGTTCCCACCGACTATCTCGACGCAGTCGCTCCGCTGCGCAACCGCACGGTCCTGCGCGCCAAGATCGAATCGGTCCGGCCGGAGACGGCCCGGAGCGCCTCGCTGCTGCTGCGCCCCGGCGTGGGCTGGCGGCCGCACACCCCCGGCCAGTACGTGCGGCTGGGCGTGGACGTCAACGGTGTCCGGCTGTGGCGCTCCTACTCCGTGACGAGCGTCCCCGGGCTGCGCGACGGCCGGTTCTCCGTGACCGTCAACGAGGTGCCCGGCGGCGCGGTCAGCACGCACCTGGTGCGCTACACGAAGCCGGGCACGATCGTGCACCTCGACCTGCCGGCCGGCGACTTCACCCTCGGCGAACAAACCCCGGACAAGGCCTTGTTCGTGACGGCCGGCAGCGGGGTCACGCCGGTCATGGGCATGCTGCGCGGCCACCTGGACCGGCTGCGCGACGTGGTCGTGGTGCACTCCGCGCGTACCCCCGGGGATGTGGTCTTCGGCAACGACCTGCGCAAGCTGGCCGCCGAGGGCCGGATCCGGCTGATCGAGCGGCACACCGCCGAGCAGGGCCGGATCAAGCCCGCCGACCTCGACGACCTCGTCCCCGACCTGCTGGAGCGCCAGGCGTGGGCGTGCGGCCCCAACGAGCTCCTCGACGACCTCGAGGCCCACTGGGCGCAGGCCGGTGCCGCCGCCCGCCTGCGTACCGAGCGGTTCCGGCCCGTGGTGGTCGGTGACGCGTCCGCCGGGGGCGAGGTCACCTTCGCCCGTACGGGGAAGACGGTCCCCGCCTCCGGCGCCGAGCCCATCCTCGACGCCGGGGAGGCCGCCGGGGTGCTCATGCCCTCCGGCTGCCGGATGGGCATCTGCTTCAAGTGCGTGCTGCCCCTGCGCGAGGGTGCCGTACGCGACCTGCGCGACGGGACCGTGACCGTCGCCGAGCCCGGGGACGACATCCCCATCCAGACCTGCATCAACGCCGCCGCCGGCCCCTGCCGCATCGAGCTCTAGGACTGCTTATGACCACCATGCAGCGCAAGGAAACCAACCCGATCGCCCACCTCACGCCCGAGGACATCGAGCAGATCGGCCGCGAGCTCGACGCCATCCGCGACGAGGTGATCGAGAGCCGCGGGGAGCGCGACGCCGCGTACATCCGGAAGGTCATCCGCACGCAGCGCGGGCTGGAGCTGGGCAGCCGCGCGGTGCTGCTCTTCTCGCTCTTCCCGCCGGCGTGGATCCTGGGCACGGCCGGCCTGTCGATCGCCAAGATCCTCGAGAACATGGAGATCGGCCACAACGTCATGCACGGCCAGTGGGACTGGATGCGCGACCCGAAGATCCACTCGACGAAGTGGGAGTGGGACAACGCGTCGCCCGCCGAGCAATGGAAGCACTCGCACAACGAGCTGCACCACACGTACACGAACGTGGTCGGCAAGGACAACGACCTCGGCTACGGCATCATGCGCGTCGACGAGAACCAGCCGTGGAGCCCGGCCCTGCTCGGCCAGCCGCTCTACAACTTCATCAACGCCTGCTTCTTCGAGTACGGCATCGCGGCCTACGACCTCGAGCTGGGCCGCAACCTCAAGACCAAGAAGCGCCGTCAGGACCCGAAGTTCCGCGCCGCCCTCCGGAAGACCCGGAACAAGATCGGCAAGCAGATGCTCAAGGACTACGTCATCCACCCCGCGTTGTCCGGGCCGTCCTTCCTGCACACGATCGCGGCCAACGCGACGGCCAACCTGATCCGCAACCTGTGGACCCACTCGGTCATCATGTGCGGCCACTTCCCGCAGGGCGTCGAGACCTTCGAGCGTACGTCCATCGAGGGCGAGACCCGCGGCGAGTGGTACCTGCGCCAGATGCTCGGCTCGGCCAACATCAGCGGCAGCAAGGCCATGCACATCATGACCGGCAACCTGTCCCACCAGATCGAGCACCACCTCTTCCCGGACCTGCCGAGCAACCGGTACGCCGAGATCGCCCCGAAGATCCGCGCGCTCTTCGAGAAGTACGACCTCAAGTATGTGACCGGCCCGCTGCCCAAGCAGGTCGGCTCCGCGTGGGCCAAGGTCTTCCGCCTGGCGCTGCCCGACCGCGGCCCGGCGACCGAGCGCCCGGCGCGCAAGAAGATCGACCCGGCCGCCCCGAAGGCCCAGCGCTGGAAGCGCGCCGAGCCGGTGGCCGCCGCGGTGACCGCCGCCGCGTCCACCGTGACCGCCGCCGCATCCAACGCCGCTGCCGCTGCGTCCAACGCCGCCGCTGCTGCCGCCGCTTCGGCCGCGGCGACTCCTGCGAAGTCCTGACGATTGTGGTCTCCTGCCACCATGCGCGACGCGTGGTGGCGGGATGCCGTCGTCTACCAGATCTATCCGCGGTCGTTCGCCGACTCCGACGCTGACGGGGTCGGCGACCTGGCCGGGATCACCGCCCGCCTCGATCACGTCGCCGGGCTGGGCGCGGACGCGATCTGGCTGACGCCGTTCCAGCCCTCGCCGCAGGCCGATCACGGGTACGACGTCGCCGACTACACCGGCGTGGATCCGCTCTTCGGGGACCTGGACGCCTTCGACGCGCTGCTGACCCGGGCGCACGGGCTGGGCCTGCGGGTGCTCATCGACGTGGTGCCGAACCACTGCTCGGTGGCGCACCCGCTGTTCCGGGCCGCCCTGGCCGGTGCCGGCCGGGAGCGGTTCCACTTCGCCGACGGCCGCGGCCCCGGCGGTGCGCAGCCGCCGAACAACTGGCCCAGCGTCTTCGGCGGGCCGGCCTGGACCCGGGTGCCGGACGGCCAGTGGTACCTGCACCTGTACGACTCCGCGCAGCCGGACTGGAACTGGGACGACCCGCGCACGCACGAGCTCTTCGACGACGTGCTGCGGTTCTGGTTCGACCGGGGCGTCGACGGGCTGCGCATCGACGTGGCGTACGGGATGGTGAAGGCGCCGGGGCTGCCCGACCTGCCGGACCCGGACGCGATGGAGCCGATGCGCCTGCGCGCCAACACGCTCGCCTCGGACCGGCCCGAGGTGCATGACATCCACCGGCGCTGGCGGCGGATCGCGGACTCGTACGATCCGCCGCGCGTCCTCGTCGGCGAGGTCAACCTGCCGCCGGCGCGCGCGGCCGGGTACACCGGGCCGGAGCTGCTGCACCAGGTGTTCGCCTTCGGGCTGGTCGTGGCGCCCTGGGACGCGCGGGCGTGGGCGGCGACGGGGACCGAGCTGCTCGCCGGGACGCCGGGCGGCGTGACGTGGGTGGTGGAGAACCACGACGTCGTGCGGACCCCCACCCGGTACGGCTCCCCGGCGCGCGCCCGGGCGGCGATCCTCGCGATCCTCGGGCTGCCCGGGGCGGCGTACCTGTATCAGGGCCAGGAGCTCGGCCTGCCGGAGGTGGACGTCCCGCCCGGCGCCCGCCAGGATCCCGCCTGGGTGCGATCCGGGATGAGCCGGGACGGATGCCGGGTGCCGTTGCCCTGGACCCCCGATCCGCCGTACGGGTTCTCGCTCGCGCCGCCGTGGCTCCCCTTTCCGCCCGGATGGGGCGAGCATGCCGTGGAGTCGGATCCGCCCGCGCTGGTCCTGACTCGGCGGGCGCTGGCGCTGCGGGCGGCGTTGCCCTTCTCCCCCGATGACGACGTCGCCTGGACCGTCGGAGCCGACGAGGCGCTGCTGGCCGTGCGCGCGGGCTGGTTCGCGCTGGTGATCGCCATGGGGACGCGGGCGGTGCCGCTGCCGGCCGGCGAGGTGCTGCTGGCGAGCGACCCGCTGACCAGCGACGGCTGGCTGCCGCCGGATGCCGCTGCGTGGATCCGGCTGCGGGAGGCGTGACCCGCCTCAGGCTTTCCGGGGCCGCGCCGAAGATCTAGACGTGGAACGACCGCTGCTGGCCGCCGTGGTGATCGTCCGGGACGAGGCCCGGATGCTGCCCGCGTGCCTGGAGTTCCTGAAGGGGATCGCCGACGAGATCCACGTGCACGACACGGGGTCGGCCGACGGCACACCCGCGATCGCCGCGCGCTACGGCGTCCACGTGACGCGGGGCGAGTGGTCGGACGACTTCTCCGCCGCCCGGAACGCGGCCGCGGCGGGCGTACGGGCGCAATGGGTCCTCGCCGCGGACGCGGATCACCGGGTGACGGCCGATCCTCCGGCGCTGCGGCGGTTCCTGGCCACGGCCACCGCGGAGGCGCTGACCGTCACCGTCGACGACGCGCACCACGCGAACCCGTACCAGCAGCGGGAGACCCGGATCTACCGGCCCGGGATCCTGCGCTGGACGGGGCGGGTGCACGAGCGGCTGGTCCGGGCGTACGGGTCCGAGCCGTTCCGGGCCGC